>NZ_CP041767.1:885000-1120000 GCF_022026395.1 Brevibacillus brevis | reverse complement strand
ACCCGCAGACAGCTCTGCTACAATCGGGGTTCGGTGAGAAGCCCCGGTACGGACCGCTTGTTTTTCCTCGGCAGCGATCACTTTCGCTTGCTGGATTTCGTAGCCCTCTTTTTCGACGACCAGGACACCCGTATCTGCTTTTCGCTCAAAAGAATAAGGGTATAGCTTTTCCAATGGATCCAACGGGACATAGCGTGTGCCGTCTACCTCTTTCACCGGAACGAGTAAATCCACAGGTTTTTTGTTCAGATAGGCGACAACTTCTCCGCTCTCCATCCGAAGCACCTTATCCTTCGTGGTGACAATAACGGAACGTGTTGGCTCATCCCAAAAAATCGCAGAATCAATGTTTTCCTTAATGAAATCAAAGGGCAGCAATATTTGCTCTGACTCCAATAAATACGTGGACTCTTTTCGCGAGCCTTCGTATACAATTACATTTTTATCACCGTCATACGGCTGCACATGCTCAGTCGAGGCACGGAGTACAAAAAACCAGTAAATGCTGCCGAAGATGGCCAACAAGAAAAAGCTCAACAAAATCAGCCTGCCAAAAGCCCTTCGTTTTCTTCGTCTTGGTCGCAGAGCTCTACCTGACTCCCTGCTCATAATCTCCACCTGCTTCCCGGTACATAAGCCTGTCTTCTGACTTGGGCTGTATGATTTGACTCATTATTCCGATCATAGCGTTGGTTCAATCCATTCACAACCTTTTGTATTCTGGTAATTCACGGACAAGCTTCCTACCAAGAAGAAGACGTACGAGAAGCCAAAAGGTTACAGATATCGACAGAAAGGGGTATGTCCCCCAAAAACAAACACCTCCTGCATCACCGGGATTATCCGATTCAAGCAGGAGGTGCTCATCCATCCAATACATTCTTAGTGGGGATTCTTTTGACAGGAATCACAAACGCCATAAACTTCCATACGATGTCCGGTTACTTTGAAGCCGATGTCTTTGGAAGCAGCTACTTCTGCATCCCGCAAATACGGAAAGTGGAAGTCCCTGATTGCACCACAGGAAGAACAGATCGCGTGATAATGATCTTCTTCCACATTGGCATCAAATCGGCTGGACGCATCCCCGTAAGTGAGCTCTGTAACCAATCCAGCATCTTTAAAGACTCGTAGATTGTTATAAATCGTTGCAACGCTCATATTCGGGAATTTGCCTTCAAGGGCTTTATATATTTCGTCAGCCGTCGGGTGAGTCATCGTTTCCAGCAAATAGGTCAAAATTGCATGGCGCTGAGGTGTCATGCGAACCCCGGTATTCTTCAGGATTTCAACAGCTTTTTCCACACGTTGTACCATCTTGTTACACCCCACAGTCTTTCGCAAGACAAAAGAACAAGCTTCTCTAATGTCATTGATTAGAATTACTATAAATAAGTGTACGTCTAGTCGGCGAAAACTGTCAATATCCATTCAGCCGATTTGAACAGAAAGAAGTGGAAAATCAAGTTTATCCCTTTGCTTTTGCTGGCTTTTTAGTTGCAGGTTTTTTGGCCTTTTTGGCTTCCGCCTGTGCAAACTTACACATGGATTGAAGGGTACAGCTACCGCATTGCGGATTGCGCGACGAACATACACGTCTGCCGTGCCAGATTAGCCAATGATGCGCATCCGTCCACTTCTCTTTTGGAATGCGCTTCATGAGCTGACGCTCCACTTCATCCACATTGTCGCTATTCGCAAGACCTAACCGGTTTCCTACGCGGAATACATGCGTATCCACCGCGATCGCAGGAATCCCGAATGCATTGGACAAAACGACATTTGCAGTCTTTCTCCCTACTCCCGGCAATGCTTCGAGCTCGGCGTGCGTTTGTGGAACTTCGCTATTGTATTTTTCGTACAAGATTCTACAGGTCTCTAAAATGTTTTTACTCTTATTCTTATACAACCCGAGCCCTTTTATATGCTCTTCCATTTCTTCCTGTGTCAAATGAAGGTAATGCTCCGGCTGGTTTAGCTGCTGGAACATGGGTGCGGTAATCTCATTCACCCGTTTATCTGTACATTGGGCCGAAAGAATGGTCGCAATGAGAAGTTCAAACGGGGTTGTATAATTCAATTCACAGTGCGCATCCGGATAAAGCTGCTGCAAATTATCCAAAATGTCGGCAACAGGTACTTTGCGTTGTGCCATAAATATATCCCCCTTTTCCCTACATTATACCGCCTTGGTCAACACAGTGATCGATAGCACCGTAGACTACAACTGTTGTACAATGAGTCTGGAAGTATTTAACGGGAGGAGGTTTTCCATGAAAGTATTCCTGACTGGTGCCACAGGTTTTGTTGGACGGGGTATACTCGAGCGCTTGCAGGCAGAAGGATATGAGACGGTTTGCCTCACCAGAGCTGGTTCAACAGGTAAGCTTCCCTACAACGAAACCGCCAATCCACATATAACGGAGGCGACTGGCGATCTATTTGATAAAGAATCATTGATGAGAGCGATGCAAGGCTGCGATGCTGTCATCCACCTCGTCGGAATTATTCGCGAACAACCGGGGAAAGACATTCACTTCTCTCGTATCCATGTAGAGGGTACAAAAAATGTACTAGAGGCCGCCAAGCAAGCTGGAATCAAGCGCTTTGTCCATATGAGTGCTCTTGGCGCACGCGAAAACGCCACGAGCGCCTATCACCGAACCAAATATGAAGCGGAGCAGCTTGTGCAAACAAGCGGTATTCCGTACGTCATTTTCCGTCCATCTGTCATTTTTGGTCCTGGGGATGAATTCGTGAACATGCTCGCCGATCTGGTCCGGTTACCTGTCACACCGGTCATTGGCGATGGCTCCTACCCTTTACAGCCAGTCGCTCGCAAGACAGTGGCAGATGTATTCGTCCAAGCCTTGAGCAGACCCGAATCAACCAATCAAATTTACGAAACAGGTGGGCCCGAACCACTCTCCTACGGGCAAATCCTAGATAAGATTGGCGAGGCAATCGGAAAACGGAAGGTCAATAAAATTCACATTCCCCTTGCTTTCATGAAGCCTGTGGTAAATATAATGGAGAGATTTCCATTCTTCCCGATTACCAACACGCAGCTCACTATGCTGCTAGAAGGAAACGCATGTAAGGACGGAAAGCTTCTCTACGATACTTTTCACACAGAGAAAATCGACTTTCTTCCGGGAATCTCCACTTACCTGCGTGCCTAATAAAAAGTTGAAGCCCCCTGCTTAATCCCAGGGGGCTTTTTCCTATTCGTGGAGCGTTTTTTCAACTGCACTTGTCTCTTTATTTATATGACGAGCCACAACGAACAGATAATCGGACAATCGGTTGAGGTATTTGACCACAGACGGGTTTACCTGCTCCTGCTGTGCCACATGAACTGCTTTGCGCTCTGCACGTCTGACGACCGTACGCGAAACATGGAAGGCAGCCGCTGCTGGATGTCCGCCAGGCAAAATAAAATTGGTGAGCGGAGGCAACTTTGCATCTAGCATATCAATTTGCTCTTCCAGAAAAGTAACATCCTCTTCTGCAATTGGCCAACCTACCTTCTTGCCTTCTGGCGTCGCCAGCTCAGCTCCTACATGGAACAGCTTTGTCTGAATGACATGGAAGACATCCTGCAATTCCTTCCACTCTTCTGTCGCAGGCAACAGAGCCAGTGCCAATCCAATCTGCGAGTTTGCTTCATCGCATGTACCGTACGCCTCTACACGGTCCGCAAACTTAGGCACGCGGACACCTGCAACCAGCGACGTCTCACCTTTATCCCCTGACTTTGTATAAATCTTCATTCCATATCCCCTCCACAGGTTCCGTTTACAAAGGTTCTGCGACCAGAATCAATTCTGAGCTATTTGCGTCAAAAGGTGTCTTTGCAAAAGAACCGTATCGTTGTGTGACCTTCAAGCCGTTTAAACGAAGCAGGTGATGGAGCTCCGCAGGGAATATGTAGCGGAGAGTAAATCGACCTTTCACCCGTTCCGTCACAACTCCCTGTGCATCCGTACGCTCGTATATGCGTGTCACTTCGGACAGTTGCTGAAAATGGTCATAGCGGGTGTAATCCCACATCGCAACCTCTTCTCCTGACGGGAGTGGGTAGGTGCCACGCAAGGACATTTTTTCATTTTCCTCGTAAAAATGATGAATCTTGGGCACAAACACGTTCATGATGAACTTCCCGCCTGGAGCCAGATGCTTGCGAATGCAGGTCAATGCCTTCATTTGCTCTTGAACATGCAACAGATGCAAAAACGACCGAAAAGGAATCATAATCAGCGAAAATGACTCTTGCAGATCAAAGGCGCGCATATCCCCTTGCAATAGCCTCAAGCCGGATGTCACACCTTGTTCCTCTGCTTTTGCCTGAGCCCTCGCCAGCATATCCTGGGAAAGGTCAATTCCGGTAACGTCGATGCCAGCCTGCGCCATCGGAATGCTGATTCTTCCGGTGCCGCAAGCAAGATCCAGCACTTTTCCGCCTGCTTGCTTGGCTTGCTCCAGATAGAAGTCAACATCACCCGCGACACCGCGCTGCGTGAGATCATAGTAGTCAGCCCATTGATACATATTGCTCATACGGCCCTCCTATGCTTGCATTTCTTCTGATTGAAGGTAGGCCATCACGAGCTTCGCCGTGTTGTCGAGCGCTTCTTTATGTGTACGTTCATGAGAGTGGGATGCATCTACTCCCGGTCCGATCAAACCATGGACAACGTCATATCCTGCTCTCAGCGCAGCACTTGCGTCGGAACCATAGTAGGGATAAATGTCCACTTGGTAGTTCAGACCGTTCGCTTGTGCGAGCTTGGTCAGATGGCTGCGCAATCCGTAGTGGTAAGGTCCAGTGGAATCCTTCGCACAAATGGACACGCAATACTCATCTGTCGTCTGTCCGTCCCCAATCGCGCCCATATCGACAGCCAGGTACTCCACCACGTTATCAGGGATGCTGGAATTGCCGCCATAGCCGATCTCTTCATTATTGCTGATAAAAAAGTGCGTGGTGTAAGGCAGCTTCACGCCGGATTCACTCAGCTCCTTCAGAACCCCCAAGAGCACAGCTACGCTTGCTTTATCATCAATGTGGCGGGACTTGATAAAGCCGCTATCCGTTACCGTCACCCGCGGATCAAAGGAGACGAAATCTCCGACGGAAATCCCAAGCGCAAGGACTTGCTCCTTGTTTGTGACTTTTTCATCCAGTCGGACTTCCATGTTCGCCTCATTGCGCTCAGCTTTCCCCGCTTCTGAGCTGTATACATGCACGGAAGCTTTGGTGGACAAAATGGTACCGGTTACAAGACGACCGCTACTAGTCTCTACAACGCAGTGCTCTCCTTCAATCGCATTGAATGCAAAGCCGCCGATCAAAGTCAGCTTCAAGCGCCCGTTGCTCTTTATTTCTTTTACCATCGCGCCCAGTGTATCGACGTGAGCGGTCAAGAGTCTTGCCTTTTCGTTATGGGCCCCCGCTACTGTTGCAACGAGTGCCCCTTTGTTTGTCCGTTTATAGGAAACGCCAAGCTTTTCTAATTCTTGTGCAACCCAGGCCATTACTTTTTCCGTATTGCCGGATGGACTTGGGATGTTCGCCAATTGGCAAAAGCTTTGTACAACATATTCCGTGGATACACTCATCTGTTTTCCTCCATTCGCCCATTGCGAAATAAACGTTAGGATTGAAGCTCTTCCTTAATAAATTGAAGCACTTCCTGCACATGTCCTTTGACTTTTACTTTTAGCCATACTTTTGCGATGTTGCCTTCTTTGTCGATGACGAACGTCGTGCGTTCAATGCCCATGTACTCTCGTCCGTACATTTTTTTCAACACCCACACGCCATAAGCCTCTGCCACTTGGTGATCTGGATCTGCCAGAAGCGGAAAAGGCAATTCGTGCTTCGCGATAAATTTATCATGCGATTTCACAGAATCCGGACTGATTCCGAGAACAACTGTATTCAGCTCGGCAAAGCCTGAATGGAAGTCACGGAAGTCGCATGCTTCTGTGGTACATGTTGGCGTTTGGTCCTTCGGATAAAAATAAAGCACTACATTTTGACCATGAAATTGGGAAAGTGAGAGGGTCTGATTATTGCTCGCCTGCAAAGTAAATGCAGGTGCAGCTTGTCCTACTGCCGTCAAACTTTTCCCTCCTCTCGATAATATCCTGTTTTCGCTGGTCCCATTTTACCACAATCTAGTAGTCACTTCATCCGCATACAAGTTGCGCTTTGATTCAGAAAAGGATAGAATTAAAAAAAATAAAATTTTGCCTAGTCAGTTGGATGGTGAATTCGCATGAAAGAGTTTTTTGAAGTAACAGATCCAGAAGCGCTAAAATCGCTTGCTATAGCGGAACGGGTTAAAATTTTGGAACTCTTTGAAGATTTGGAGCCCAGAACGGCCAAACAAATCGCTACAGAACTAGGCGAAAATGCAGCACGGCTACATTACCATGTGAAAGAGCTCGTGCGTGTTGGACTGCTCGAGCAAGTGGATACCCGGGTAAAAGGCTCCATTGTGGAGAAATATTATGAGCCTGTTGCCAAGGTCATTCAGGTCAAGCTTCAATTGATGATTGAAGAAAACGCTCAACAATTAAGTGATGTCATGTTTACTCCGTTTCGTACTACGGAAAAGGACCTCATGCGAACGCTCAATCGCTTCGTCGCAAGCGACCAGGATGTTCGGAAGGAATACAAAAATACGTTCGCTTTTAATTTGACTGAATTTTATTTGAGTCAAGAAGAACGTAATCAATTTGTGGAAGACATCTCTGAGCTGTTGCAAAAGTACAAAGGGTTCAAAAAGGAATCTGGCCGTCGAAAATTCAAGTTTTTCGACATCTTGTTCCCATTGACTCCGGCTGATCCAACAGATGATTCAGATGATCCTTTTGATGATTCGGATGAGTAAGTCACCAAGAAAACCATCAGATACGATGGTTTTCTTTCATTTTCTAATCAAAGGAGGACTCCAATGCGGACGATCTTGTTTGATTTCGACGGCACAGTTGCCGATACCCTCCCCTTGATCTTCACCGCTTTTCGCTCCACCTTTCAGCAGTTTTTACAAGAGCATTATACGGACGAGCAGATTGTAGCTCTCTTTGGCCCCACAGAGACAGGCATCTTGCAAAGCAAGCTTCCCCCACATGCGCATGACAACGCCTTCGCACATTTTTATCGTGTATACACAGATGAACACTCCCGCGTACAAAATCCGGAAAATATCCGAATGATGCTCGACGAACTTCACGCAGCCGATATCCAAATGGGAATCGTAACAGGAAAAGGACGAAAAAGCGCTGACATCTCCCTTCGAGAATGGGGATTAGATTCGTATTTTTCCGTCGTGATTACAGGGGATGAGGTCACACATCCAAAGCCTCATCCAGAAGGTATTTTTACTGCTATGAAACAGCTAGGCGCAACTCCTGCGGAAACCATTTTCGTAGGTGACAGTGATGCTGATGTTTTGGCTGGTCGTGCCGCTGGTTTGCGAACAGTCGGTGTGGATTGGCTTTTGGTTACACAAAAGTCGGGAAAATTCGATCCCGAGCCTGACTACCACTTTACGGATGTGCAAGCTTTTACCGATTGGATTCTCGGACGCTAGTTGAAAAAAGGGTGTGCCCCTGCCGCAAAAGCGTGGACACACCCTTTTTTGATTAATACGCCCGTCCGAACCAGACACTATGCTGTGACTCTTTGCCGCAGCAAAGGCAAACTTTCTTTTGTACAGGAGGCTCAAACGGGATGTTGCGAGAGGTGAACTTGGTTTCTTCCTTGATCTTCGATTCACAAGCGTCATCCCCACACCAGCCAGCTAACACCCATCCGCTCGTTTTGTTTTCGCTCTCGTTTTTGGCAATATGAGCGGATAGCTGCTCCAGTGTGTCGATCCCCAGATGTGAGTTTTCATCACGGAATGCTAGTGCTTTTTGGAACATATTTTGCTGAATCTCTTCCAACAGTTGAACAACGGTCTGCGCGATACCTTCAAGTGAGACCGTCACCTTCTCCCCTGTATCGCGTCGAGCCAAAATCACTTGACCATTTTCCACGTCACGGGGGCCGAGCTCCAGACGCAGAGGAACCCCGCGCATTTCCCACTCATTGAACTTCCAGCCTGGTGTTTCTTCGCGAAGATCAGCACGGACACGCACTCCTGCGGCCTTGATTTCGTCAAAGAGCGGATCAAACGCCTCCATGACTTTCTCGCGCAGCTTCATCGGACCGACCGGGATCATAATCACCTGCGTCGGAGCCATGCGAGGCGGCAACACGAGACCGCGGTCATCGCCATGCACCATGATCATCGAACCAATCAGTCTCGTAGAGGTGCCCCATGATGTGGTGTGAACGTACTTGAACTGATTGTCGCGATCCAAAAACTTGATTTCAAAACCGCGCGCGAATTTATCGCCCAAATAGTGCGAGGTGCCCGCCTGCACTGCTTTGCCATCCTTCATCATCGCTTCAATGGAATACGTGTCAACAGCACCCGCAAAGCGTTCACTTGGTGTTTTTTGTCCCTTCCAAACCGGAATGGCCAGCTCCTGCTCAACGACCTCTCGGTAAATTTCCAGCATTTGCATCGTTTCCTGACGAGCTTCCTCCTCTGTCGCATGTGCCGTGTGGCCTTCTTGCCAGAGAAATTCCGATGTCCGCAAGAACGGCATTGTCCGCTTCTCCCAGCGAAACACGTTTGCCCACTGATTGATTAATACAGGCAGGTCCCGATAGCTCTGAATCCATTGGCTGTACATATGCCCGATGATCGTCTCGGAGGTTGGACGTAGTGCGAGCTTTTCCTCTAGCGGCTCGCCCCCAGCCTCTGTTACCCAAGGCAGCTCTGGATTGAAGCCCTCGATATGCTCTTTTTCTTTTTGAAAGAAGGACTCGGGGATCAGCATCGGGAAATAGGCATTGCGATGCCCTGTCTCCTTGAAGCGCTTATTCATCGCCTCTTGAATTCGCTCCCATAGCTCAAAGCCATCCGGCTTGAAAACGATGCAGCCGCGCACCGGCGTGTAGTCCATCAAATCCGCCTTTTTGATGGCATCGATGTACCAACGCGAAAAATCCTCCGATTGCGGTGTAATTTCTTTTACAAACGCTTTGTCCTCTTTCATCCGTCTACGCTCCTTTTTGTTCTTACGTAAAATGCAAAAAATCCCCCATCCCAAAAAGGGACGGAGGATTAACTTCCGCGGTACCACCCTGATTGACCATAGCAATACGCCATAGTCCTCTCGATAACCCGATAACGGTGGGCATCCGGCTAAGCTCTTCACCAGCGGCTTCAGGATGGGATGCAGTTATCCTTTACGTATCAGCCTTCCAGACTAGGGCCGACTCTCTGTAACGTGGGAATATCTGCGGGTCCTTTCATAGCCTTTTGAAACTTTCTATTAAGTTAACATATTAGCGAGTCATGTCGTGGTTGTCAATTGTTGGTACGCGCAGCGATTCTGGAGCCGAGCTTCACGTAGATCGGATACGCGACCACTGAAATCATAACACCTTTGAAGAGATTGAACGGCACGATTCCGTACAGAACCAATGACCAGATGCTTGTCGCGTTGAACATAGTCAAGAGCTGTTCAATCGGCATTTGATAAAGCACAGCGTACGCAGGCAACAGCACATATGCATTTGCCACAGCCATTACGATCGTCATCAAAACCGTCCCCAGAGCGAGACCAGTCAGGAAGCCTTTTTTGCCTTGGCCCAGACGCTGCATGTAGACAGCCGCAAAAATAAAGCTTGATCCTGCTACGACGTTTGCGAGTTCACCGATCAAAAGGCCATCTGTATTTTTGAAGAGCATGTGCAGTGTATTTTTCAGTACCTCGATAATAATGCCAGCTACAGGTCCGTACATGAGTCCCCCGATCAATGCCGGGAGTGTGCTGAAGTCGAGCTTCAAAAAGCTTGGCATCAGTGGTACGGGAACCTCGAGATACTGCAGAATAAATGCAACGGCCGCCAGCATGGGAATCGTCACCAGCTTTTGGGTTGCACGTGTGCGCGAAGAATGCAGCGCTGTTTCTTTCATGTTTACCATCTCCTCATTTTTCTACTCCTTCTTGAGGAATGGCAACAGTCGTTGTATGCTCACACGTCTTGTTACACAAACAGAATAAACCCTGTGGCTATGTTCCACAGGGCATTTGCAAGCGTATGACAAAACCATGCGCAAATAAAAGGTACAAGAAACAAGAGGGCTGGCCTCTACGTTCTCATCCCGTTTGCACAGGTAAACAAGCACGTGTGATAAACGTACTGTCGTCATCCTTCTCCCATCCAGACTGTACTGTCGGCTCTGGAATCACACCAGATCCTGCACTCCGTCGCAACTTTACGCTCGGGAGGCTCGCGGGCTTAACATGCGTAAAGCATGATCACCGCCGGTCGGGAATTTCACCCTGCCCCGAAGGAATGTGTAGTTGTATACAGCATATTATACTGCTGTTTTTTGATTTGACAATAGAGGAAACTGCCAAAGCGACACTTCTTATTTATTTTTCCGATGTGTTTAGTGCGAATAGCGAATAAAAAAGACACTTGCTAACTAGAGAGCACATTATGCTATCATTCGCTTGCACAATAGAATCGGCTCCTCAAGGGTGGTCGCGGCTCATCCCCATAGAAAGGGGGGAGATCGGCTTGGTTGTTACCTTGACCAAAAAGAAATAGACCGCCCTTGAGTTGACAGCTCTGCGGTCTATTTCGCGACATAGTATTGAGCCGCACCCCTTTGCGGGAAGCGCCTATTGTACCGACCGTTCCGGTTGCAGCCGGGATGGTCTTTTTTTACCTCACAACGACTTCGGATTATAAATCATCAAGAACCCGCTCCCCGATACTTCGTGACTCCCCAGTTCCAAACCAACAGCCCAATCCCGAAGAAAATAACAGCCACTACCGGCGTCATTGCCGCATATGTGTACCAAACTTCCTTGCGCAAAAAGTAAGCCGCAGGATAAACACCTACGAAAGCAAACGGCAGCACGTAGGTGAGCACAAAGCGAATAGCCTTGTTGTACACGTCTACCGGATAGCGCCCGTATTGCTGGATGTTGTATATCATCGGGGCAATCCCTGTCCGCGAGTCGGAAAAGAAGCTAACAGCAGCAATCGCGGTATACACGCCACCGTAAATCAGTGCCCCGCTGATCGAGAGCCCGATAAAGATGAACACGTCGTACCAGTAAAACGACAAATCGAGTTGAATGGCAGCATACCCCATGATGATGATCCCGGTTATGACGCCAAAAATGCGGTCTGGCGCAATCGACTCGAGGCACACCTGCGCCAGATTGTGGATCGGTCTCGTCAGGATGCGATCCATCTCGCCCCGGATGATGTACCGTTCGTTGAAGTCCCAAAAACCGAAGAACATCGAGAATAATGCGTATGGAACCAAAAAGAACCCATAGATAAAGATAATCTCGTCACGCGTCCAATCCCCCATCAGCGGAACATGGGTGAACACAACAACAATAAAGACAAGATTGATCAACTCAGAAACCAGATTGGACACAAAATCCCCGAGAAAATCTGTTCGGTAGGCAAGTCTCGTCTTGAAGTACTGGCTCAGGTAGTCGGCAAAAATACTGAAAATATGTCTCATGTCTTGCATGCTCTACCCTCCTTGCACAACCAGCTTGTTGCGGGCAAGACGCCACATCACCAAGATGGGAACCAGTATGACAAACATCCAAATCACCTGAAAACCGATCAATTCCCAAGAGCGTTCCGTTGTAATCGCACCTGTGAAGATTAAGCTCGGATAGTAGTTGACCGCCTGAAATGGAAGATACCCCATTACCGTTTGCGCCCAACCGGGGAAAAAGCTGATCGGCAGCACGAGACCAGACAACAGATCCACCACGACCCGCTTGGCTCGCATCATGCCATCGTTTCGGAACAGGAAGAAAGTAAGCAAGCCTGTCACCAGATTGATTTGTGTATTGATCAAAAACGCACACATCAAGCTGATCAAATACAGTCCCCACCCAGTTGCTGTCGCAGGGAAGCTGAACGGAATGATCAGACTGATAAGGAAAATGCCTGGACCCGCGAAAAAGAGAAAACGAAAGATCCCTTCCCCAAAAGCCTGCGCCGTTTTCACGGACAAGTAATTATAAGGGCGTATCATTTCAATCGCGACCTTGCCTTCTCGGACGTCCTGGGCTATTTCCGTATCGATGTTGTTAAAATAAAACGCCCGCGACATCCAAGCAATCGCAACATAGGAAGTCATCTGTTCCACCGTAAGCCCGCCCAGCTGCTGCTGACCTCCGTAGATCGCTCCCCATAAAAAGTAGTATGCACCGATGTTGATCGCGTAGATAATGATCCCGCTGTAATAGTTCACACGATAGGCAAGCATCGTCAAAAACCTCATGCGGATGAGTTCCATATAAAGCTTACGCATGGCTTCTTACCTCTTGGTCTGAGGAATAAATGTTGCGAACGATATCCTCTGTGCTCGTCTCCTCGATTTTCACGTCGCTGACTTCAAAGGAGGACATGACCGTCGACAACACAAAGGGCAACATTTCTTGACTTCGCGCTACTTTTACACTGAGGGTAAAGTCATTGATTTGCTCGATCTCACAAGGCATCTCGCCCAATGCCTGACGAAGATCTGCTGCTGAAGTGCGCTTTTTCATTTGGAAGGACACTTCTGTGCCATTGCCCCATTTTTCCTTGAGGTCATTCAGTAGACCATCGAAGATCAGCTTTCCTTTGTCCATGACAAGCACCCGTTTACAGAGTGCTTCGATGTCTGACACATCGTGAGTCGTCAACAAGATCGTCATATTTTCCGTCTCGTTCAGATTGCGGAGAAACTCACGGATTTTTTGCTTAACGAGGACATCGAGTCCAACTGTCGGTTCATCGAGAAACAGCAGGCGTGGCTTATGAATCAACGAAGCAGCCACTTCACAGCGCATCCGCTGTCCGAGACTCAGCTTGCGCACTGGCTGACTGACGAACGGTGAAATTTCCAGCTCCTCAATCAAACGCTCCAGCCATTTTTCTCCTTCTACTTCGTTAACCTTATAAACGCTTTTCAACAGGCGGAAGGACTCTAGCGGAGATAAGTCCCACCAAAGCTGAGAGCGCTGCCCGAAAACAACTCCGATGGATCGAACGTACTCTTCCCGCTGCTTGAAAGGCACATAGCCGTTGATGACGATTTCGCCATCGCTCGGGGTCAAGATACCCGTCAGCATCTTGATCGTGGTTGATTTTCCGGCACCATTTTCCCCAATCAGCGCGAACATTTCCCCTTCCCCTACTGTAAAGGAAAGGTCATCCACCGCTTTTACTGTCTTGTACTCTCGACTGAACAAATCACGAAAAGCACCACCAAGGCCCGGTCTGGACTGATGAATGCGGAAATCCTTTTGTAAATGATTTACCTGAATCATGGAAAACCGTCCTTTTTTCTTCGCTTAAATACCATTTGTAGTGTATATGAGCCAATCGAATTGTGCAAAAGGCAAACTGCACCAAACTGTTATTGAAGATAAAGAATCATGCCCGTTTTGTCGTCTGACTTTTTAAAGCGGATATAGTGGATGCATTCGGGATCATTGTTTTCCAGAGCGATCAGCTCGTCTGTATAACGTTGCAGCCCTTTATGTACAATCGGCAGCACCGTTTCTTCCCACTTTGGCTGTGCTCCACCTATAGCTCTCGGCATGAAAAGACCATCCGTTACCAGCACCAATGCCTTCACGCCAACTCGATTCATGCGTCCATACTCGATAAAATCCCGACAGGCAACATCGCCATTCAACACGCCGTAGCCTCCTGGTCCATTCGCCTGATAGCGGTTATGGATCAGGATGTCCATACATCGTTCGTACAGCTCTGTTCGGGTACACGATCCTTCGTTGATTCCTTCTTCCCACTTCGCCAAGGCGGCCTGTTCCAAATGGCTGACTTGCGTGTGAGTCAGGGGTCTTACCATCTCATCATCATAAACGGCAAATATCATGCAATCACCCAACTGCGCATACTCGATATGGGCATCTCCTACACGAACGACTGCACAGGCCGCTCCCCATAATGCTTCCTTTTTCTCAAGATTGATGCCACTTTGCCGCATCTGCTCCTGAAGGGTTTCGTTTATCGTCCCCAAATAATTGTGCAAAGCTGCATCCTCCGGCATTGCTTCCAACTGCTTTTTTACAAGGTCAGCCGCGATAGCTCCTCCTGTCTGCCCTGCTTCGTTCTCATACGGGATCAGCGACGTAGTGCCATCGATGACCGCATACACATGCTTGACCTGCTGAATCACATAGGCGTCCTCATTGCTTTTGCCGCTTCCTTTCATGGAGATGCACTCAAGTTTCATGATGACCACGCCTTTACCCTTGGAGTGATTTGCTTGAAAATTGTATCATTTTTCCTTTCCTTCATCTATAGCTCTCCGTTCATATCCACTTGTTGAACAGCTGTGGTAAGATAATGAAGGACTTTTTCCAAAAGAGGTAGTTCCAAAAGAAAAGAGGGAATATGCATGAAACGTGAACGATCCGCGCAACTGCACGAGCAAGCACTCGACGTCATTCTAGGCGGGGTAAACAGCCCTTCCCGCTCTTTCAAGGCCGTAGGCGGGGGAGCACCCGTAACGATGGAACGTGCCCAGGGCGCGTATTTCTGGGACGTGGACGGCAATCGATATATTGACTATTTAGCAGCATATGGTCCCATCATTACTGGCCATGCACATCCACATGTGACCAAAGCGATTTGCGAAGCGGCTGCCTATGGAACCCTGTACGGTACGCCTACTCCATGGGAAATTACCTTTGCAAACATGATCCGCGAAGCAATCCCTTCGATGGAGCGCATTCGCTTCAACAATTCCGGTACAGAAGCAGTCATGACCTGCATTCGTGTAGCACGTGCCTATACCGGACGTGTCAAAATCATCAAATTTGCAGGCTGCTACCACGGCCACTCTGATTTGGTGCTCGTTGCTGCCGGCTCGGGGCCATCTACTCTGGGGATTCCAGACAGTGCAGGTATTCCGCAAAGCATTGCCAGCGAAGTCATTACCGTCCCTTTTAATAATATCGAAGCATTCGCAGAAGCTATGAGCAAATGGGGAAGCGAAACGGCTTGCGTCCTCGTTGAACCGATTGTCGGCAACTTCGGTATCGTGGCACCTGAGCCTGGCTTCCTGAAAGAGGTTAACCGCATTACGCACGAAGCTGGCGCCCTTGTCGTCTACGATGAAGTGATCACGGCCTTCCGCTTCTGCTATGGCGGCGCACAAAACCTCCTCGGAGTCGAGCCTGATCTGACTGCATTGGGCAAAATTATCGGTGGCGGTCTGCCAATCGGCGCTTATGGAGGTCGTCGGGAAATCATGGAGCAAGTCGCCCCACTCGGCCCTGCGTATCAAGCAGGAACAATGGCTGGTAATCCTGCTTCTATCCGTGCGGGTATTGCCTGCCTGGAAGTATTGAAGCAGCCGGGCGTGTACGATGAATTCGAACGACTTGGCGCTATGCTGGCGAACGGAATCATCGAAGCGGCAAACAAACACGGCGTGACCATTCAGCTCAATCGTGTAAAAGGGGCATTGGCTGTTTACTTTACGGACGAGCCTGTTCATGATTACGATGCAGCTCAGAAAGCGAATGGAGAAATTTTTGCCCGCTTCTTCCAGCTGATGCTGAATGAAGGTGTATGCCTGGCTCCATCCAAATATGAAGCTTGGTTCGTGACGACAGCTCATACAGAAGAAGACATTCAATACACCATCTCGGCTGTAGACCGCGCCTTTTCTCAGCTGTAAACCATTCCCACGTCCTTTCGTATCCGTCCGAGGAAATAATAAGCCTGTTCGCGATTATGTTTTCGAGGAGGATATCCCGGTGTCCAAAGGTGAAAAATCATATCCGCAGGCTCCTGAAAAGACGTTGGATTCCAAAATGAGCAGTAAGATGCTCGAAGTGAAGGGCTTTCAAAACCCGCGAAAAACCGAGCATCATAAAACTCAAAATCACGACAGATGAGCATCAAAACAGACACATTCCCAATCATACTGACGAGGAATGTGTCTGTTTTTTCGCATGCGGCAACATTGTCAATAATGGTCAGAGATTGTACAATAAAATAGTGAAACTGTCATAGGACTTATTCGTATACATGAATATGGGACAGAATGAAGTAGTAAGGTTACATGTATGGCTTAGCAACATTTCGTTTTCATAGATTACAATGAGGAGTGAGTGTGGAATGTTTTTCCATCCTATGGATTTCCTGATTCTGATTGCATTCGGACTGTCGCTCTGGGCACAGTTCCGTGTGAAAGGAACTTTTAACAAATTCGCCGAAGTTCCTACCTCCTCCGGTCTTACCGGTGCAGAGGCAGCCCGTCGCATGCTCGATGCGAACGGCTTGACGAACGTTCCTGTTCAACATATCCCAGGTACATTGACTGACCACTACGACCCGACTGACCGTGTCGTACGCCTGTCTGATCCCGTATACTTCGGCAACTCGATTGCCTCTCTGTCCGTTGCTTGTCACGAGGTAGGCCATGCGATTCAGCACAAGGTCTCGTACCCGATGCTAGTAGCACGCCATCGCATTTTCCCGGTAGTCAACCTGGTGTCCGGTGTGGCGCCATTGCTGCTGTTGGCTGGTTTCTTCTTCAAAATGGCTGGACTCCTGCTCATCGGGATTATCTTCTTCTCCGGAGCAGTTGCCTTCCAGCTCGTCACACTACCTGTCGAGTTTAACGCAAGCAGCCGCGCGAAAGAACTGATGCTCAAAATGGGCTTCATCCGGAATGAAGAAGAACGTGGCGCAAGCAAAGTACTGGGCGCAGCCGCTCTGACGTACGTAGCTGCCGCTCTGATCTCTGTTCTGGAGTTGGCGAAATACATCATGATTTTCCGAAGCTCTGACGACTAATCCGTTAAACGAAACGGCAAAGGTACAGCTCCCTCATATGGGAGGCTGTACCTTTTTTCATGAGGCTACGTTACAATAAGGCGGGGGGTTTTGCACATGCGAATTGGAATCATTGGATTAGGCAGTATGGGACAAATGCTGGTGAAATCACTCTGTAAAAGCGGTGTGATCCAGCCCGAGCAAATAACCGTCTTCAATCGAACAAGAGAAAAGGCTGAAAATCTGCAAGCATCACATGGCATTCTCATAGCCGAAAGTGCGCAAGAGGTGTGCGATCAGGCAAAGCTGGTCTTTCTCTGCACAAAACCACTGGATATCCTGCCTGTACTGCGTGAGTTGTCGATCCCCAAAAGTGTACATATCGTTTCAGTAGCAGCAGGTGTTAGCATCGATGATTTGGAATCCGTCCATACAGGTGCCGTAAGCAAGGTAATTCCTACAGTCACTTCGCAAGAGCTGCATGGTGTGTCTCTGTTTACATGCAGCAGTCGAACAAGTGCAGAGGATCGCAATGAGCTTCTCGCTCTCCTGTCTTCCATTAGTCAATCACAGGAAGTATCCGAGGTCGAGATCGAAACAGCGACGATTCTCACCAGCAGCGCACCAGGACTGATCGCAGGGATTCTTGATTCCTTCGCGCAGGCAGCCGTTCGCAAAACACCGGAGCTTGACTTGGATACTGCAAGAAGCATGCTGGTGGAAACGATGCTGGGAACCGCTCTTTTGCTCAAAAACGAACAGCTTAGCTTTGACCAGCTGATCGAGCGTGTTGCTACCAAAGGTGGCATTACCGAGGAAGGCTTGCGTGTGCTTGACAAGACGCTTCCTTCAGGGTTTGACGAGTTGTTTGCCATGACAGAATCCAAGCACGCTGCTTTGAAGATACTTGTTCAACAACAAATAAAAGCATAAATCGCGGATAGGAGAACAACACGATGATCATCGGTTGGATTGGTTTGGGTAACATGGGTATACCAATGGCTAGCAATCTGCTGGCTGCAGGCTACGACGTACGTGTCTGGAATCGTACGCCGGGAAAAGCTGCACCATTAGTGGCATTGGGTGCGAAAGAGACTGCGACTTTGTCTGAGCTCGTGGCACAAAGCGATGTACTTTTTACCATGGTTAGTGATGATGATGCTGTAAAAGCAATCTATACAGGCTCAGATGGCCTCTTGCGTCTTCCTGTGCAAGGAAAGCTGGCGGTGGACATGAGCACTATTTCCCCGGATACTTCCCGTTTTCTTGCCGAGCAAGCCAAACAAGCTGGGCTGCGCTTTCTCGATGCGCCTGTCTCTGGCAGTGTAGGACCTGCAAAAGAAGGGAAGCTCGTCATCATGGTAGGCGGCGAGAAGGCGGATTATGAGGTAGTCAAGCCGATGCTGGACAAGCTAGGCAAAGCAGCCTTTTATTTGGGCCCAAACGGTGCTGGCACGTCTGCCAAGCTGGCGATCAATCTGTTGCTTGGCATTACGGTACAAGGTGTCTCAGAGACATTGCTGTTCGCACGCTCTCTCGGCATTGGCACAGAACAGATGCTGGACATCATTTCCGAGAGCGCCGTGGGAACCCCGTTAATTCGCGGAAAAGCAGCCTCGATTCTCGCTGACGACTATCCGGCTGCCTTTGCGCTGAAGCATATGGCCAAGGACCTTCGATTAGCGCATGAAGCAGGCGTTTCTACACCATTGGCGGAATCCGTCAATGCCACCTATCGCCATGCACTGGAATCAGGACTGGGAGAGCTCGATTTGATGGCGATCCTGCGTCACCTTGGCGGAAAATAAGCATAGTGCCTTGACTGACCCAATATAAGTGAAACAGCGGCTACCTAAGACCTGAAAAAGAAAGTCTTGGAATGGCCGCTGTTTTTTGTATTCCACGGAGAGCATACGCCTATGTTTGACATATATTGCTTACAAAAGGAGGAGTAGGCTATGCATCATCCCAATTTTCCGTATATACAATACAGTCATCGGCTCCCAGTATATGCTGGTAAGTCCTTTCGCTATGATTATGATGATGGCAATATATTTATCATCGATTTCTTTGACGCTACTCACCGGCATGATGTCGGGATTGCTGGGATGCATAAAGGATTCAATGGTTACTATACATTCAACTACGTGGAGATAGCCCCTTGCGTATACTTTATGTATTGGCTGGAAGAAGTCTATACGGTCAGCCAAGTTGCTGATTTTCATAAGATGCTGGTCTATACCCATTATACCTATGATGCACAGGGTGTTCGAATAAGTCTGTTCCATTCTGGTACCATTACCGAACTAGACAGCTCCACCTCCTAATGCTTCACCAACGCTTCAAACTGTCGGATCATTTTATCCAGTTCTGTCACAGATTGCGTCAGCCTGTCCATATCGCCCAGTGTCGTTTCGGCAACAGCGCGCACTTCCTCTGAGCCAGCCGATGTTTCCTCAGAAAGAGCCGTTACTTCTAAAACGGCATCGACCATTTGCCTAGACAGCTTGGCCTGTTCATCCATCCGCTGTTTAATATCGTCAATGGAGGCAACGGTCTGTTGTACCCGCTCCACGGAATCTCCTAACGTTTCGCCAGTCTGCCCGACGATTCTGACACCCTCCTTAATCACTCCATGCCCTTCCTCTGAACGCTTCATGAACTGGTAGATTTGCGACTGGATGTTATCAATAATCCCTTGAATGTCTTGCGTCGAATCGGCTGTCTGCTGAGCCAGCTTGCGAATTTCATCAGCTACCACCGCAAATCCCCTGCCCGCTTCACCCGCTCTCGCTGCTTCGATCGCTGCATTTAACGACAATAGTTTCGTTTGGTTGGAAATCGACGAAATCATGGTAGAGATTTGCCCGATTCGCTCTGATTGGCCATGCAACTCAGTCATAGACTCCATGCTCTGGTTCATCAGATTTTGAACCATATTCATTTTGGCTGACGCCTGTAATACAGCTTCCTTGCCTTCCTGAAAAGCATCGGAAAAATATTCGGCCCGACATTGCTTCCGTAAGCACTTTGGCTAATAGTTTGGCTCTGGTAGACAACTCCGGCACCCAACGCAAGGAAAGCCAGACTGGCATAGCGATCAAATGTTTTACTCATGGCTGTTCTCCCTCCCTGTTGAAAATCTGTTGCGAGGCGAGTGAAAGAGAGAAGAGGTCTTGCCCCTTCCCTCTGTGTCCCGCTTTATTTATGAATCCCGATCGCCTTCAACAGTTCCTCGATCTGTTTATCCTGCTCGTCCAGGAATGCTTTGAAATCCTTCGAGTTCTTGTAATCGCCCTCTACGCCATCCGCCTTCAACAATTGCTTCCATTCTTCTTTTTCACTCAATGCCTTGAAGGTTTTATCCCAGTATGCGACCTCGGCTTCTCCCATCTCTTTTGGACCCAATACGCCACGCCAGATCGTAAATTCCGCATCCAGACCAAGTTCCTTCATAGTCGGCACGTCGCTCAAAATACCGCCAAGACGCTCAGGCGAAGTCACGGCCAACACGCGGATTTTTTTCGCTTCCAAATAAGGCAGTACCAGCGATACAGGCTTGGCCGCAGCTTGTGCATGGTTGCCGAGCAGCGCGGTGATCGATTCTCCACCACCCTCATACGCGACATACTTGACCCTTTTCGGATCAAGACCGTACTTGTAGATCGGAAGCATTGCAATCACATGGTCCATGCTGCCCGGTGAGGAACCGCCAGCGATTGTCACCTGTGTAGGGTCTGCCTTGATGTCATCCAAGAGAGACTTGAGATCCTTGTACTTGGAATCAGCAGGCACGGAGATCGCGCCGTAATCTCGCGTTAACTGCGCCAGCGGAGTTGTATCTTTGTAGCCGTATGGACTATTTCCCTCTTTTTTGTGGTTGTTCAAAAGCACTGGCGGTGAATTCACCAGCAGCTTGTACGGGTTTTTGGTTTCTTTGGTGGCATATTCCGCCATGTAGACGCTGCCTCCCCCGCCAGGTCTATTTTCGACCAGGACGGTTTTTGTTACCAATTTCGTGTCAGCCAAACCTTTTGCCAGAAGTCTTGCCGTTTTATCCAAACCACCGCCTGCCCCGTTGGGAGCAACGAGCGTGATCGCTTTTTCCGGATAGTTGGATGCAGCTGCGGTCGCTTGACCTTTTCCAGTCTCCTTGGTCCCGCCACAAGCAGCCAAACTGACCGTCAGTGCTGTAGACAAAACAGCCAACATCCATTTTTTCGTTCTTCTTTGCATGACAATTCCTCCTACTGTTTCGTTTAGTAAAACGCTTACATTATTCTGTGAGTGGCAAAGCCCGTAATGGGTATTTCGCCACTGCACAGACTTTCTTCATTTCCTTAAATAAAGGCAGAATAATCAGTTATTTATTACGTAAGACGGATACGGGCACATGTGCATAGCCCTCCATCAGCCTACGGGCTGTTCTTCCATTGGCTGCCCGACTCACAATCCAGTTAGTTCCATGCTGTTCCACTGTAGACTCTACATAGATCACTCCTGACGGATGCCCAATGCGAATTCCTTTGTTTTGTGTGGCGACCACTTCATTCGGAATAGTTCCCGGGATTTTCGCCGCCGCTGCCACTGCAATGGCTCCGCTTACTGCATAAGCACGATGAAGACTCCCCATAGAAATGTAGCGTGAAACCAGATCGATCTCATTCTCTTCAATTCTGCGATGAACGGAAGTGCTATACACTTGAGGCGGAGCAATCATCGCAATCTTTGGCAGTGCATGTGACGATGGCGATACTCTCTCTCTGTCTTCTGGCTGAATCATTCCGATTAAAATGCCCGCCTCGACTCGAATTGCTTCTAATGTGGACATGAGCCCTTTATTGTTGTTGACCTCAGCTTGCAGCTCTGTTCCCTGCACGCCCACATCCTCTGCTCGCACAAACACCACAACGTTGGCGCAATCGATGATCGACACTTTGAACTGACCTCCATCTTGCAAGCGGATCGTATCGGTAGCATGTCCGGTAGGCAGTGTCTTCCCTGTAAAGGTACCGCCGGAGTTGAGAAAATTGATCATGATTTTTGCTGATGAGCCGGGTACACCGTCGATGACAAAGTCTCCTTCGTACTCGATTTGCCCATCCTTCACAGGAATTTCGGCCACGATCATCTTTTTGATATTGGTGTTGTAAATGCGTACGTAGGTAACCGGCTCCTGTAACAGCACATATCCTTCCTCTGCTGCATACAAGCCGACTGCCGTGACAAAGTTACCGCATGTAACGTTGTAATCGATGACCTTTTTCTCCAGGCTGACCTGACCAAATGTGTAGTCAATATGCGCATCAGGCTGAAGGGACGGTCCGACTATGGCGAGCTTGCTGGATAGCGAGGTGCCTCCGCCCAATCCATCGATCTGCGTACTGTCAGGACTCCCATACAAGCGTAAAATGACTTCATCACGCAGCTTTGGATCTGAAGGAAGGTCCGATCTACGTAAAAGCAATCCCTTGCTGGTGCCCCCCCTCATGATCACGGTTGGGATTTTGTGAACTTGGCCAAAATCGTACATCTGCTGCCTCCATGAATGTTTTTTTGATTCTGTGCCATTAAGGTACCACATCCGTGAATATAAAAAGAAATACGAATGTTTTATCATTTTCCATAAATTTTTTGTACGATTCATTCAATTGCTACTACAATAAAGGTACAAAACCAAAGCGTGCAGGGAGAGTGAAAATGACGTGGACGAAAAGGATTGGCTGCTCTTGAAAACACTCTATGAGCAACAAAATATGACCAAAACAGCGGAGGTTTTGTATGTATCCCAGCCCTCGCTCAGCTATCGCATTCAGCAGCTAGAGAAAGAGTTCGGGATTACGATCATGCATCGGGGCAGGAGAGGCGTGGAGTTCACCCCGCAGGGCGAGTATTTGGTGAAGTATGCGATTGAGATGCTCCAGCAGTTGCAGCGGACAAAAGAATTTCTGTTAAGCATGGACAATAAAATATCAGGCACATTAAAAATCGGCACAGCGAGCAGCCTGGCCCGCTACAAGTTACCGCATATCTTAAAGCAATTCCATACACAATACCCGGACGTGGAGTTCAAAGTAACATCGAGCCGCAGCTCAGAACTGACGAACTCCGTGTACAAACAGGATGTGCATATCGGGTTCATCCGCGGAGATTACAACTGGCCGGAGGAAAAGCATCTCATCATGACAGAAAACATCTGGATTGTATCCAAGCGGGAGATTTCGCTTCCTGAGCTGCCTGGGCTCCCCAGGATCATGTACAAAACGGATATCTCGCTAGAAAACTTGTTTGACAACTGGTGGAAGGAGACGTTTTCCAAGCCGCCATCGATCACGATGGAAGTGGATCACATGGAGACGTGCAAGGAGATGGTCTTGAGTGGATTTGGCTATGCGATCATCCCGCAGATTGTCCTGACGGGCAGTGAAGACTTTTACCGGATTCAATTGCGGACGAAGCACGGAGAGCCGATCTTGCGCAAATCGTGGATGATCTATCGGAAGGAATCGATGCAAATCTCTTTGTTAAAAGCATTTGTTGATTTTATTAAAGAGAGGAAGCTGATGTAACTACTGCGATAAGTTTTTTTTATGGAAATAGATAAAAAATACATATACCTTCTTATGATCAAGAAGCATATCATCAAAAAAGGCTGCCTTACCAGTAGAAAAGTCTACGGATAAGACAGCCTGCTCGTGTTTTAATCTACGGTAACCCCACTGGAATGCTCCGTCTGCTTTTTTTGCAAGCGCAACGCAAAAAGGAAAGCGATGAGTAACAATCCAGCAGAGACATAATAAACAGCCCGGACTCCCTGCCATTCAGCGATAGCACCCATCACCAAGGCAGAAGCTCCAAAAACGAGTAAATCAATCGTACCTTTTGCTGACAGGACATAGGGCAGTGCCGATTCCTCCGTCTCTTGTTGCAAAAGAGTCTGCTTGCTTACATGCACCATTTCCAAAAACGGGCCCAGCGCAAAGGAAAACAACAGTGCCACCAGAGCGTTCGTACTGCTACCAAAACAAAAGGTAAAAAAACCGACTCCAATCGTACCGCAAACGATCCAGCGAAATAAATGGCGACGCATCCGCTCCGCATACATCAATAGCAGCGTCCCACCCGCAATAGCTCCAAGCATGTAACCGGCATTGATATAGCCCCACCATGCTTCTCCTTGTCCAAGCACATCGAGGACAAATGGCAGCATAATCGCAGCGATCCACACACCCCCGGACAAGCCGATCACAACATCCATTGCGACCAGCAATCGCAGTACAGGCACATCGCGAATGGTTTTCCATCCAGTGAGCCAGTCTGTTGCCGCCCTGGCCCCCTGTTCTTCGCTCAGCTTTTCCTTCGCCGGTGCAATGCCTGTCATCGCGATCGTTGCCACTACATAGGCACCAACCGTTCCCCACAGAACGATACTTGCTCCCAACCAAGAAACGAGTAATCCTCCTGCGGCCCAGCCTGCAAAATGAACGGTTTGATCCGAGGTGGCAAGCAGCCCATTCGCTCGCATGAGATCTTCTCGTCCGACCAACTGCGGCACCATGGCATTGCGTGCAGGGTTTGCCCAGCCATCCATAAAGGCGATGGCTGACCCCAATCCGAACAACAGCCAGATCCACTCTCCCTGCTCTCCTACACCGCTGCTGACGGCTAAGGAGGCTCCAGCCAAAAGTATCGTCTTCAAGCCTTGCGACAGCACGAGCATGCCCGTCAACGACAATCGCTGAAACACCAGCGGTGCCAACAAGCTGCTCACAGACTGCGATGCCACAATGACAACCGGTATAAACGACGTGTACATGACAGAGCCAGTTGCAGCGTAAATGACCGAAATAAACGCAACAATATAAAATACATCCCCAAGGTTGGCCAATGTCTGACCCGCCCAGAGGCAAATAAAGCGTCGATGCCACATGAAGCGCACCCTCCTGTCGGTTCAGGACCAGCCTATACGTCGTCCTGATGGAATATGAAGTTATTCACACCGACTCGCCATCACAATGGAGGTGCACCTCTTTTCGCGAAAATTACCTTTTATTCTATTCCAGAATCAGGATGCTGTACAGATTTGTTTCGGAAAAAGCTGTAGTACACCCAGCCTGCGTTAATAAACAAGAAAGCACTCGTCATGTAAAAGACTCCGCTAATGCTCACATAGCCTGCCAAAAAACCGCCAATCATCGGTCCAAGCATGCTGCCGATACTGACGAAGCTGTTGTTATAGCCATAAACACGACTGACCATATGTACAGGTGTTGCTCTTCGCAGCAAAGCATTGACGGATGGAAGCAGTCCTCCCAGCGACAAGCCTAACAAAAACCGGAGCGCGACCAATTGCCATACCGTATGTACGAGACCTTGCGGAATGAAGATGATTGCGGCAGCCAAAAGCGAGAACAAGAGCACCTTTTGCGAACCGAACCGATCTCCTAAACGCCCCAGCTGTGGGGAGGCAAAGACGTTTGCTACCCCCATGCAAGCCTGGACAATTCCGGCCCACAGCGCTACCTTTGCCCCTTCCGAACCGAGCAACTGCGAAATGTAGATCGGCAACACAGGGATAATGCTAAACAACGCAAACTGGATCATTACGGTTACAAAAAAGAGCGCCGGGAGTTCTTTGGAAGAAAAGATCATCTGAAAATCTTCCCGTAGACTCGACCGTTCCTTTTTTTCAGGTGGAACAAAGTTCTCTTTCACCGTAAACGTAATGACCAAGGTGGCCAATAATAATACGCAACCGGTAATCACAAAAATCATCCGAAAGCCGATCTTCTCCGCGAGAACCCCGCCAAACAGCGGTCCCATAATCGTTCCGGCCGTAATAAAAGACTGAAGCAATCCCGTTGCATAGCCAATTCGTTCTTTTGGGACAGAGGATGCTACCAATGCGGTACTGGCTGGGATGATTCCCCCTACGAGTCCATTGAGCAGACGAAGAGCCAGAAGCTGCCACAGGCTTCCCGCAAAACCGGTCATTGCCATGGTAATAGACATGAAAAATCCCGAGCGCAAAATCATGATCTTGCGCCCGTGCTTATCGGCCAAATTTCCCCAGATAGGCGAGACGAGGCCCGCCGTCAAAAAGTTGGCTCCAAAAATAATCCCCGCCCAAGCCGTGACTTGGTGAGGGTCTTCAATTCCGAAATCCTGCTGAATGTAAAGCGGTAAAAAAGGCATGATCATGCTCATCGCCACCATGACGAAAAACAACGATCCACAGAGCACATATAAATTACGGCGCCATATCTCCATCGGATTTCCTCCAATCCCATCTGCTTATCCCTGTTGCAGGTCGGATGTACTTCCTAAATCTTGCACACTCCACAGGCCATAGTATACTCCCTTTCTCTCCAGCAATTGCTCGTGGGTGCCTTCCTCAACGATTTGTCCCTCTTTCATGACAATGATTTTGTCCGCATGGGTAATCGTCGAAAGTCGATGGGCCACGATGAGCGTGGTTCTTCCTTTTGCCAATCTGGACAAAGATTCCTGAATCGTGTGCTCTGATTCCAAGTCGAGTGCAGACGTCGCCTCATCCAGGATCAGAATACCCGGGTCACGCAGAAAAACTCGCGCAATCGCGATTCGCTGCTTTTGCCCGCCAGAGAGCTTCACGCCACGCTCTCCCAGCTCCGTATGGTAGCCATTCGGTAATTCGCTAATAAAGTCATGGGCATTGGCCGCCTTCGCAGCTTCTTGCACAGCACTGTCATCTGCATCCGGATTGCCCATTAAAATATTCACTTTTGCTGATTCACTAAACAAAATATTATCTTGCTGCACCATCCCGATGTGATGTCGCAAATTTTGCTGCTTCACATCGCGGATATCGATGCCATCAATCGTAATTTTCCCTTCGGTCACGTCCCAAAAACGCGGCAGCAAGCTGATCAGAGAAGATTTTCCGCCGCCTGACATCCCGACAATCGCAACTGTTTCACCAGAAGAGATGCTCAGATTTACATTGTTCAAGACGAGAGGGCCTTCCTCCCGATAGCGGAAGGACACATTCTCAAAGCGGATTTCTCCACGAATGCGTTTCGTTGCAGGGTCTACTGGCAACTCCCTTGCATTTGGCTTGTCGACGATATCGTACGATTCATCGATAAACTCGAACATCCGGTCCATCGAGGCAATTGCCTGAGTCAGTACTGTACTGGAATTGACCAGACGTCGCAGCGGCGTGTACAAACGCTCCAAATAAGCATAAAATGCCACGAGTGTCCCTACGCTCATACTCCCGCCGATGACTTGGTAGCCAGCATAGGCAATAACCAGGAGCGGTGCGATATCTGTCACCGTATTGACCACAGCGAAGGTTCGGGCGTTCCACCGCGTAT
The DNA here is from genome assembly GCF_022026395.1 of Brevibacillus brevis. NCBI lineage: Bacteria > Bacillati > Bacillota > Bacilli > Caryophanales > Paenibacillaceae > Brevibacillus > Brevibacillus brevis. The sequence continues at coordinate 1,092,718 of NZ_CP041767.1, read as the reverse complement.
GTGCCAGCGCTTTATCCAAAAACTGATTGTTCTCCTTGGCAAATTCCTTGCTCTCCTGCTTTTCTAATGCAAAGCTGCGGATGAGCGACATGCCGTTCACGCGTTCGTACAAATACCCTTGTAAACGCGCCAGTGCAGCAGAACGATCCTTCGTCAATTGACGCAAGCGCTTGTAGAAAAACTTGACAGAGATACTGTACAAAGGGAAAACAATAATGGCGACAATCGTCAGCTCCACGTCCATATAGAGCATGATCCCCATCGTCAGCGTAATCGTAATCAGGTCTAACCAGAGATTCATCAAGCCCGTTTCCACGAAGCTTTTGGTGGATTCCACGTCGTTAATGACCCGAGAGATGACCTCACCCGTTTTTGTATTGTTGTAGTAACGCATCGACAGTCGTTGTAAATGAGAAAACAATTGATTGCGAATGTCAAACAAGATACGACTGGATACCCACTGTGCATAGTATTGCCGGATGTACTCAACAGGGGTGCGAACAACGGTAAATAACAAAAAGGCCCCGAGCATCAGCCAAAATAACTGTTTCAGCTTTTCCTCTTGAGGAAGCGGGCTCGGCAGCAGGTCATCAATGACGTATTTGATAAGAAGCGGCAGAGCAAGTGGGATCGCAAATTTAATAATCCCAATACATATAGTCCCCAATATTTGTTTCCAATAGGGCAGGACATAAGCCAAATAGCGGCGTATGCTCAACCGTCATACCTCCTTTGCAAACAAGGAAATCCCTCCCCCGGTCATACGGGAAAGGGATTATTCCTCATCATCTCGCACTAAAAGATAACGCTCGTACCAACGTTGGACGAAGCCGTTTTGAAAAGGGCCGCGTCGTGCGCTTACCCAATCCAGCACCTCTCGCAATGCTGTCTGCACTCTTTCCACAACAAATGGAGGATAGTTCATCTGTTTGCTATGCAAAAGAAACTCCTCTTCGTCGAGAATTGAGTACGTCATATCGGGAAACACTTTTACGTCGAGATCATAGTCTATGTAGCTTAGCAATTGTCCCTTCATGCTGAAGGGCGAACCAATGTTGCAATAATAATAAATACCGTCATCACGAATCATGGCAATGGTATTGAACCACTGGCCTCTACCAAATGTACAAATGGCCGGTTCACGCGTACGCCATTCCCGCCCGTCTGCTTCTGTCACCTTGACCCGATCATTTCCCCCAATCACCACCGCATCACTGGTATGAATCAACGTAGATTTGTCCCATATGCGGTGCAACGAATGGTCATGTTTATAACTTTCTATGCGGATATTGGAGCCCGGAGTTGGTGACATGACTCTCCCCTTTCTTCTCTTCTCTATTTGAATGGGGACAAGCCTCCTTTAAGAAGAGAGCTTTTTGGAAAGTGTAACATATTTTTGTACTTCATAGCCAAGTGAAAGGTAAAACGGAAGGACTTCCGGATTTGATTGATTGACCATGATCAAGACGTTATTGACACCTCGTTGCTTGAAACGCTTTTCAATTGCTTCAACGAGTTCGCGACCAATACCTGAGCCTTGCATCTCTGGAAGTACAGCCAATCGGTAGAAATAGGCACGTGCTCCGTCGATCGTGCCAACCACGACCCCTACCACTCTGCCTTCAATTTCTGCAACCATTACCAGATCGCTGTCCCAAGCCAAATGCTGGGCCAAATCGTTCAATGACTCTTTGTCCGATTGGTCCAACCCCGTCTCCTGCCAAATACGTGTGATAGCCGAATAGTCACCGAGTCGAAACGGACGAATCAGCATGTGTTGCCTCCTTCGTAACCTTCTTCCTCTATTGTACAACACATGGACAACTTTGTCTTGTGTCGCCACACCACAAAGTCTCCAACTCCCTACTCCATCTACAATAAATCATTATGTCAAAAGAGAAATACCGCCGTCTACAATCAATGTTTGTCCGCGAACCATCCACGCTTTGTCGGAGAGCAAGAACATCACAGCATTAGCCAAATCTTCCGGCTCTACAATGCGTCCTGCTGGCGTACGCTCTGCTGAGCTGCCGAGCAATTCTTCACGATTCGGGAAATGTTTGAGTGCATCCGTATCCACCGCTCCGCCAGATACAGCGTTTACTACAATATTATGCGGTGCGAGCTCGACTGCCAAATAACGAGTAATCGCTTCTACAGCTGCCTTCGATACGCCAACCGCTGTATAGTTGTCGAGAACGCGAATGGACCCAAGGCTGGACAAGCTCACGATTTTTCCGCCGTTGCCGCCCTTGATCATTAGTTTTGCCGCTTCTTGGGCACAGAACAACAGCGCCTTGCTGTTAATTTCCATGGTCCAGTCCCAATGGCTTTCTTCCAATTCCATCAGCGGACGCAATACACCCGATGCCGCATTGTTTACAAAGACATCCAGGCGACCGAATTCCTGGTCAATTTCTGCGAACAATTCTTTGATTTTTGCTACATCCCCTACATTGGCTTTGATCAGATGGACACGAGCGCCCTTTGCTTCCAGCTCTGCTGCCGCTTCTCTTGCCGCAGTGCGGTTACGCAAATAGTTCAGCACCAGGTCATAGCCCTGTTCTGCCAATTGAAGAGCAATCGCTTTCCCGATTCCTCGCGTCCCGCCAGTAACCAGTGCAACTTTTTTCGTTGTATTCATAAAAAGATTACCTCCCAACCTGACCAACTATTAATAGCAGGTACTAATATGTAAAAATCACTTATTCATTATACAACTCCACCTGCGCTTTTTCTACCTACGGAAAAAATCTCGGCATGACTTGATCCTCTCAACTATAGCCATACTAAGCTCGCGGTATCAGGCAAACCACTACCACATAAGGAGGAATGGCAGGGTGTACATAGGTCGGGAATTGTCCGAATTAACCATGATGCCACTAGCTGATTGGGAAATGACTGAGCTGCTTTATTACCATCACAATTTTTCACAATTGGCAGCTTACCTCAGTGCAGAAGGAGCCTCTCTTCACGTCAAAGTCATCCATGAGCTTGAATCCCGTGGGCCAGTGAATGGAGACAGCGGGGGATGGGATCATTCCTCGTCACCTATTTACGATTAAGTAAAAAACCCGGCTGCTCGTGAATGCAAACACGGCGCCGGGCTTATTTTTAGATACGAAATTGGCCGATCTGGTTTTGCAATTCCTCCGCGAGATGTTCGAGAGAAACGGCTGAGGAAGCGATTTCTTCCATAGAGGCTAGCTGCTCTTCCGCAGCTGCAGATACACTCCGCGTTCCATCTGACGCTTGCAGTGTCACTTCGGAAATATGACCAATAATCTCAACCACTTGCTGTGTCCTCGTGGAGAAATCACGTGTCGCTTCAGATACCTGACCGATTTTCTCTGCCACTTCATTGACGGCTGACTGAATTTGTTCGAAGGATTGGCCAGCTTCGTTCACCTTTTCAATACCTTCCGTTACTTCACGCTTGCTCTGATCCATAACAATCACTGCATGGTTTGTCTCCGCTTGAATCGCGGTGATCAGCTGGCTAATTTGTTGTGCCGAGCTTGCAGATTGCTCTGCCAGCTTGCGTACCTCATCAGCCACTACAGCAAAGCCTCGTCCAGACTCCCCAGCTCGAGCCGCTTCGATTGCCGCATTTAGTGCGAGCAGATTGGTTTGGTTTGCGATGGCAGTGATCACATCCACGATGTTTCCGATTTCTTGGGAACGCGTCCCCAGATTATCCACGACTTCTGCCAGACTGTGAATCGATTCGCTGGATGCGTTCATTTGAAGCACAGCCGATTGAATGGATTTGTTTCCGGTCACTGCCAAGTGTGACGATTCCTTGGCTGCAGTGAATACATTTTGTGTATACTCTGCGATCTGACCGATTCTTGCCGACATTTGTTCGACTGCTGCATTACCCTCCTGCGAATGAGAGACTTGCTGCTCGGTTCCCTCCGCCATTTCTTGCATGGTTTCTGCAATCTGTTCTGTCGCTTTGCTCGTCTGATCCGCACTTGCTGCGAGCTGCTCCGCCGAAGAAGCTAGCTGCTGAACAGAATCATTCACAGAATGAAGCAAGGACCGAAGAGATTCCGCCATATGATTGAAGGCTTTGCCCAACGTACCCAGCTCATCGTCATTTCGAATATCTACTTGTTGTGTCACATCGCCTTGGCTCATTTTTTCCGCCGCTTCTGTCAACATGCGCAGAGGACGGAGTAAGGAGCGCAAAATCAGGTAAATGACTCCGCCAGCTACCACCAGCGCAGCAATTATAATCACGAGCATCGTGTAAAAAATCGGATTTGCTGCTTCTACTGCTTCACTTTCATACATCACGCCTACCAGCTTCCAGCCCGTATTTTCATTCGTAGTAAACACGGCTTGGACGGGGTTTCCTTCATGCTGAAATTGTAAGCGACCTGACTCTTTTGCATATACAGTATCCGCCCAAGACTCTGTAACCTCCACGCCAGACTCTCCATTTGGATTGACTAGCATTTTTCGGTTTTTATCCAAAATCGCCATAAAACCTTGGGTACCGATTTTCGCTTGCTTGACCGTCGCGTCCAGCGCTGTCAGTTGAATATCAATTCCCAGAACACCGGATTTATCTGGCAAGGACATCGCCATTCCCAACACGACTTTCCCCGTTATGGCATCAACGTATGGGTCCACAATGATGCTCTTGCCGGGTTGCTTCATAGCTGCTATGTACCAATCCCTTTTTCGCGGGTCGAATCCCTCTGGAAGCTTCGAATCACTCGCGGTCAACATGCCACCATTTTCGTCTCCGATATACGCTTCACTCACTTCTGGGTTCATCGCGAGAAAACGTTGCAATTGTTTTTTCGTTTTCATTTTGTTCTCTTCTAAGATGTCTTGGCGTACAATATCAGAGGCAATCCATTCTACATTTCTCGATTGCTCCAGCAATGTGTGATTCAAAAGCGCATCTATCAATCGAACATTTTCAGAGGCAGTCGTAAGCAATTCATCTGACAACTCTGCCTTGGCACTCTGATATGAAAGCAACCCGAGCAAAAGCATGGGGATTACTAATATTGTGGAAAATGTAGCGATTAGCTTGGATCTTACAGTGAGTCCGGGTGTTTTCATTCGCTAGCATCACCTTTCTGCGTGTTGATTGTCCTATATTGTTACCCGTTATATGTCTCATTGTAAACCTTCCTTTGCTCACCGGACTACACATTTGTTTATTATTTATTATTTTTTATTATATTCAGAATATACTTTCTTCTATAAATAGGTAAAAAATCGCTTTACAACAAGAAAAAAATGCCATATTCTAAGAGTACGTTCCACACACTACTACTACGGAAAGAAAGGAGGCAGCACCATGATGATGATAGCAATGAATCTAAATTCAGCTCTTTTTGATCGTCTTGTGGATGTTCCAACTAAATATAGCAGCGCCTCCTGGGTCGACGAATTCCAGTAGTATTCGTACTCTTCAACGTTTCCATTTCGTCTATTACCGACCACAGGCGTTGTTGCTTGTGGTCTTTCTATGTGCTTCAAAGCGGCATGTCCGTTTTTGTTGCCAGAAGACCGCAGGCTTTCGCCCGTGGTCTTTTTCTTTCTCGACAATTAACATTTTCCACCTTGAAAGGGGGTGATTGGTAATGGTACTGAACTTTTTGCTTTTCACGGTCAAGATTGAACGCAACAAGGAACAAGCAGAGAAACTTTTCACGGAATCTGCTCGCTGTCGCTATCTCGAAGAACGCGCCGAAGAACATGCTTTTGAAGCTGCACAATTTGTAAGCCGCATTTAATGGACACCACTACTTGACTACGGGAGGGATTTTGGTATGAAAAACAAACAACGGCGTCAGATGATGAGGTTTACAGGAGTCAAAGCGATAGATGGTAGCTGACTGCACCAAACTAACGGGATGGGAGGGATACACTCATGTACATTCCAATGATTTTCTTCACGATCATTATTGAGAAACGAAAATTGACACCGAAGCAAATTGAAGCAAAATACATGCAACAGCAAGCGCTGAAACGCATGGAAGAACAAAAGCATCAGATCGTGACACAATTTCCAGAGTTTTTGATTCGATAAAAAACGGTTTTACCAAGATCATGTCTGCGGGGGCATGATCTTTTTATTTTCCACTCCTCTCCCCCTCTCTCGAAGCTTTAGGCCATTCAAGAGCTGCAAAGAAACAAGATCGAGGTCGTCTTAGCAACAGGCAGAGCTCATTATTATTTTGACAAGCTTGCCCAGCAGTGCGGCATCGACTCGTATGTCAGTTGCAATGGCGCATATGTCGTCTATCAAGGAAAAACCATTTATGATCGCCCCATCCCGCCAAAAACACTCGATCAATTGCAACAGATCGCGGCCCAGCACGACCATCCCATCGTGTTTCAAGGCAGTACGGCGGGCTTTTCTACCCATCAGCAGCATCCTTATTTGGATTGGACCTTTCAGCAATTGAAGCTTGATTCCCCCGATCACAATGCGGACTTCGCCTATTCTGAAAATATTTATCAGGCGCTGTTGTTTACGCCAGATGCGCATGAACAGCGGTACAGAGAAGAGATTCCCGCTCTCTCGTTTATACGCTGGCATGAGTATTGTATAGATGTTTTTGCGAAAGGCGGTTCCAAAGCGCTTGGTATTGAAGCGCTCCTCTCGCATATCGGGCTTGCGCCAAGCAAGGCAGTTGCTTTTGGAGACGGTCTGAATGACAAAGAAATGCTCTCTTATGTCGGGATGGGGATCGCGATGGGCAATGCGCATAAAGCTTTATTGCCGTATGCCAATTACGTAACGCGACACGTCGATGATGGCGGGATATCTCACGGCTTGCGTTATATCGGACTGATAAAATAAAAAAAGCTGCCGAGAAATGCCCGACAGCTTTGCCTACTTGTTATTTTTGTCCCAATAGTTCGCGAATTTTTTGATGCGCCATCGGGATGGTGTAAGCATCTAATTCCTCCCAAGCTACGTATCTTGCATGAGCGGAGAGCTCTTCCCCTTCGATCCAGTCACAGGACCATACTTGCATGTTCCACTGCAAATGGGAGAAGATGTGCTGAACCGTACCCAGCGGCTGCATGACTTCTACATCGATTCCGAATCGTTCACGCAAACCAACTGCAAGTGCCTCCTGCTTGGCAGCATCACTTTCCTGTTCAGTTTCAACAGTAGGGAATTCCCACATGCCAGCGAGAAGCCCCTGATCGGGACGCTTGTTCATCAAGACTTTGCCGTCGCGAACGATAATGCCTACTTGCAGATCAACAGGACGTGGAGGTTTGGCTTTGCCTTTGACCGGCAGCTCTTCTGCCACTCCCTCCTGACGCGCCATACAGTAGTCAAACACCGGACAGGTCAAGCATTGCGGAGTGCGCGGCACACAAACCATCGCTCCCAGCTCCATTAAAGCCTGATTAAAATCTCCCGCTCTTCCCTCTGGAATGACCTGGCGTACGAGATGCTCGATTTTGATTCTTGTGGCAGGCTTGGCAATGTCATCGGTTAAATACAGCAGGCGTGAAAAAACACGCATAACATTTCCATCCACAGCCGGCTCCGCCTTTTCATAGGCAATGCTAAGAATGGCACCTGCTGTATACGGCCCGACACCTTTTAGTGTAGCGATCTCTTCTGGTGTATCCGGCACAACTCCTCCATAGCGAACCGTTACCTCGCGGGCTGCGGCTTGAAGATTGCGCGCGCGGGAGTAATAACCGAGTCCTTCCCACGCTTTTAAGACATCATCCTCGGGCGCTTTCGCTAAATCACTCACCGTCGGAAATTTCTCCATGAAATTCGCATAATAAGGTTTAACGGTCTCTACGCGTGTTTGCTGAAGCATGATCTCCGATACCCAGATGCGATAGGGGTCTTTGTTGATCCGCCAAGGCAAATCCCGCTTTTGTGAGTCGTACCAGGCCAGCAAATCCTGTGCAAAGCCAAACACATGAAATTGTTCAGGAAGTGTATATTTCAAGCTTTCTTTTTTTCTTGCCATTTCCTTTTCTTCTACTCCTTTTCAACCCAGTTCCGCGGGACGAAACGCCCACACATGCAGTTTCGCAGCTCCGCCGGAAATACAGTCGCAAAAGTCTTGGTCTGCCAATCGGTTTGCCTTGATTTCTTCGTATACGTGAACAGTCTCGACCTCAAACGTTTCGACAAACAGACCGGGCTGATCCAAGCCCTCCATTGAGCGATACTGACGTGCACCCATCGCTTCCATTCGCTCAGCCATCTTGGTGAGCAATCTCAGAGCGTGACTTCGTTTTTCAGTATCCAGCTTATATTCAATGAAAACCGTTAGCATGCGACATGTTCCTCCTTTACCGATTCAACGCTTTCATCATACCCTTCCCACCCCGTGCGAACAAGCACACAAATATTTTCAGAACGGGCGGGAATTAACCTTAGGCAAACGCTATAATAAACAATAAAAGTGGAAGGAAGGGAGGAAGACAACGATTCCATGGATACAGCCACACATTTTGCCATGGGCTTTGGATTGGCCGGGCTCGCCTATCTTGATCCTGTCGTAGCTTCTACTCCGTCACTTGCAATGGCCGTCATGATTGGAACGGTCATTGGCTCGCAGGCACCTGATTTGGATGGCTTAGTCCGCCTTCGTGGTACCGCTGCCTACATTCGCAACCACCGAGGCGTTTCTCACTCGGTTCCCGCTTTATTTCTCTGGACTGGAGCCATTTTCGTTCTCATCCAGGCCATAATGCCACAGCACCATTGGCTGCATTTGCTCGGCTGGATATTCCTGGCCGTCTGTTTACACGTATTCGTTGATTTGTTCAATTCCTATGGCACAAAGGGCCTGTACCCGTTTCGCGACAAATGGGTGGCGCTCAACGCCATTTTCATTTTCGATCCGTTCATTTTCGCTGCTCATCTCGTCGGCTTTATGCTATGGGCAGCAGGTGCGCATCCTGGACACGTCTTTTTATGGATATACGTGATCATTGCCGGGTACTACTACTGGCGTTGTCAGGTGCAAAGACGAACGACCGAGCTGGTTCGTCAGCGAATCGGCAAAGCTGGTACTTTCACCATCATTCCTACTCTTTCCTGGACGTATTGGACCTTCGTCGCCAAGACAGACCAGCATTGGTATGTAGGTGAAGTCATTTCGGGAGACGTCGTCATCTTGGACACCTTCTCCATCAAACCGGAAAATGAGCGGATTGCGGCAGCCAAGAAAAGTTACAAAGTCCAGTCCTTTCTTGCTTTTACCCATCATGTGCACGTAGAAACAAAGGAGCGCTCCTTTGGCTACGAGGTCAAATGGATTGATCTACGCTACCGCTCGCGTTTTCAAGGGAAAAGTCACTACATGTTCGTCGCCGTGGTCTACCTCAACTTTGACCTGACCATCCGTGATTCCTTCGTCGGTTGGATCCACCGCGGAGAAGAACAGCTTACCAAAAAATTGGATTCAAAACGCTCGTAATCGACGAGACTGCCGCCCCTGTCAGTAGAGGGCGGTTATTTTTTGTCATCTGACCCGCTCATTTTCACCAAAATTGCACCTGTTCTCCTAGTCAAATACCCATTACGATCAAAATAACAACGACAGACTGGGGGACTCGACATGATACCAATTCGTTATTCCAAGCGTACCATCACTGATCAGGAGCAAATTGACCAGTTTTTGCAAGTGGCAAAGGTCGGCCATCTCGGCTTGTCCAATGAAATCGAGCCGTACATCCTGCCTTTGAATTTTGCTTGGTGGAATGGCTGTATTTATTTTCACGGCGCGGATTCTGGCAGAAAGATCGAAATGATCAATGGCAACAACCGCGTATGTTTCAGTGTTTGCGAGGAGTACGGCACAATCGCCTCGCCTGTGCCTGCCCATATCGATACGGCTTACATGAGTGTGTTTATCGCTGGGACCATTGAGCGTGTTTCCGAACCTGAAGAGATGCGCGATGCGATGCAATCCATGATCGACAAGTACGTACCCGGCTATTATTCAGAACCGTTGCCTTTGCAGCATGTCATCAAGTATCGTTCTTCGATGGGCAGTACAACCGCCATCTTCCGGATTACGCCTACCGCGCTAACTGCCAAAGGTAATCCCCTTTCCGAAGAGAAACAGTTCTATCCGGGCAGAAAAATCGGAATGGATGTATAGCCCGAAAAAAGACACGCTCCTTTTATAAGAGGCGTGTCTTTTGCTTGACTGATCTTTACTTATTATATGGAGCACTCATTCCTGTCGAAATCGCGATTCGGTTCCAGCTGTTGATCGTATTGATCGCCATAATCAAGGCAACGTACTGGTTCTCGTCAAAATGCTCGCGAACCTGCTGGTAGAGCTCTTCTGAAACACCGTTAGCTGTAATGACCGTGACAGCTTCTGTCAAAGCAAGGACGGCCCGCTCTGCCTCTGTGTAAACCGCTGATTCTCTCCATACACTGAGCAAATAAATTCGTTGCTCTGTCTCACCGAGCTTGCGCGCATCTTGCGTATGCATATCCATGCAAAAGGCGCAGCCATTGATTTGGGAAGCACGAATTTTGATCATCTCAATCAGTTTTTTGTCCAAGCCGCTTTCATTCACGAATTTTTCCAGCTTGAGCATGGTTTGATACGCTTCGGGATTCACTGTACGATGATTGATTCTAGCTTGCATGATTCATCTTTCCTCTCCACTCGAATTTGCTTTCAACCTCAAAGACGAGTGAAGTATCGTTCTTGTGACGAATCATCCATTTTCTTTTTGCAAATGGGCAAGCTTATCTGGATTGACTATCATGTACAAACTTTCAATGCGATCTTCTTCATTCATTGTGATCTGCATGATCGCTTTCAGCTGACCTTCGGAGTAGACAGCGATTCCATCCTGGCCATTGATCGAGCGAATTTGCATGGTAGCATGAGAAGCCCACCTTGGCCATACCCCCATCCAGAAGGCCGTAATCCGCTCGTCTGAGAAGACGGGATGAATAGCCGCACGGACTTTCCCGCCACCATCGCTGACAAACACAGCATCTTTTGTCAAAAGGCCGATCAATGCCTTCGCATCTGACTTGGAGATGGCCTGCATTAGCTGCTCTACCAGGCTCGAAATCCGATTCGACTGAGGGATGATCGCCTGATATCCTGCTTCAGCCAGCTTTTTTCTTGCGAGGCTAAACTTCTTCCGGCAATTTACTTCGGTCATTTCGAGCATCGTGGCAATTTCACTGTATTCGTAGCCGAGTGCTGTTCGGAGCACAAAAACGGCCCGTAGTGTCGACGGTAAATTCTCCAAGAGAACAAGCAAGCCATATGAGACTGCTTCTTCGGCAATCACCGTATGCAAGGGATCATTGGTTTCCGAAGCGTCCAGCATCGGCTCTGGCAGCCATTCCCCTACATATTGCTCCCGCTTCCAACGGGCAGATTTTAATAAGTCCAGACAGCGATTGGTCACAGCTTTGCACAGATAGCTTTTCACATGGTGAATGTCTTGGATGTCGGTACCTGCCAATGCAAGAAATGTATCCTGAACAATGTCCTCCGCTTCCGTTACCGAGCCCGTCATCCGGTAAGCAAGGGAAAACAGTAATGATTTATACTCCCGATAAACATCCTCCATGTGCACGGTCATTATTTCGAATCACCAAACTGCCAAAGGGTGTGACTGAGACTTCCATAGCGGATGCTCATATGCAGGCGCTTCGCTGTACGTTCATCGTCAGCAGCTCCCATGACGTACACAAGCGGAACAAAATGCTCGGTTCCATACGCGGGAACAGCTTTTTCGGCATGTGGAGCAAGCTCGCGATAGTTGGCGAGATCCTCGACATTCCAGTCAGTCAAGGTTGTTTGCAGCCAGTCTTCGAATTGCTCCGCCCACTCAAAGGTAGCACCATCGGACTCTCTCGGGTTCATATAGGAAAAATTATGGACAGTTCCGCCACTGCCGAGGATCAGAACGTCTTTTTCGCGTAGGGGACTGAGTGCTTTGCCGATCTGGTATTGCTCCTTTACAGTCAGGTTCGGATTAACTGATAAAGCAACAACAGGAATGTCTGCATCCGGATAAATATGGCGCAAAACAACCCAGTGTCCATGGTCCAAGCCTCTCGTCGTGTTCAGAGCGACAGGAATACCAGCTTCCTGAAGAAGTCGGATGGTCTCATCCGCTACTTCACGCTCTCCTTTTGCCGGGTACTCGATTTCGTATAACGCTTGCGGGAAACCGCCAAAATCGTGAATAGTCGGGAAGGTGTCCATCGTTCCCACCATTTGATCATGTGCTTCCCAGTGAGCGGAAAATATGACGATAGCACGCGGCTTGCGTGGAAGCAGGCTAGGCAATTGGTTCAGTGCTTCTGTATAGGCGTTGTTTTCTATGGCAAGTAACGGGGCACCATGTGCAATGAAAAAAGACGGCATCATATGCGTACACTCTCCTCTATACTTTTTAAACTTAGTTACTTTTTGTAAGTATTATATCGCATAATCATCTCGGTTACAAGTGTATCCAGAATCGATGCCGTTTCTTTGCTCTGAACAAAAAAAGCTTGCCGCTCCTAAAGAACGACAAGCCTTTTGGCTGGTAAAGTTACAATTACTTCGCTGCTGCGAAACGCTTGCTAACTTCATCCCAGTTTACAACATTCCAGAACGCGCCGATGTAGTCAGGGCGTTTGTTTTGGTAGTTCAGGTAGTAAGCATGCTCCCAAACGTCCAGACCAAGGATAGGTGTTTTACCTTCCATGATTGGGCTGTCTTGGTTAGGAGTAGAGCTGATTGCTACTTTTCCGCCTTCTGCAGTCAACCAAGCCCATCCGGAACCGAAACGAGTAGTAGCTGCTTTTGCAAATTCTGCTTTGAAGTTGTCAAAGCTTCCGAAAGCCGCGTTGATTGCGTCAGCCAGTTCACCAGTTGGTGCGCCGCCACCATTCGGGCTCATGATTTCCCAGAACAGTGTGTGGTTAGCATGGCCTCCACCGTTGTTGCGAACAGCAGTGCGGATGGACTCAGGCAGAGCATCCAGATTGCTGATGAGCTCTTCTACAGTTTTACCTTGCAGGTCTGCGTGTGCTTCCAGAGCTGCATTCAGGTTGTTAACATAAGTAGCATGGTGGCGTCCGTGGTGGATTTCCATGGTTTGCGCGTCGATATGTGGTTCCAAAGCGTTGTGTGCATAAGGCAATGCAGGAAGTTGATGTGCCATTGTAACATTCCTCCTCAAATTATGTAGGTCAAGCTTACGAGTTCATTATACTGCAAGGTAAAAAGTTTTTCAACAAATCGGTATGCAAAGTATATTAATCTATTTATTATTTCAAAGATTTCTATCTTGCAAACGAAAAGGAGCGTGCTAGACTTGGATTATTACAAACGAATAGAATCAGGTGATATCTAGTGGAAATGGACTTATCAACGATCGTACTTCTCGCCGTCTTTGGATTCGTTGCAGCATTCATCGACAGTACTGTTGGTGGAGGTGGACTCATCTCCCTCCCCGCCCTGCTTGGTCTAGGAATGCCCCCGTATCTTGCTCTTGGCACGAACAAATTGGCTGGCACGATTTCATCTGCCACCAGCTCCTACACCTTTATCAAGAGCGGTAAATTTGACAAGAAGCTCATGCTGATCTTATTTCCTGTCTCGCTGATCGGTGCTTATTTCGGGGCGAAAACAGTTCTGTTCGTTCCTCAGGAGTTTTTGAAGATCCTTGTCGTTATTATGATGGCACTTATTTTTGTTTACACCCTTTTCAACAAGCGTTTCGGTCAAGATTCCAACTACAAAGGACTGACCAAATTCACGCTCGGCATCGGGATTCCTTTTACCTTTTTAATCGGATTTTACGATGGATTTTTCGGGCCTGGAACCGGTTCATTCTTTGTTTTTCTGATGGTGCTTTTGTTTGGCTATGATTTTGTGATTGCAGCCGGCAATGGCCGAATTTTGAATCTGGCCAGTAACATTTCAGCGCTTTTTGTCTTCACAATGGAGGGCAAGGTCGTCTTCATGACTGGTCTCATCATGGGGATCGCGATGCTGTTGGGTGCGAACCTTGGAGCCAAAATGGCTATCAAAACGGGGGTACGTTATGTTCGTCCGTTATTTTTGGTCGTATCCATTACTTTGATCGTGAAGATGGTGTATGAGTTGATTTTTACTGCTTGAATTAAAAAGCCCTACTTGTACGCTGCTGTAGTGGTGGGGAGGAAACAGGAGAAAACGCTCAGCTTCTAGGGCCACCCCCTGGGGGATTGACTGCCCGACTCCATGCAAAAAGCGAAACCGCGTCCAAAGTAGTCCATTCAGGAAGTTTTTCAGAGGTGGACGCTTAAGACCGTGTTTCGCTTTTTGCATGGAGTCTCGGTCGGTGTCCCTAAGATCTTCGCTTATTTCTCCTGTTTCCTCTACGAGCTTTCCATGTTTAAACGAGCTTTTAAAGATTTATATGAATGAAGAAATATCATCAGTTACGACAGAGAAGAATATTTCCAGACGTAGCGACTTGTGGAGTCCTACCGAGCTCCGAAGTGATTCGCGGGCAACAGAAACGCAACGTGCTCGCGCTACGAAGCGGCTACCACTTTTGCGTTTCCCCGCGAATCACTTCGGAGCGGGCAGTCTTAACCCCTAGCAGGACGGAGCCTGGAGCCTAGACTGGAAATATTCTTCTCCCCACTACAGCCATAAGCAAGTGATAACAAACTCTCCTACTCAAGCTGCCATGGCAATGCCGGGCTGGATTCGACCTCGTCATTGACAGGAGTTACCACCGTCTATCCGCAGTACATCGCCCGCTCTGACAAGGTACTGACAATTGAGGATCGGATCAACGGCTTTTTTCAACGATGCATGAATGGTAAACCATTGCCATACAACAGTGATGAAATGCGGGCAATGGTCGCTCATCTTACTTACATCGCTACAAATCGACCCTGGCTCATGAAAAATGATACGCGCATAGCGAAAAAGGTCACCTGTACAAAGGGGACCTTTTTCGGCTAGCATGTGTGATTCGTCCCGCACTGGAGATAATGACGCATTCTTATCCTGCACCGTTTGTTTAATCAAGATAGCTCGCCATTGCCTTTGGTTCCAAAGGCACATAGACTAGCGAAGGGGTCTCTTGGCCTTTCACCCATATATAAGCCAGCTCTACAGGATGGTTTTTCAAGTAGGCTCTCGCTGCTTTTTCTGGGTGCATCTCTTGCTCGTCAGTCTGCGCACTTGAAGTGTTGCTGGATAAATCCTTCTGAAAGCCGATCACCTTTCCGGTTTTGGAGTCGATGTCAACTGTGTACCCTTGTACATGATTCTCCTGACGCTTTTTTCCAGACAGAGCTTTGAAATAGATGTGGTATGTAGGTGAATAGAGTTCAACTTTGATCACTTGTAGCCCCGTAGTTTCGGAATCCAGATATTTTTGAAGGAATGAAACGGCTGTATCGGTCACAACAGTAGCATCCTTCGCTTCAGCAGAAGGAGATGTTGGCGGATTCACATACTCGAATCCAGTGACCTCACCTGTCAAATCGTTCGCCTGAAGAGAAACAGAACTGTTCTTACCCACCTTCCAATGATAGGTAGTCGTACCCTTGTCGCCCTCCACTTTCCACAAGCTTTCTCCTTCTACCGTGAAATCAAAATTCGTTTCCAATATTCTCATGGCCTCTTCTTTATTCATAGCAATCATTCTCGTTCCAACGCCACTCACCTTGTAATTCTTGCCACGCAATTGGTTATATTCCCTCTCGACTCCAATCAATTGACCATCTTTGGCATCTACAAAACCCATCAGGTCAGGATTGTAGCTGATGTTCTGCGTGTCTGAATAGAAAAGCGACATGACGTCGGCTAGAATGGACTCCGCCTCTACTTTAGAAATCGTACGGGATGGATCAGGAAAGGTTTGTTCATTTCTTTCTCTTATCTGAATCTGGCTAGCAAGTACAGATTTTCCGTTGTTGGCTTCATCTAGCATCACGATGTAGTGATCATTGATGAACGGAATCCCGTTTACGGTACGCGCAAAGACAAATTGCTTTTGCTTTGTATCCGACAAGGAATCTACAAACTGGTAGGAGCGACTATCCTGTCCAACCATTTGTTTGAGATAGGCAGCTGCTTGGTCATGCAGGGTAGTCGAGGTCGTTTTGCTGTAGGGAGCCGTTGTTGTCTTAGCAGAGCTCTCCTTAGAAGATTTCTCTCCTATTCTCGACTCTTTTGTAGTGACTCGTTTTTCTGGCCCCGCTATCTGTTCTTTTTTCACCCCAACCGCAGGAGGTACCGGTACACTTTCCTTGGTATTTTCAGGAGCTATTTTTGTAACAGTCATCGGTTCAAAACTCGGAGGAGACAACTGTTCTGGTGACGAGTGCCTTGGTTCTTCTACGTCAGTTGAAGGAAGAGCGAGTGAAGCTCCCCAGGCAACCAACAGAAAAAAGGCAACAGCCTGAACACTTTTGATCATTCGATTGCTGGCGATTGACTGCTGATCCATTTTCCTTGCTTTTGCCGCTAAAGCCACTCTTAGCCGTTCCTTTGCTTCCATTTGCGGTTTTGGAGCATATTGATTCAATTCTTTCATTCTCTCATGTAGGATATCTACGTCTTTCCAATACATGTGCTCCCCCCTCCTTCCGTCCCCTTTCCTCCATTTTTTGTTGAACGAGTTTGATGGCCCGATGATAGTCTACCTTGGCTTTGGACTCAGAGATACCCAGGAGCTCTGCTGTCTCTTTCACGCTGTGCCCCTCAATAGAACGTAAAATCACAACCATGCGATACTTGGGAGGAAGCGAGAGAATCGCATCTCTAAGCTGGCGGTCTCGCTCCTTTTCCATATAAATCTCTTCTGGCAAGCCATCCTTGGCTGGAAGCTCTTTAAACCAAATATCCGCGAATATTCTCTGGAATTTTTTGCGTCGATAAAGATCAATGGCAGCATGTTTGGCAATGGAAAATATCCATGTTTTTATCTGCACTCTTCCGTCATACCGAGGCAATGCCTGCAACACCCGTGTAAATACTTCTTGGGTAATATCTTCCGCGTCGTTTCTGTTCCCGATAAAGTGATAGAGGAAATAATAGATGTCCTGATAATAGGTTTCGACAAGATCCTGAATCCGCTCTTCATAGCTCCCATACATCTGCTTCCCTCCTTTACACAAAACAAGTGTGCTTGCTCCATAATTGAAAGCAAGCACGGCACTCCCTTATTTCTTCTTTCTTGGGTTTTGGATAGACTCCCCAGTCAGGGCGTCTACGTACTCTAACATATAGTCATTCTCTTGTGGCTTGTAAACCAGTATCGTGGACTCCGAACTTTCACGGTCTATGACTGGAGCATAGTACATCAGTTCCAATGGATGATGCTTCAGATACTCTTTGGCAGCTTTCTCTGGTGAGACTGCCTTGGCCAGATCGGGATAAGTGACTGCGCTGGGATCGAATTCTCCAAACAGGCCCATGAGTTTGCCTGTCTCACTGTTAATCTCAACCCTATAGGATTGATCCTCAACCGGGATGCCATTTATCGTGTTGAAATAATTGAAGATGTAATGATCGGATTGCTTCAGTCGAAAATCCTTGTCCATTGTCACAGCTTTTGTATCGGTATGCAAATAAGTTTGTAGCACTTGCAGGGCTGTCTTTTGAGCTTCTTCGATGGATACCTTCTTGCTAGGCTCTTTAGAATCGTCTTCCAAATACAGAGCAACGACTTGACCATTCGTTGTTTTTACCCGTACGCTGGCGACTTGATCCCCTTTTTTCCATTGAAACTCCTTCACATCCCCATTTGGCTTATTTTCGGGGACCTTTTCAGTAAAAGTAGCTCCGGTTGTGTCAAAGCCAAGAAGATTTTTCAAATGGCTCGCAGCTTCATCCTTATCCTTTGCAGTCAACTTTTGGCCCTGCGGCGAAACTGGAATAGCAGGAGCTGAAAGATTGGGTTCTCGGTAAAATCTCGCATGTTCGGTCTCGACTGATTTACCCGACTTGGCATCCAAGAATCCGGACCAGGAGACTTGATAGGTCAACATCAAGCCACTGCGGTCTTTATTCGAACGATAAACGGGTGTCATCAGTCCTACGACTGCTTTTTCTGCCTCTTCTAAAGACATCGCTTCTTCTGGTTTCGGAAGGGAAGCAGGATCAATCTGCTTGGAGATCTGCCCAACGTTGCTGATCAGAGAGACGACCTCCCCATTCCCATTCAGACCCAAAGACATTTTTTCATCATGATGCGGAACCCCGTTTATGACTAACCGATATGCGGGACCGCCCAATTGCTCTGACTTTTGCGGATTATATTGGTACATCTTCGCAGCGTCTCCCAGTAAAGCTTTCAAAAATGCATCCGCTTTTTCCTTCTGGACGTCCAACGGAAGCTCCTTGTCATCCGGTTCATCTGTCTCATAACCAAAGCTGTTGATGTCCCCTGTCTTCTTGTCCAGATAAATATCCATCACGGGTTTTTTTTTGCCGTCTCCCTTTTTTCGTTCTACCATTACAACATCGCTTGTTTCTCCTATGTCCATTTTCTGAACAGTGAGCTCTTTCATATATGGCAGTAGCTCTGACAGCTTGTCGATTGTTTTTTGGGCCATGGCCTGCGCTGTCGCATCCACCACCACTCCCGTATGGCTGGCTGAAGTCTTCCCAGCTTGAGCCGCCCATGCTGGCGTGGCTGTCAGAAGAGTTGCCGCCATGACAGACATAACTGCCCGATTCCATTTTTTCATCTGTTCTTTCCTCCTCAGATTTGTTTCCTGCTTCTCATTTGCATTATTCGCACGAGCTTACAAAAGGTTACATTTGATTTCCAGTTTCCTCCACAAAAAGACAATCATCTGAACAGCGACTATCCGTCAAACAATCGGTTTCCCCGGTCAAACTATGGTTACAAACATACAAAAAAACCTTGCTATGGTGTAAAACAGCAAGGTTTTCAGGCTGACTTTTTATGGTTTGGCTTTTAGCTAGCCCCGACTGCTACAGTTTTTGCTTGATGATCACGTACCGCCTGATTGCTCGCCGCCATAAACGCCTGCGCGACCGCCATCAGTACATCTCGATGCTCGGAAACTCCTTTAAAATGACTTCCGTTGGCACTGACCGTCACGATCGCTTCACCTGTCGCATGCTCTCCCGACGACAATGAATACAGCTCCATGTCCGTAAACTCCACGTCGAACGGCAGTGCCTGCTTGATGCCTGCCACCAATGCCTCAACAGGTCCTTCTCCGGTGCCAGAGTATGCTTGTTCTTCTCCCGTTACATTGTTCGTAATCGTGCAGGAAGCCATGCGATGTCCGGATGTGCCGGTGAGCACCTGAGCGTTTACCAGTGTGAATGGCTCCAGTACAGCGTTCACGGTATGTCCCACCAGTTCAAGCAATTGATGATCCTGGACAACTTTTTGCTTGTCAGCCAGCTCTTTAAATTGGACGTACAGGGCCTCCATCTGTTCGTCAGTCAACTGTATCCCGAATTCGTTTACGCGGTGCTTGATGGCATGACGGCCGGAGTGCTTTCCGAGAATGATCATGTTGCGAGGAACGCCCAAGCTCTCCGGGTCCATGATTTCGTACGTGCTGCGCTCTTTTAAGAGACCGTCCTGATGAATTCCCGCTTCGTGCTGAAAGGCATTGCGACCGACAATTGGTTTGTTGAAAGCAATCGGGAAGCTCATGGCACGGCTCACCTTTTGTGAAGTGGTGTAAATGTGCTCCGGTCTGATGCCAGTTTCGGCATCCAGCGCTTCTTTGCGCGTCTCAATTGCCATCACCAGCTCTTCCAAAGAGCAGTTCCCTGCCCGCTCACCGACCCCGTTGACCGTTACCTCGACTTGAGTGACCCCCGCTCGAATCGCTGCCAAACTGTTTGCAACTGCGAGTCCCAAGTCATTGTGGCAGTGTGCACTGAACTCTACCTTGTCGCTGCCACGGACGTTTTTCATAACACGAGTAAACATAGCCCCATACTCTTCTGGAAGTGCGTACCCTACCGTATCGGGGATGTTGATAATGGTTGCGCCTTCTTCAATCGCTGCCTCGATCATCTCAAACAGGAATTCATCGCCTGTGCGAGTCGCATCCATCGGGGAAAATTCGATCCGGTCTACAAACTGTTTGCCGTACGCAATCATTTCGCGGGCGATCTTTATCACCTGCTCTCTCGACTTGCGGAGTTGGAAGTCCAGATGAATACTAGAGGATGACAGGAACATGTGGAGTCTGCGTCGCTCTGCCGCCTGTGTAGCCCGGACAGCAGCATCGATGTCCTCCTTCACCGCACGAGCAAAGCCACAGATTTCTACGCCGTGCACCTCTTGTGAAATACGTTGTACCGCCATGAAGTCACCGGGGCTGGAGATCGGGAAGCCCGGTTCAATGACATCCACGCCGAGGTCTGCCAAATGCTTTGCAATCACGATTTTTTGCTCAGGCGAAAGAGACGCTCCTGGCGCTTGCTCTCCGTCACGCAGTGTCGTATCAAAAATATGGATTCGTTTTGTCATGGGTAATGCCTCCTCAATTTTTAGTCGTTTTAACCGTAATAAAAAAAGCCCGGCGTCTCCATATACAAGAGACGACAGGCTTTTGGCTGCCGCGGTACCACTCTCGTTGATCCCCTCTTTTGTCAAAAGAGAATCCACCTCGCTGTCCCGATGACGTGGGACGATCCGTCAAGGTCTACTGAACGTTTTCAACCTAGCCGCTCCCGGGTGAGATTCGAGCATTTCCTGACTGCGTCGCACCTACCCGCAGCTCTCTGGACAAGAAATTCGCTTTACTAGCTCCCGTTCTTCGCGTTTGTTCTATGTCGTTGTGAAAATCAGAAAATCAAAAAGGCCTGCCGTCTCTATCGAAGAGACGACAGACCTTGTCTATCGCGGTACCACTCTCGTTGACCCCAGCTGCTCGCCAGAAGTCCACCTCATGTACTGATCCTGATCGACCAGCACAACCCGATCACGGAGGTTAACCGTCAGAACTTACTGCTCGATGCAGCGCTACATCTTGTTCAGTCCTGCCGCTCCCGGGCGAGCTTCAATGGTTTCTCTGACTGCGTTGCACCGTCCCGCAGCTCTCTAAACAGATCAGACCACTTACTGTTCCCGTTCTTCGCGTTATTGTTATTATTGTTTGAAATTTTATTCGGTTTACATCTGGTTGTCAATGGAAGCTAGCAATAAAAATAATTTTACTAATCCAATTAATTGAGCCCTCTCACCGAGCTGCGGCCGAACTGTCTGTAATAAAGGCAAGCGAGCCCCAGTATCACGAGCACTAAAGCGGAGTAAATATTGCTATAAACCGACGCTCCTGGATAGCTATTGAGCAGATTCCAGCTCACAGCAGCTCCTCCATCAATCGACTTGCCGTACAAAGTAGCTGCAAGTGCACCTGCAATAAAGTTCAGCATTGCCATCAGTCCCATACCGACGCCGATCTGTTCCTTTGGTAGCGACTGCGAGATTGCGTTTGACATCGAAATCATCATAAACGATAGTCCGACATTGCCAAAAATCAGGAAAACAGCAATGAAGAACGGGGACACTCCCGCAAAGGAAGAGAAGAGGACAAAGCTGCTCAAAAGTAGCGCAGACGCTGTGTAAAATAAATACGAATTCCCTTTCTTATCTGCAAGAATCCCGGCCTTTTTCCCCAAGAACGCGGTCACAATCGCCCCAGGTACCATGACAAAGCCAATGAGCCCCGGTGCCAGATGATTCACATCGGCCAACAACTGCGGACTAAGAAAAGCGAACGAATAGCCACTCCCTATCATCAAAAAGGCAATGACCAGCCCGAGCGAGTAGCGTTTACTCCGGAATAAGTCAGGGCGAATAAAGGGTTCTGCGGTCGTCCGAATCCTTACCAAGAACAGAAGGAATGAGAGGATGCACCCGAGTGCGAGCAGCAAGCTCTGATTCGTAATAGCCAGTAGAAGCAATGTAATCGTTATGGCGAGAAGCCCTCCGCCGATCCAGTCCATTTTGACAGCTTCCCGCTCCTCCTCCTCCAAATACTTACGGAAAAAAGGCACGGCAAAGAGCGTGAACAACGGCATACAGAACAGCCATCTCCAATCGAGCAGACTGACCAGCAAAGACGAAAGAACGGGACCTAATGCGCTACCGATTGCCATCCCGGTCATAGAGATCCCTAAAGCTCGCCCCCTACTCTCTGGGGGAAAATAACGCACCGGAATAATCGAAGACGTCGCCGGAACAACTGCAGCTCCTGCTGCCTGCACAATTCTCCCCAAAAGCACCATGCCATAATTATGGGCGAAAAATCCGACAAGGGAGCCGATGGCAAACAGAATCAGTCCGAATGTAAGCAAATGTTTGAGCTTGTAGGAATCGGCTAGCTTGCCGTACATCACGGTTCCAACCGCATAGATTAACAAAAAGGCAGACGTCACCCAGCTAACCTTGCTAAAAGATAAATGAAATTCTGTCCTGATTTGCGGTAACACGATATTGAACATCGTAGCACTCATCACTGTCATCATGAGCGTAAACACGAGTACGCGAAGAACTTTTTCAGCAGATTGTTGTTGTGATTCGGTTTGCATATTGGAAAGACACCTCTCGTTATCACCGATTTCTTCCCGGGAAGGTGATTGTTTGCCTTACTTGTTGTAGTTTATAATGATTTTAAAATAAACGAAAATATATCTTTTGACATGCAGTTGATATACCTAAGTATATGGAGTTGAATCGAATGGAATTGTTGCAATTGCACTATTTCCGAACAGTGGCCAAGTGGCAGCATATGACGAAAGCCGCCCAAGAGCTGCGGATTGCTCAGCCTGCTCTCAGCAAGACCATTGCTCGGTTGGAAGAGGATGTCGGGGTTCCGTTATTTGACCGCGAGCGAGGACGTATTCGGCTGAATACATTTGGAAAGGCGTATTTGGAACGTGTAGATAAAGCATTGAACTTGTTGGAGGAAGGTCAAAAAGTCGTATCGGATCTGGCCGGAATGGAGCATGGTCGTATACATCTGGCAACGTCGACCTTGGATTTGTTATCAGAACCGTTGGGCAAATTTCTCGCCCTCCATCCCGATGTGCATTTCCAAATCACGCAAGCCACCATTGAAGAAATGGCACTCCTTTTGGAGTCAGGCGAAGTGGATATTTGCTTCACCCATTTGCCGATCAAGCTGCCGGATATTTTGACTACACCCGTATTGAAAGAAGATATTCACGTAGCTGTCCCGCGCACACATCACTTAGCCAAACATACCAGTGTTCGCCTAAGCGATTTGGCTGAGGAGTCCTTTATCGGCTACAAGGAGGACTTTCCCATCCAAATGCTGTACGATCAGTTCTTTCAAAAAGCAGGGATTACCCCTAAATTCGCTTGTCGGGTAGATGATCCCGGCTCTATCCAAAAGCTCGTCCGCGCAGGCCTTGGCATCGCCCTCTACGGCTGTATCAGTCGAGAGCAAGACCCACACCTTGTCATGCTTCCGATCAAACACCCGATCTGCCAGCGACATTTTCAAATGATTCGGCACGAAAAAAGATATCTCTCCCTGGCTGCACGCAAGTTCTGTGATTTTATCGTCCAGTATTTTGCAGAGTCTCTTGAAAAATAAGCCCCTTTCCAACAGAAAAAGCCTGGCATCATTCGCCAGGCTCCTCCTCTATTCTTGTTTTCTTTTTTTCAAACGTAAAATAATGCCGTCAATGAGCAGTCCAATCCCCGCTCCGTAAAAAGGGGCCGCAAACCGAGTTCCTTCAGCAAGCGGCAGGTCTTTCAAATACACGATAAACACACCGACAATAAAACCGATCATCGTGTAGCGCAGCCGGGTCGCCCCCATCAAACGACACTCCCTTTCACGCTACTTCCCGAATTTATTTGGCATTTTCATGTTTTTCATCGTACGGCTCATTTGCTTGAGCTGCTTTTGGTTAAGATTCATCCCCATTGAACGGGCCATGGCTTGAAGCTGCTTTTCGTCCATTTGCATGTTGGACATTTGTTTTTTCAATAAATAAGTCCCTCCATAAAATCCACCAGCGAGACCGATTAACAATGTGACAATTGGAATTACCCAGTTGTACCAAGCCATCAATACATTACCATCCTCTATACGTAATTATGAACTCTTTTATTGTACCATAGTTGGGCTATCTTCTGTAAATTGTGATTAGAAAACTTGGAAAATGAGAACACTGCCCTCAACAATATCTTTGTCTCAAGCATATTCTAATAGCAAGAGGTGAAACAACATGGCTCCAATTGTGATTCTGGACGCTGGACACGGTGGCAGTGACCCAGGCGGTGGCAACAACACGCAATTTACCGAGAAAGATATGAATTTGCAAATAACGCTCTACCAATATAATCGCTTTTTGGCTCTAAATATTCCTGCTGCGATCACACGGACAACCGATGTAACTGTGACAAGTGAGGCTCGGACTGCTCTCGTTCGAAACAGTGGTGCTCGCTATTGTATATCCAACCATATTAACTCAGGTGGCGGCCGAGGCTCCGAGGTCCTTTACTCGATTTACGGCTCCCCAACCTTTCCCCAATTGATCCAGGATGCCCTGGCAGCGGAAGGGATGCCGAATCGACGCATTTTTACGCGGACACTGCCAGATAATCCGCGGCTTGATTACTACTTCATGCACCGGGAGACTGGCAGCGTGGAGACGGTAATTGTCGAGTATGGCTTTGCCGACAATGCATTGGACGCAAATAAGCTACAGCAGGATTGGCGAGATCTCGCGGAAGGCGTAGTCCGGGCATTTTGCACGTACGCTAAACTTCCCTATCAGCCCCCTGCGACTCCTACTTCTACACCGAAACCGACTGTAGCACCAACCCTTGTTCCCACCACTTCTCCTGGGAACGGAGCTGACTGGAAGCAGGAAGCCGTCAACTGGCTGTACGATCAAGGATTATTAACCGATGAACAATGGCGTCAGAAGCCTGACCAACCTCTGCCACTTTGGGCACAGGCTGTCATCCTGAAGCGACTATTCGAAAAGCTCAAAACGTAACAGAACGTCTCGGTTTAATCGTCTGCCTTAAAACGGGTCAGCGGCGTATCCGTTAAGCCCGAATAATTTCTTTTTGCTGGCACACTCACCAGTTCGTCCTCTGGGTAACGGTAGGCGGTTAGCATTCCGCCGAACACACATCCTTGGTCGATGTTGATGGTGCCATTTTTTCGTTTTGGCTCTGGATGCGGATCATGTCCCCATACGATTATGGGCGAAGTCACCTTTCGTTCTTTTGCCCATTCTCTGCGGATCGGGCGCCCATCCGGTCCCGTCCCTGCCACATCGCCATATCGGCAAAATGTGTAGACCGCAGGCGAATCCATCCCTATGTAATCGTCGCGAATCCCCGCATGAACGGCGACCGCCACTATTTTTTCATTTTGTTTGATGATCATGTGCGAAGGAGAAGAAAATAGCAATCTACGGCTCTGTTCACGCAGCAAGGAGGCCTTCTTCGGTCCATATTCTTGCTGATACAGCCGAATTTCCTCTTCTACTTTTTCATCTCCGTGAGCCAATGTTACCGGTCTACCATCCAGCCAACGAGCTACTTTCCACCCGTGGTTACTATCTACCATCTCAGCCAGGCCTGCCGTGACATGTTGGTGAAAAAATTGCAGCATTTTGATTGAGTAAGGTCCACGACTCGTGATATCACCGAGGGAAAGGAGCTTTCGGCCATGGGGATGGCGATATGTACCGTCTGGGGTTCGTTCATATCCCAAGCGTTTGAGCAATTCTATAAATTCGTCGTAACAGCCGTGAACATCGCCAACGATATCCACACCATTGTCAGCCGAAAGCACCTTGGAGCGTGTTTGAGGTTTGTGCCTCATAGCCCGGCCCTCCTTTCCGTTATCTCTCATTCGTTACTTACTATCTTTACCACATCTACGAAAAAAACTCACGGTTTGCGTACAAGAAAACGGTTTAAACAAGTAAACGCGCGAAAGAGCCCCTGTTTACTGAGGAGCTATTTGGCGCGTTTACCTATACATGATGCGATGTGATTAACCTAAGCTATGCGTATGCACGTAAATGGCCGCTTGCGTGCGATCCTCCACGTTCAGCTTGGCAAGAATGTTGCTGACATGAGTCTTGACCGTTTTGATCCCGATAATGAGCTCATCAGCAATCTCCTGATTGGACTTGCCCTGACCGATTAGCTTCAAAACCTCCAACTCGCGCGGCGTTAGCTGCTCATGGGGATGGGACTCTTGACCGTGACGGAAACGGGCCATGATTTTTCCTGCTACCCTCGATTCCAAAACTGGCTCACCCGCCGCAGCAGAGCGAATTGCCTTTGCAATCTCGGCTGCACGCGAAGTCTTCAGCAAGTAGCTGAATGCCCCGGCTTCAATGACCGGGTATACCTTTTCGTCATCAATAAAGCTAGTCAAGACAATAACCTTACTGGATGGACAGCTTTCACGAATACGCCGAGTCGCTTCCACACCGCCGATGCCTTCCATGACTAAATCCATCAGAACAACATCTGGGCGCAGCTCTTGCGTCATTCGCACCCCTTCTTCCCCACTGCCTGCCTCTGCTACGACTTCAATATCGTCCTCCGTAGACAAATAAGCAGCCAGACCCATCCGAACCATTTCGTGATCATCTACCAGAAGTACCCGAATCACTGAGCCTTCACCCTTCCCGTTCCGTCTGTGACATTAGAGGAATACGCACCTCAATTTGCGTCCCTTTCCCAATCGCCGAGTAAATCTCCATGGAGCCTCCGACCTCTGCTACGCGCTCCTGCATGCTGCGCAGACCGTAGGACGTCATTTTCTCCCCATCTGGATCAAAACCAACACCATCATCCGTTACTCGCAGGCGAACCTGCTCTTGCAATGTAAACAGCTTCACTGTAATCTGGGTAGCTCTGGCATGCCGCAATGTGTTGGATAAGGACTCCTGCAAAATGCGGAACAGATGATCCTCAATTCCACTCGGCAAGCCTTCTACGTCTTCGATCTCCCACGCCAGCTGCATGGTATTTTTACGCGTCAGCTCATCTAAAAGTTCCAGAATGGCTTCCTTCAATGACTTGTTTTGTAACGTAGCCGGGCGAAGATGCAAGAGCAACGCCCTCATCTCCGCTTGTGCAGCTGCTGCCATCTCCTCGACCAATTCAATCTGTTGGGCTGCACGTTGAGGATTTTTTTCGACAAGCCGTTTCATCGCCGCAGTCGTCATGGCGATAGCGAACAACTGCTGGCTGACTGCGTCATGCAGTTCTCTCGCCAATCTCTGTCGCTCCTCTGTTACCGCTGCATGCTTCAATTGTTCTGCGAGAGCCGCATTGTGGTTCGACAGCCGCTGCAAAGATGCTACTTGCTCTTCCCATTGCGAAGCCAGGCGATTGATCTGCCATCCCAATTCGCCTACTTCATCGACGCCCAATTCGGGAACCCGATACGACAGCATTCCGCGCCCAAGCTTCATGGCAGCTTCCCACAGTACACTGAGTCTCTTTTTCAACAAATTGCCGACGATATAGGAAATGATCAATGCCACTAAGACACCTGCAGGCAAAGAAACAACAAAAGCAGCAAGCTGAATCAAACCCTCTGGATCGGCAGGGAGATTGATTCCTATATATTCTTCAAGCCACCACACGAAGTTGCGGTCGCTGATTACTTCGTTGTACCACCGATGAATCCCCGGGTGATCTTTCCATAAAAAGTATAGCCAAAAGAAACAAATAAACGCGGCAGTAACTGCACTGACGGCCAGTAACATGCCATAGCGCACGTATTGCCACTGAATACTTGCCAATCGCTGTCGACGCATCCGCCAGTACCTCCTAGATGTACTTGACTTTTATATCGCCGACAAGCAGCGAGATATGCAAGTTTACTTTTTGCAATGCTTCATCATACTGATCAGAACGAATCTTAACACTGCGGTTGATCCCCCCCTGACGGTGGCTTAGCACCTCCAGGTCACCAATACTTAACCCTGCCGTTACCGATACAGGAAGATCGACCGGTACATAAATCGTCACATCGCCTACCCAGCCCTCTACGACAAGAACCGCTTCATCCCGCATCAACACTGCCCGGGAAAGATCAATCACAACATCCCCGATTCCATGCCAGACATGCAAGTGATTCAGTTCAAAACGCCCGGAAGTCAGGTGATAATCCCCAATCAGAGAACTGCGGGAATCTTTTGGCAGCATGTCGTCAGGGGATGAAGACATGCTTTCGTGATGAGGAATTTTTCCACCAACATGCTTCCATTTGTTCCAGCTGTCTAGCCAAGGGCGCTCCGCTGTTGAAACGTTCACGTCATTCGGGATACTCGCATCACTAGTCAAAATCGTCTCCGCAGCAGATGGGGTCCCACTCTCGCCTAATGGCTGATTCACACGGTGATCTCGTCTGCTGTTCTTGCCCCGAATCAACTGAAACCCGAAATAAATAAACACGATTGGCACTGCAATCTGGAACAAATCATCAATCCCGACACTAAACCACATATCCATCGCGATGATGGTCCCCAGCGAGAATAAAATTCCTCCGCCAATCCGATTTTTATTCCCCCACAAACGAAGGCCGAAATAAATAAGCACCATCGGCCACAAATCAAACAGACCGAACGAAATGATACCCAAACTGTCTAACAAAAGACCGATTCCCGTAAAAATAATCAGGACACCAGCCAACATTTTGTGCAAACGGGACAGTTTCACAAAAGTCTCCTCTCTCACGCCCCATGCTGATCGTTTTCACTTTGACCATTACGACATGTATAGATGAATGCAGGCGGAATGTTCAACAGGGTAAAGTCGATCTCAACCCGGGGAAAACGATCCTGCAACTCAGCCTGGAGTTGTAGCGAATATTGGAATGTAATAAATAGGCCCCCTGGCTTCAGTACAGATTGAACTTCGTCCAGAATTGCTGCCCGCAGCTCTTGTGGAAAATTGGCGAATGGCAGACCTGAGATAATGACATCTGCACCTACAAGGTCCTGCTCCTCCAAGTAAGACCTAAGTTTAGTCGCTTCCTCCCTGATAGGAAGATCGGGAAAACGTGATTGAAGCATAGAGCGAAATTGGGAATCTCGTTCCACAAGCACGTACTGTGTGCCGGGACGCAAGCGCTGATAGATCGTTTGGGTAAATGCCCCTGTACCAGGTCCCAGCTCCAGGATCACATCGGTTGAAGCCCAATCGACGCTTTTCAACATTTGCTCACATAAAAAACGAGAGCTGGGGATTATACTACCGACGCGTCCAGGCTCAGCGATAAACCGCCGCAAAAAGACCAAGAAGTCCTGCAAGAATCGTACCTCCTAGGGGAAAAGCAGCCTGATGTACACAGGCTGCCGAATTGACCCAATCTATTCTACACCTTGTCCCCCAGTTCCTGTTGAATTAGGATTGTACTGGTTTGGCTACCGGTGTTTTTGCTTCATTAATGGATGCTTTGATGCTAGCAAGTTCTGCATCGAGATCATCCTTTTCCAGGTCAGACAAAGCGTTCTCCCAAGCGCGGTTCGTTTGGCGCCATTGCCCACTCATTTGCGCTTCTGCTTCCATGCGCATGACTTTTTCCTCCATGCGGGCGAAGCCACGGCCTGCGGACTGATTGCCGATACCAACAACTGCTTGATTGACTTGCTTTTGTGTACGAGCTACTTGTGCACGTGCCATCAGTGTGAACTTTTTCGCACGCATTTTATAGAACTCTTCCTTCAGCTCAGCCAGCTTCTCGCGCATTTGTGTAGCCGCCTCGGATGCTGACAGGTAGAGAGTTTCATATTCCGCTGCCCGGCCTTCGTACTGCTTCTTGTCAGCGAGTGCTCGACGTGCCAACTCGTCTTCTCCCTCAGTTAAGGCGAGCTTGACTTGACGATCGCGTTTTTCGATCAGGGCATTGGCTTCATCCAATTGCTGACGGAATTTCTTTTCCAGTGCAACCTGACGGGCAACCGCGACTTCAACTTGTCCGATTTCTACTTCCATGTCACGCATATATTGATTCAGCATTACTACCGGATCTTCCATGGAATCCAATGCATCATTTACCGAAGCTACTGTCAGGTCACGCAAACGTTTAAAGATACTCATTATTTTTTCCTCCTCATCATATCACATCATATTGTTCATCCAAAAGACTCTTGCGACATAGGCGTTACTGCGGGCGTCTTCTTACGTTTCTCTCCCAAGTGTCCAGCGTATCTTCCTTTAATACTTTTTGGGCCCATTCACGCTCCCAAGAAGGAGGCGCTTGTTTTGGCTCTTGGCTGGGACGCAGTAAGCGATATCCCAGATAAATCACCCCAATGGCCAGAAGCGCGTGAAACAGTAGGTCAAGCTTGCCAATCAACATCAGGAACCCGAACAGGAAGACCAGGATTCCCCAAAAACGTGAACCGGTTTGTCCCATGATCTTTTTGGCACCGTATATCATGATCACGCCGGGAATGATAAACCCGAGCAAGTCTCCGATATCGATACCCACCAGATCCAGAAGAACCAACCCACCGACTAGCAGCAGAACCAGCCCGAGTAGAACTTTGCCAGACCGTTCGCTCATTACTCGCTTACCTCCATTCGTTTTGCATGTGGTGCTTGTGGAACGTTATGCCCTTATTGTAGCCCTCGGTATAGGCTTCCCATAACGGGCGTGCGGTTGGTTTTTCCCTCCGTCCTTGGACGGAGACAATTTCCTGCCCTAATCGGACGAGCTGTCCCGCAAGACAGAATAAGCACGCGTCGAAAGGCGGCTTGCACTGTCGAACGAAAACGTTACAGCATTTGACGGCATCTTTGTGACGAATATGTGAACGAACAGATAAAAAGAAGGAAATAAAGGACTGGCGTAGAATCTTCGTAAGAGTGCGTGTAAAAAAACATCGAAAAATAGCCGAATTCCGCTTGGCGGAAACGGGGGAACCACGTTTTTGGGGTGAATGGTTGCTACTCCTAGCAGCCTAGGGCGTCCTTTCGACCGAACCCTTCAGCTAACCTCGTAGGCTCACGAAGGGAGCAGTTTCTTTTGCGCAAGATGGTTTTATCTTTATTTATGGCTGGATTGCTTGCTATGGGGGCAGGCACTGCACAGGCTGCTGAGGAGAATACTCTCAATGAAGTAGTCAGTGACTTGTACGGTACCCCTTACAAATCTTCCGGCTCGTCCAAAAAGGGCTTTGACTGCTCCGGTTTCACGCGCTACGTATTTGATGCGTTAGGTGTAGACCTGCCTCACAATTCTGCTTCCCAGTACGAATTAGGTACAGAGGTAGCCAGAAAAGATTTGCAGCCAGGCGATCTCGTATTCTTCAACACGAACGGTCGCAGCATTTCTCACGTGGGTATCTACATCGGAGACGGCACATTCGTGCACTCGGAATCTGGTCGTGGAGTCGTCAACACCAAGTTGAGCGATCCATACTACTGGAGCAAGCGTTATGTAGGCGCCAAGCGTCTCAGCGTTCCTGTTCTAGCGAAAGCAGAAACTCCGAATAAGGAAAAAGCGGTGCAAGCTGCATCGTTGCCGGAAAAACCAGCTAAAAAATAGTCATTCGGCAAAATAATAAAAGCCAGGGACACTACGTCTCTGGCTTTTTCTGACGAAATTTAGTACCTGGTCTAAAGAGGTACCCTCACATATTAGAACAACTTAATAACTTACGGGGTTTCTTCCCCTGATCAGGTCAAAGCATGTTATGATAGACAAGACCCATTCTTTGAATGGTCAGACTGAAGAGAAACCCCCATTTTGGGGATTTCTTTTTGGTATTGTTCCAGCACGAAGTGCTGAAAAAGAGGATAGCCTGCACCTAACTTGCTTTCGCTAGGTGTAGTGCTATCTTTTTAATGTTTTGAACTGTTGCTGTCATCAATACCTGCTCTTGGACATTTTCACGTCCGCGTAACCTACAATAGCGAAGCCCATGCAGTTCTTTAGCATCTGCAAAGCTTCGCTCTATGGTTTGGTATCTTAATCTATACAAATATTTCCCTGATTTACTTAAACGGTTCTGTCGAACCCATTCCTTACTCTCTTCCCAAACGTGCCTGCTTATCACCTTTTGGTGATTTTTAGATCGGGTACACTCAGTAAGCCTTGGACAAGTTTTACAAATTTCTTTATTGGACTTATACATCCTGTATCCGTTTCGATCAGTAGTCGAATAAGTAAGCTTATGTTTTTGAGGGCATATGTACACATCGGACTCCAGAGCATATTTAAAACGCCATTTAGCAAAAAGGCCTTTAACAGGTGTAAAGGCACGATGACCGATGACAGCAAATACATTTATATCGTGAAGTGCCTTGCAGATTGGAGTAGTTAAGTAACCAGCATCTAATGCAATTGCTTCAATTGTATCCTTAAACCCAAACTTCTCGATTTGGAGATTCAGCCTATCTATGTAAGGAACGGAATCATGGACATTGCCAGCAGTGACATGGACATCGGTAATAATATTGTACTTATGATCGACGGTCCGGTGATCGAGATAGAAAAAGCCTTCGGGCTTGCTGTCTCGAACCATGTAGCCACTTTCTGGATCAGTAGTACTCACCTTGATTTCCTTTTCTTCCTTCACACCCTCTCTAGGCTTTAATCCTTTTTTCCATGTACTTCGCGGTCTTCATTAATTGCTGCCTCTAAATCTTTGAGATAGGCACGACTCGTTTTCTCGATGACATGCTTCTTAAATTTTCGTTTATTCGCATTTGCTTTAAGATGCGTGGAATCACTTATCAATACACGTCCAGCGACCATTCGATGCTGAATCGCCAAACGCACAATTTCATCAAAAATCTCCTGAAAAACATTTGTATTTTTAAAACGGGTTCGACGATTCCAACTGATTGTTGTGTGATCTGGAACTCGATCTGTTAAAGAAAGGCCAAGAAACCAACGGTAGGCGATATTAGTCTGGATTTCTTTTTCGAGCTGCCTCTCTGAGCGGATACCGTAAAGGTATCCAATGAAAATCATTTTAAATAAAACAATAGGATCAATGGAAGGTCTACCGTTATCCTCGCAATAATATTGACGTACTTTTTCTCGGATGAAAGAGAAATCTATATGTTTTTGGATGACCCTTAATAAATGGTCCTCTGGGACCAATTCATCGAGGCACACAAATTCGTAATGCATTTGCGGATTTTTATCATTGGAGGAAAGCACAATTATCACCTACTGTTAAATGTAATTATAAGAATTATAACAAATTAACGCGGTGTCGCTTTAAAATTAAGTGAAACAAAAATGGCTGTCGACTTTCTCGACAGCCTGCCCATTCTTTGAATGGTATTCCTTATTAATAGAAGTAACTGGGGGTTGTTCCGGTGAAAGATCACATTTTAATTGTCGATGACAATCTGGAGATTATTGAACTGCTAGAAGACATTTTGGAGAACGAGGGCTTCACCGTTTCCTCCGCAGAGAGCGGAGAGGATGCACTCTCGCTGCTCAGCCAAGGAGAGCGTCCCAACCTGATCCTTTTGGATATTATGATGCCCAACATGAGTGGCTACGAGCTCTGCTCTCAAATTCGCCGTGAGTGGGATTTGCCTATACTGTTTCTCAGTGCAAAAGGAAAAGCGGTAGATAAAGTAGTCGGCTTCGAAATCGGCGCAGATGATTACATCACGAAGCCTTTTGATACAGAAGAGCTGCTCGCTCGCATTCGTGCCCACCTTCGTCGCTATGAGCGCATTCGCAAGCATACCGAAGAGCAGCCTGAGAAGGAAACGGCCTCCTCTCCGATTACGGTTTTGAAATTCAAGGACCTGGAAATCCATAAAGAAACGTATTCCGTTTATGTATGCAATCAAAAGATTGAGCTATCTACCAAGGAATTCCAACTACTCACCTTCCTCGCAGAAAATGCGGGCATCGTCTTTACAAGAGAGCAAATTTATGACCGTGTCTGGGGATATGGATATGGCTCGCTCAATACAGTGACCGTCCATATTAAAAACCTCCGTGAAAAGCTGGAAACAGAACGTCAGTTCATTAAAACACAATGGGGGACAGGCTACGTATTTATCGGGGAGAAGCTTTAAATGAGCTTACGCAATAAAGTTTTGCTCTCCTTCATTGCCTTGATCACACTCAACATCTTGTTGTTTAAATTTGTTTTTCAAGACATTATTGTCGCTCAACTCAAAAATGATCGGCATAATCAGTACCAGGCTGAGAAAGAAGCCGCAGAGAAGGTCATGCTCAATCAATTGCTTCTCGTCAGTAATTTCAAGGACCCAATCGAACGTTTGGAGCTTGAAAAGCAGTTGCCAGACGACGTGATGTACCGCATGCTCGTAAAGGATGCCAATGGAAACACCATCTACAGCAAAACATCACGCGCCTATAATTTGAAAATGCCTTCCCCCTCCGCATCAAGTCGTGGCGATTCTGCCAAACAAAGTGACCTCAAAGTGGTCGCTGAGTACCATTTTCAGCAGGAGCCACCGCGTACAGGGGAGATCGTTGTTTATTTCTACACAGATGATTACGACATGATGGCTACAACAGGGGTTTCCATGATGCTCTGGTTTATTTACGGAAGCATTAGTCTGGTGGGATTGGTTCTGCTCGCTTTGTTCGTTCGCTGGATACTAAGGCCGGTTAACGAATTATCGCGCGTCACCCAAGAAATTCAGGAAGGGAAGCGTCTGGTCACATTTACGTATCGATCGCATGATGAATTTGGGCAACTCTTTCGATATTTCGGGGAAATGGTGGATGAGCTTCGCTTAGCGGAAGAAAGACAGGCAGAAATGATCGCTTCGATCGCCCACGACTTCCGCACACCTCTCACCACGATCAAAGGGTATGCGTCATATATCGGCTCTGGTCGTGTGACGGATATGACCAAAATACAGAAACAGATGGGCAAAATCGAGCTAAAAACGACGGACTTGGAAAAGCTGCTGGATGAGCTGCAGGACTTCACCACTCAAAGCTCCGAAGTTCGACTCAGTATTAACCGCATTCATGTCAAAAGCTTCTTGAGAGGAATCATTGAGGACTATTTGCCAAGAATCAAAGAGGCAGGTCTCACCTTTCAATGGAAGCTACGCATCTCCAATGAACTACACATCGAAGCAGATGAGACCAAGCTGCGGCGTGTCATGGAAAATTTGTTAAACAACGCTATCCACTACAACAAACCGGATGGCTCCATTTACCTTACGTGTGATCAGCGAGAAGGGCATGTCCTTTTTACTGTGATCGACAAAGGAGAAGGAATCGCCGCTGAAGATTTACCGAAAATTTTCACCAAGTTTTATCGGGCGGAAAAATCACGAAATCGAAACAGTGGCGGTACAGGCTTAGGCTTGACGATTTGCAAGAGCATCGTCCGGCTTCACGGCGGAGATCTGATGGTAAACAGTGAATTGGGAATGGGAAGCAGTTTCTCCTTCACCATCCCCTTCTTCCACGGGTAGCTTTCACAAGCTACCCTTATTTTATATAGATTTATTCTCAGTTAATTATTTCTTTATATTTTACTAGTAAAATAATTTTTGTAAGCATGTTGCTTTCAGTGATAAATAACCCCCAGTTCGGTATCTGACACAATCGGCGAAACCGTAGTGATAAGATGCCTCTTTTTTTGCCCCTCAACTTCCATTTTTTTCTATCTCTTTTCCAAACGCATCGGCAGTCCGTTCTTGGGACGCAAGGTGACCAACGGCTCGGGCTCCACTACCTGATTCGGTTCAGCCAGTCTTAGTCGATATCGCTGTGCAATCGTCGCCAGTAGCAAAGCTGCCTCCATCAAAGCAAAGTTATTCCCGATACAAACACGCGGCCCGCCACCAAACGGGAAATAAGCATAGGCTGGAATTCTTTTTAAGAGGTCGCTGTCAAAACGCTCTGGAATGAATTGTTCAGCCTGGTCATAATAGCGTGGGTCACGGTGCATGACATATTGGCTCATCATCAGTGTTTCTCCAGGCTTGTACGTGTGACCGCCGATCTCAACCTCATCTACCACTTCCCGATTTATCGTCCATGCCGCAGGATAGAGCCTCAGCGTTTCCTGTACAATGAGATTCGTATACTTCAGCTGCGGAATATCCTCGACCGTCGGCAGCTTTTCACACAGTACGGTCGACAACTCGTCATGCAGCTTTTTCTCCACCTCGGGATGAGTAGCCAGCAAATAGAAAATCCACGACATCGTATTCGCAGTCGTCTCATGGCCCGCTACAAAAATGGTCATGACCTCGTCGCGAACCTGCTCGTCTGTCATTCCTTCCCCATCATCTTCATCACGCGCTGCCAAAAGCATCCCCAACAAGTCCTTATGCTCTTCTCCTTCGCTATTGCGCCGAGCTTCGATCAAAGAGTAGATCGTTTTGTCCAGCAGCTCACTCGACTCCAGGAACTCCCGATTGCTTTTGGTAGGTACGGACAACGGAATGTCGATAAAAGAGGAGCCTTTGTTTGCCACGTATTTCAAACCGACATCGATGGCATGTCCAATCTGATCGGCCCCTTCCTTGACGGTTTTGCCAAACATCGTCTCCGTAATAATCGCAAGTGTTACTTTCATCATGTCCGAGTGAATATCGCGGAGCTCCCCGGTTTTCCAATCCGACATGAGATCAACGGCTTGCCGGACCATCACGTCTCCGTAGGTGGCGATACGATCTCGATGAAAAGCTGGCTGCATAAGCCGCCGTTGTCGCAAATGCTTTTTTCCTTCACTGGTAAGAATTCCATCTCCTACAACAGCTCGCGCAACCTGTAGTCCTTTCCCTTTTCGAAAATGCGCCTGTTTGCTGACCAAAACCTCTTTGATGTGATCCGGATTCGTTAACAGATAAATATGGCGGGAAGGACCGAAGCGAAAATGAACGACTTCCCCATGCTCTTTTGCAGCGTCGCGGATGAACTGAAGCGGCGATCGGCGAAATGCCATCAAATTCCCTGAGATTGGAAGACCCTTTGGGCCGGTGATCGTGATGTTCATACGTCTCCTCCTTTTTACTTGCAAATCCTACCGATAGTATCCGGCACGATAAGGAGATTATGCGAAAAAAGCCACCCGAACTTCGGATGGCTGACGAAATCATTTTGTTTATCGTGGAACAGGTTGCTCTGTGCGCAACAGACGAGAAGCAATCAGTCGCTCGCGTACCTTGATGCCAATTAGAGAAGCCAGAACTGCTTTGACAACCCCTACAATGAGGAAAGGCGTTACACCAAAAGCAACAGCTTTATCCCATGGAATGTCCATAACGTATTTGAGCTGTACAGTACCAAAAGCGAGTGTGACAAACATGCCAATGATATTGGCGATGATGGCGTTTTTCAGGTTGAATCTTGTTTTCTCCAAGTAGAGCCCGGTCACATAAGCGGTGACAATAAACCCAAATATGTACCCGCCGGATTTTCCGACCAATATCTGCAAGCCGCCTTTTGCCTCGCTGAATACAGGCAATCCGACTGCACCGAGCAAAACGTAAATAACCAGAGCCAGTGTCCCGTATCTTCTTCCCAAAATGGTCGCCGTCAGTCCTACTGCTAACGTCTGCGCAGTAATCGGAATCAACGGCAAGGGAATCGTCACCTGCGACAATACCGCAGTCATTGCAGCAAAAATGGCAGAGAGCAATAGCCATCTCAAGCGTTCGTTTCTCATGCGTACTAGCCTCCGTTTTGTTAACTAAAAATATGATAAGGTTAACAAAATAATAATACGCATCTGCCCTTTTGTAAATCCCCGTTCTGCCCGCTTACCTTTTTGCTTGTTGATTCATGTGTAACTGCAGCTTTTGAAGTGACTGAACCGTATGATCGATTAATTCGTTCAGGTCATCGATGTTGCCTTCATCAA
Source organism: Brevibacillus brevis (assembly GCF_022026395.1). Lineage (NCBI taxonomy): Bacteria > Bacillati > Bacillota > Bacilli > Caryophanales > Paenibacillaceae > Brevibacillus > Brevibacillus brevis. The sequence goes on along the minus strand of NZ_CP041767.1, from coordinate 1,054,892 downwards.
TTTTCCGATGAAAATCCAGCGTTACCTGGTTGGTGATTTGCTTCGGCGGCCAATCGATTCGATGCTCCTCTAACTTGGCCGATACTTTCTGTGTAATATACGGCCGTTGCCCCCAAATGTCATTAAGAATCGATGTGACTTCTCTCGCTTCTGCCGGCACATCTCTGTAATTTTCCAGCTGCAAGTAAAAATGGATGCAAATCGTACATCCGATATGCTCTGTCAACGGTTGTTCCAGCTGTTCGGCTGCAATATCAGCTAACTGGGTACGAAGCTGCATCTCAGCACGGACAGCTGCGGTATAATCATGTTGATCAGCCAATTTGAATTCGATCTGAAACTGTCGATGGAACGTAGCCATATCCATGACATCCGAACGGTTCGTAATCGTGATTGCCCCTTCGAAGTCCCGGTCGTATACCGCACCTTCCAACACAACCCTGATATTGTCAAAAACAAGCGGATGAAACATCTCGCGCCCTCCTTTTCCCAGGCATTCGGGCCCTTTCTTTTACAGTATATAGCATGCCTGCTTTCTCCTTGTTTTGCAAGCAGACCGACTTCCCCATGGCGACGCCTTCAGGAGAGTGGTACCATGAGAGTGATCCAACCTTTGAGGTGACAGCCATGTTTTTAATTGGAATTCTAATCGTTGTTGCAATCCTTGGTGAAATTATTCATCGTTTGAATCCATGGAAAAAGCCAGAACCTGCGTATGAGGATCTCGTCGACCAAATCAAACAGACAGACTGGTACCAGGAGCTGTCTCGTGATCAGGCGTGTCGTTACGTTCTGGACAACGACCCGCATGTCCAAGCCTACTATGCGAGTACGTATGAAGCCAAACGACTTCTTGCACAGGAAGGCTTTCAATTGGGGCTGATTGATTACGTCAAGCAGGAAGCTGCAAAGCACGCCGATAAACCGCGCTGACATGCGAAAAAGCCGTTGTTATGGAACAGCGGCTTTTTCTTTGAATCAAAAAAAAGGTATACCTGCCATGGCTCATGCCCTGTGGTACACCTGTTTTATCCGGTATTCATGTTTGTATTAGCGTTTTTGATGATAGTGTTTGTAAGCGTCAAAGGATGCTTGCTCTTGGCAAGGTGCGCATTCTGTTGCATACGATTCAGCTTGTTCGTGAATCATTTGACCGCAGGCAGCACAGCATTTTGCTTCGAGATTGCGAAAGAAATTAGTGATCGGCGTCATGATTAAAACCCCCCGTGTGTTATTATCTGTATTGTATTACAACAGCATCTGTTTTATAAAAGTTTGTTATAATACATTACGCCGATTTATCTTTCTCTCTCGCTCATTTTCTCTTTATTGCTCCTCTTTTCGCTGTATTCATACATTTTTGCAAATTCCGCATCTGTTGTAACACAAAGGCCTAAATCAGCAGATTGAACAAATACGGATCATTCGTAATCTCTACATAGCGGATACCATGCTGCTTCATCCGACTGACTAATGGCTGATAGTCATCCTTGCATTTCATTTCAATGCCAACCAGTGCTGGACCATTGTCTTTGTTGTTCTTTTTCGTATACTCAAAGCGTGTGATGTCATCGTGTGGCCCCAATACTTTTTCCATAAACTCTCGCAAGGCTCCGGCACGCTGTGGGAAATTGATGACAAAGTAGTGCTTCAAGCCCTCATGCAGCAGCGATCGCTCTTTGATCTCTTGCATCCGGTCAATGTCGTTGTTTCCCCCGCTGATGACACACACTACGTTTTTCCCGGCGATTTGATCCCGGTAGTAATCGAGAGCGGCAATCGACAGGGCACCTGCTGGTTCTACAACGATGGCATTGCTGTTATACAACTCCAAAATGGTTGTGCACACCTTGCCTTCTGGGACGAGCACGATGTCATCCAGTAGCTCCTGGCAAATACTCATCGTTAGCTGCCCCACTTGCTTGACGGCTGCACCATCAACAAACTTGTCAATTTCATCTAAGGTGACAACATCGTTCTGCTCCAGAGCGGCTTGCATCGAAGCTGCTCCTGCCGGCTCCACACCAATGATCCGTGTGTGCGGGCTGATGCCTTTTACGTACGTGCCCACACCCGCAGCCAATCCACCTCCGCCGATACTCATAAAGACGAAATCAGCTGGTTCTTCCATGTCATTCATAAACTCCAGACCGACTGTTCCTTGTCCAGCTATCACCAATGGATCGTCAAACGGATGGACAAAGGTCCGATCTTCCTGAATGCAATATTTCATCGCCTCTGCGAAAGAATCATCAAAAGTGTCACCGATCAATACAACCTCTACATAGGAGCCGCCAAACAGCTTGACCTGCGATATTTTTTGGCGCGGGGTGGTCGCTGGCATAAAGATCGTGCCCTTGATTTGCAAATGGTTACACGAATAGGCTACACCCTGCGCATGATTGCCCGCACTCGCACAGACGACACCACGCTCCCGCTCCATTGTGGAAAGATTCCGCATAAAATGATAAGCACCGCGGATTTTGAAGGAACGAACGACCTGCAAGTCTTCTCTTTTCAAATACACGTTGCAGCCGTAGCGCTCAGACAGTACTTTATTTTTTTGCAAAGGTGTCTTCTCCACCACGTCTTTCAATGCGTGATTGGCTACTACGATGTCTTCCACTCTGACCGTATGCATGTATATGTTCCTCCCAAGTTTCTCAATTGTAGTAAGGACCAGACCAAATCAAAAAGCCCCCGCCCCAAACCAGCTACGCACAATTTGCGTACGGCTGGCTGAGGCGAGGGCATCGCGGTACCACTCAGCTTCTCTGTCTTCCTCACGAAAAACAGACTTTGGCAGTTCACTATGAAACTCCCGTCCGATAACGAGGACGAATTCGTTGTCCTATACTCACTGGCTAAACAAGCTGATTTTCCAGGACAATGCTCCAAGGTGATTTTCAAAACAGGCTGGCGGCCATTCTTTCAGCACGGGGAACGGCTCTCTGCACACTGCTTACTGTTTCTACTCTTCCTTTTCAACGCTCATAGATACGAACTATTCGAATTAGTTAAACATTCTACGCCGAAACCCACAAGTTGTCAATCTTCTTGTTAATTAGCAGGAAAGCAATGACAAAAAAACGGGTTCCCTTTCGAGCTACTGCACTCAAAACGGGACCCGTTTTTCTCTTCAATACATCCTATACTGCTTCGTAAATTGCTTCGTAACGCTTGCCGATTTCTTCATCAGTCAAACCAGCTTCGCGCAGACGGCCAATCAGTGCATTCGCCCAAATCTCAGTGCGCTGCGCCATTTTCGCGTATTTTTTCGCTTCCTTCACTTTGCGCTTGGAGCGATCTTCACCGTTTGACTTGAGGTTGTCGAGGATGAACAGCATGTGCATGGTATCTTCCTCGTTCAGCGTTTGCCAGCTATCATTTAGAAACGCAGTTACCTTTTTGTAGTAGCCATCAAACTCGTCAAAAGAAATCTCAGTATCCATGTTGAGATATTCTTTCATTTTTTCAAATAGATCTTGCATCTAGCGTCACAACTCCCTCATTATTCTCCGAACTATTATAACAAAAACAACGCTGGACAGGAAGTTGCCATTATCTTACTGGCACCCGTGAAGCTCTCGCATACATGCAACGTCTTCCGTAATGCTCTATAATAGGGAAATACTGAATTGCTTGAGGAGAACGGAACAGATGACAACGCATAAAAAAGAACAAGACGCCAGCATCCGTGTCGGCCAGCAAATGACGCTCACGATCAAGAGTTTGGGCATTAATGGCGAAGGGATCGGCTATTTTAAAAGAAAAATCGTCTTCGTAGAGGGTGCCCTCCCTGGAGAGGTCGTCCATGCAGAGGTGACCGAGGCAAGAGAAAAATACGCGACCGCGCGTCTTTTGCGAGTTGTTGAAAAATCAGCATCTCGCACGAATCCCCCCTGTCCGGTCTATGCGGAGTGTGGCGGATGCAGCTTGCAGCACATGGATTATGCCGCACAGCTCGCGAGCAAGCAGGAAATCGTCATCGAATCACTGCGCAAGTACGCTCGACTGAATCAACCACCCGTCGCCCCTACGATTGGTATGGATAACCCGTGGTCGTATCGAAATAAAGCGCAGTTTCAGGTGGGCAAGGAAAAAGGCAAGCTCATCGCTGGACTGTATCAAACAGGGAGCCACAAGCTCGTCAACCTGGAAGGCTGTCAGGTGCAGCATGAAGCAACAACAAAAATTGTCCAAACAGCGAAGCAAATCATCGAGGAGCTCGGGATTCCGATCTACGACGAGAAAAAACGGACGGGCGTCATCCGCACAATCGTAGCTCGCGTCGCTTTTGCTACGGGCGAAACGCAATTAACGCTTGTTACGGCTACCCCAGAAATTCCACGAGTGAAAGAGCTGCTTTTGGAGCTCCGCACGAGACTGCCTGAACTGGTAGGAATCGCGCAAAACGTAAATACGCAAAAAACATCGCTCGTTTTTGGTGACAAGACCGTATCGTTGTGGGGCAAAGCTTCCATTGCTGAAAAGCTGGGTGAACTGTCCTTCGACTTGTCGGCTCGTGCCTTCTTCCAATTGAATCCCGAGCAGACGCAAAAGCTGTACAATCAAGTGAAAACGGCTGCTGGACTGACCGGAAAAGAGCTCGTACTCGATTTGTACTGTGGTACAGGGACGATTGGCTTATGGCTCGCTCCTTATGCCCGCGAGGTACGCGGGATCGAACTGATTCCTGAGGCTGTCGAGGATGCCAATCGCAATGCAGAGCGTAACCAAGCATCGAATGCCAGCTTTCACGTGGGGCGTGCCGAGGTCTTGATGCCAAAATGGGCCAAGCAAGGGACTCGCCCAGATGTCGTCGTAGTCGACCCGCCGCGGACTGGGCTGGATGATGCGCTGATTCGTTCCTTGTTGGATGTGCAGCCGAAGAAGATTGTGTATGTGTCTTGTAATCCTTCTACATTGGCGAAGGATGTTGGGAAGCTGATGCAGCGGTATGAGTTGAAGAGTGTGCAGCCGGTGGATATGTTCCCGCATACGGCGCATGTGGAGTCAGTGACGCTCTTGACGTTGAAATAGGTGTTAAAGAAAAGGCTAAATTCCCTTGATGCAATGGGAGTTTAGCCTTTCTCATTTGAAATAGTAGGTTTCTTTTTTGTCGCTTTTCGGAGGTCTTGGAAATAATTTGGCGAAATAAGGTATTTTGAACTACTTAGCTACAAAATAGTTTCGTTTTTCAGGAGGTAAAAATGGGTAATCAGAAATACATCTCTACAACTGCACTCTCAAAATTGTTGCATGTTTCTACGAGTGATCTTTTTTCATACTTACAAGAAATCGGATGGATGGAAAGAGTTGAAAATGCTTGGACACTAACAAATACCGGTACGAATAAAGGTGGACAATATAAATCAGATTCATTACGGGGAACTTGGGTTGTATGGCCTGACACTATAATTCGAGAACTTGAATCGATGATTAGCTCAAAAACTACAGATACTAAATATTTAAATGCAACTGTATTGAGTCAGATTCTTAAAGTGTCAAAGTTGCGTATAAATCCAATCCTTTCCGAACTAGGCTGGTTAGAGAGAGATAGAAAAGGGTGGGTATTGACTAATTTAGGTGAAAATATTGGTGGAAAACAATTAGAGTATGAAAAAACCGGTATTCCTTATGTAACCTGGCCGGAAAGCATTCTGAATAATAAAAGCCTTATCGAGACGTTTAAACAAATAAATGGAGAGTTCTTCGATGAGAGAAACGAAACGTCCAATGAAGTCGATACAAGTTTTCGAGATAAATTTCCAGCAAAGCATAGAGCCGCCGATGGGCACGTTGTAAGATCAAAAGCCGAAATGCTTATTGATAATTGGCTCTATATGTCGGAAATAGTCCATGCCTATGAGAGAAAGTTACCCATTGAAGAAGATGTTTATTGTGATTTTTATCTTCCTGTAGGAAAAGTCTACATTGAATACTGGGGACTTGAAAATGATTCAAAGTATATTGAGAGGAAAAAATCAAAACTAGAAATATATCGGAAATATGGATTTAACCTTATTGAACTAACAGATACAGATATCCAAAACTTAGATGATGTATTTCCTAAGAAATTACTGAGATTTGGAATTCAGGCTTATTAGGTACAAAGAGAATTTCTAGGAGGATACAAATGCTTTATATTTGCATATCTATAACACTAATAGTCTTGACCTTCATTATTGTATTAGTTAAGAAAAAAGCAATATTTTCAAAAAACGTTCAATTGGAAACACAAGATTTCGATCCTCTAAGTATTGACATTAATCAAATTGACAAAATGGAAGACGGGTCAGAGTTTGAAATGTATCTCTATCGCCTATTTTTAGCACTAGGCTATTCAGGTGTATACAAAACAGTTGGGAGTAGAGATTTCGGTGCCGATCTAGTTTTTAATGATCGCTCTGGAACAAGGAACGTCATCCAAGCTAAACGTTATAGTGAAAATAATCCAATTGGGATTAGTGCCATTCAAGAAGTTTATTCCTCCATGAGATTTTACAAAGCTAAGAAGTCTATCGTAATAGGGACTTCAAGCTTCACTACGTCTTGTGAGACTTTGGCAGGAATAAATCACGTTAAATTGCTAGATCGTCAAGACTTAATTGAAATAATAGCTTTGTTCAAGCAGGGAAACTTAAATAAGGTAAAAGACATAATTGAAGGCGAGCCAAGATTAATCTTAGATTCTTGGTCAGAATACAATGATCACAATCGCGAAATTAAAAAAGATAAAAAGGCTGAAATATTATTACGTAGCTATTAAACACTTCAAATAAACAATAGAAATTTAATAAAGTGTTATGGGAATTGAAAAAGAAAACTATGTGGGATAAAACAACTATACTAGCGCTAAGACTTTATGATAATGCCATTGACTTTATAAATAAGAGTATGGAGGTGTAATGCTCTCCGTTGTCAAGACACGATTTTTTGAGGAATAAGTTATGTCCTCCTTTTCGTAGTCCTAGTGTTTAAGATGCGATTTTTCGATAGTATGGGCGTAAAATTGATCGGGTTTTGCTTCATTTAGAGATTGATGAGGGCGCTCCTGGTTATAAAATTGGACATAACGAACTATCTCTCTGAACTCTTAACGAACTTTATCATCAATACACCATCTTGCAGTTCGGCAGAATAACAATTTTCGTTTAAATTTTCAGTTGAATATTGATATTCGAGAATTGCATCTGCCATTTCTTGAGTGAATCTCCCCTTAAAATACGGTATATTTAGCTTCGTTCCAACTTGAAAATCTTCATCACAACAATTAGTATCAATGTGTTCTATTATCGTTTTAACTGGATCGCTTAAATCAGCCCATTTTAAATTACATTGATTATTCACCACTTTCTTCCTCCTTAAAATTATCTTTTCATTACATCAGAAGTTAAGTCATAGGAAATGAACCCCTACTTTGAGACAGTCTACTGAAGCACAAGGCAAGGACAATTACAGGAGTCGTTTGCCCCTGCATGTCAAAATTCTCCTTTCTATCAAGCTTTATAAACAGGGTTTTTTATATAAAAAAGAAGTGGGGCTACACCACTAAAAAAAGATGGTGATAGCCCACGTACTTGCATAAAAAACTATCCAAATTATTTACCACGATGCTTAGCTTTAGCTTTTTGAAGTCTTAATTCTCTTTTTCGTTCCTTCATTTCGTCTCTTTGCTGACGAGTGCATACTTTTTTCTCTATTTTTCTCTTCTCATACTCCAATTTCAAAGCCTCTTGAGCATAAGAAGAGATTCCTTTCATGCTTAGCTCGCGAGCCACTTGTCTGGCTAAACGCTTTGGATTAACCCTTCGGTCACAAGAGGTATTAATATCCACCTCTTGTGATAATTTGTTTGTGACTTCATGAATATTTTTCTGGATGAACTCCAGAATTTCATTATCCTTTGGTTCAGAACCAAATAAATATCTGCCTGCTTTTAACTTACCGAAATCATTTTCCTCTACAACACCTACCCAAAATTGACCATCATAGTAGACAGTCAGCTTCATAAATATTCCCCCTCAAAAAGTATTACGAGTAACGATGGACATCCCGAGGGGGGAAGGTTACTGACATGGCCAAAATTATGACCATGCGTTCGGACTACCAACCGAACCGTGTTTTTTCGTTCCCGTTGCAATATTACTGGCTCATATTGTATCATTCATTCCCTGAAACTTCCACGAAAACGCCGCCCTAATACACGACTTAATATCGCCTTCATTCGTTAAAACCTTTCCTTTATTTTGACAGGAAGGTATTTTTCTATCATCCACCATTTCTTGGATGTTTTGGAAACTGAAGATCATATATTACATTTCAGAATTCTTCTTCACCTATGCTTCCTTTAAGTTAGTATGGAAAGGTATCTTCTATTATTGTTTTGGTATTGTTCTCCCAGTCTTCTCGTATCATTGCATACCCAACAGAATCAAATAATTGTCCGCCTTGTCTCCATGATCTACGGTTATAAGATTCTTTTACAAATCCGCTATGAAAGAACGTTTTTCTCATCGCAAAATTATCATATCTGGTATGACCTTCGATTCTAATAATATGAGTGTACTTATTGAATACATATGTACTTAACCAATTAAGGACATCCTTTGCTATTCCTTTGCCTCTAAACTTTTCTTTCAATCGCAAATCGAATAAACATATGGGATCTTCTAAATCAAACACTCTTATTAAACCAATTTTTGTATGATTATCCATGATCCAAAATGTTTGGTTCCCGTTTTCGTTATAATTTCCGTTGGCTACCTTTTCTCTTATAGACTCCTCAGTAGGATTCTCCTGTCCATGAAAACTCCATGTTTCTGATGTTAAAAATTCTACTAATTCATCAACCATTTTGTTTTCAAACTCTAAATATATGTACATCGTTCTCCCCCTTTGAAACATGATTCAAATAGTCCAAGTCCGATTTATAAAGACATCCAAGCATATAATCCTTACACAAATAAAGATAATTTATCAAGTTATGATATGATAGCAAAGTATTTTCATTTCAAAAAGCTTGTCGATACAATTAGAGCTGATAGCATAGACACATAGAAAGACAACATAAACTTTCAAGTGAGCAACGAGGTTTGTGGTGGTATGTTACTTTGTGCTACATACGGAACAATCTATGCCAATAATAAGCTAGAAGTTACGCATAATTGTTAATAAAAGAGTAACTGCCGCAAATACCGGTAGAAGACCTTGAGAACATAGGAGGATACATGTCCTGGAGCAAAGTGAAGAAACAACTGGAGAGCTTTCTCTGTCCTGCGCTAAATGGAAGGGTCGAATACCGTGCAACCGGTTACCGTTATTTACCTGATAAATCCGGAATTTGTTATATTTCCGTAGATAAAAAGAACGTACTTACTATGAGTGATATAACTGGCTCAATCCGATGGTATCAGACGGAGCAGGAAATTAAGAATGATTCAGATATCCAAATTCCTATCACCAATGAAGAAATGGAAGCAGTCAGAAATGAAACCAAGGGGAACGTTCCGGAGGATCGTCTAAAAGTCATTGCAAGAAATAGAAAAATATCCGAATATGCAAAGGAGCTTTTGTCAGCACAGGCAACATTAAGTAAATCAAATTTTATCGTTGTGGCTAATCAGTTTTTATCTATTTCTATAGAGGAAAGCATAGAGAGCAATGATATCCTATTGAATATTCTAGCCTTGGTGGACAGAAGAGTTGGGAAAAAGAGGATTTTGAATATGGCCGAGAAGATGAAGTTAAAGCATCCAATTGTGCAGTATTTCTATGAATTACGGCTTAGTACATTATGAAAAATAAATATGTCAGGAAATTCGTTGTCATTATTAAACCGAAGACCCTTTTCGATTCAGGTCTTCGGCTTTTCATTTGATGGGGGCATATCGTGTCTACCAAACCGCTAGGAGGGAAAGTAGCCCTTTTTAAATATTTCGTACCATTGATTCAATTCCTCGCCTTCCAAAACACCCAATCTCTCCAAAATATGCCTTGAAAACTCCAATGCACCGCTTCCATTCGCAGTGATGAGATTCTCGTCCCGGATTGACTGACCCTCTACATAATGTTGATCTCCTCTGTAGTTGGGAGCTCCTTCCTTCAAATAAGGTAACGTATTGCCTGTATGTTTATGATTGTCCAAAAATCCGTGATTCCCCAAAAAAGTCGTAGCATCACAGATGGCTGCGACAGGAATATTCTTGCTCACACAATAATCAACCACTACTTTTGCTATCTGATTCTTTTCTTCTCTCCATCCCGTTCCGCCAGGTATGATTAACATGGCGATGTCCTCAATCGGGTTAAATGCGTTTACGCTATAATCTGGAAGGACCGTTAAACCACCCATCGAAACTTTAGGTTCCTGATCAATGGCGATGGTCTTTACACGATATCCTGTTCCTGGCTTGTTCAACTCTGAACTGACGTAACTTGCCTCCCAATCAGCAAAACCATCCGTAATAAAAATGAGCACTTCCTTCAAAGTGATTCCCTCCCTGTAACTTCATGTACAAATGAATTGTAAAACAACTTCACTGACAGTTATGGTCAGGAAAGAAAACGGAAATCACATGAACATTTTGAAGCGATCAAGCTGGAAACAAAAAACGTAAAACCATCACGGCAATAATGCCTGCGAGTACAGTTACCAATAAGCTACGTGTTTTTATCGCAATGAAAAAGGTTGGTATGGCTGCTAGAAGTTCGACATTGTTTGTAGAAAAAGAAATATTTTCACCATGTTTAAATACCTCTTGCGCTACTAGAGCAGCCATAACAGATATGGGGACATAGCTTAACCACCGTGTTGCCCAATCTGGCAATTGAAAACGACTCAATACCATAAGAGGAAGGACTCTTGGGATGAATGTAACAATTGCTGTTCCTACAATCATCAAAAAAACATCCAATCTTACTTCCATTTTTCCATCACCATCCCTATCGTTGAAGCAAAAATTGTAGCAACAATAACTCCCATACTGCTAGACAATACCGAACTGGCTCCCACAGCAATAACAACTGCGATTATCGCGACAACCACATCACGTCTGATTTTCTTTCGACTTAACATCGAAAGTACCAGAAGTCCAATAAACATCGCTGTCAAAGCAAAATCCAAACCTAATGTTTCGGGATTTGAAATCCATTGTCCCAAGAATGCTCCCGCTATATTGGCTACGCACCAGTTTAGATAAGCAGTTACATTTAGACCGTGCATCCATTTTTCACTAATGTAATTCTTTTTTGCAGCTTCGTTGATCGCAACTCCAAACGACTCGTCGGTAAGTAGAGACCCTACTAGCATGTTTCTAAGCGGAGAAAGATGCCGAAAATATGGTGCCAGGGCTGCACTAAGTAAAAGATGCCGAAGATTAACAAAGAAAATGGTAATAATAATGGTGGTAATCGAACTGCTTGCTGCCATCATTCCGGCAGCGATAAATTGGGCTGAGCCAGCATAAAGAATTAAACACATCAGGGCTATTTCAGTTATACTCAGACCCGCTGTCCTTTCGATCACACCAGCAGCGAATCCAATACTTAAATAACCGAGTAGCGTAGGGACACAATCCTTTACACCTTGGCGAAAAGTATCGTTATCTCTTGAATCTGCCACCGTTTCGATTTGGTCATTTGCCAGTCCCATTTTATCCCTCCTTAGTCTTATTTACATTCAGGGAGTTATTGTGATAACTACTATGAAAAAGTGAAAGAAAATACGGTTCAAATTACTTGAACCGTTTTCCTGTAACCACGTGGAACAGGTCAGGATGGTTAATCCAGACAGCTTCGGCTTTCTCGGGTCCAACTTCCTTAACTAATTGCGCAAACATAATGTCGTGCCTGATGTACTCCACTGCTACTAATACAAGTGCTGGGTCTTGTGTTTTTATAGCCCAAGCAGCGGTATTTGGAGCGAAATTTGCTATTAATACTTCTTCATTGTCCCTGGAGACAATGGTTAAACGACCACTCATACGTTCCTCTGCTACTTTCGGAGACATGTAATCATGATGAGTGGTTGCCCCTAACTCGGTATCGGGTGCTCCAAACAACATAGAAAATACAGGAACACCTTCTTTTACCCGCTTATCTACGTCCTGTTTAATAAAAGAAATCTGTGGTTGCCAAATCGATAACCATAGTTCTTCTCGGGCTTTGTTTATCATATCGACCATTTCTGTGATAACCAGTTCATCAGTACTAATGCGTCGAACCACGTCTACTTGCTGTTCACTTTCTAAGGCAGATAGATTTTTTTCAAGATAATCAAATGATTGCTCGAAGGAATTGCGCAATCGCGTGATTAATTCTTTAGCGGGCAAAGGAGAGTAGGTCAGAGGTTCAGATGGTACCGTATAAACTGCTCCTTTATCTAACAATTTGCCCAATACTTCATAAATCATGGAACGCGGTACACCCGATCTTTTACTAATCTCATATCCAGTTATAGGAGACTGCTTCAAGAGTCCGATATAAGCTTTGCATTCATATTGTGAAAATCCCAATTTCTGAAGTTCTTTATAGATTTCATCCAAAGAAAACCAGCACCTTTTTAGTGATTATTGTTATAACCTCTAAGTTCTATGGTGGTTATTATAATAATCACTAATCATATCGTCAATCATTTTAATGATACTTTGCGTTTGATGGCCGAGAAAACAACGAAAGAAGGGATATACGATGGATTTAGAGATGGTCATGCAAGAGCTTGAAGCTCTCGGCAAGGAACGAACCAAGAAAATTTATCTATCCAATGGCGCTCACGAACCACTTTTTGGCGTGGCTACAGGCGCTATGAAGCCCATGGCGAGAAAAATCAAGATCAATCAGCCCTTGGCGGAGCAGCTTTACGCTACCGGGAACTACGACGCCATGTACTTTGCCGGTGTGATCGCAGATCCAAAAGCAATGACCAAGGCGGATTTTGATCGATGGATGGATTCCGCTTATTTTTATATGCTGTCCGATTATGTGGTGGCAGTCACCTTATCTGAAGCAGATATTGCCCAAGAAGTTGCCGATCAATGGATCACAAGCGGCGAAGAGCTCAGAATGTCTGCTGGCTGGAGTTGTTACTGCTGGCTTTTGGGGAATCGCCCCGATCGTGAATTTTCCGAAAGCAAAATTGCCAGTATGCTTGAAACTGTAAAAAATGCGATTCACGATTCTCCCGAACGAACGAAATACGCTATGAATCAATTTATTTACACCGTGGCAACCTCCTATTTGCCACTCCACGATAAGGCGGTCGAAATTGCAAAGGAAGTAGGACCTGTAGAAGTCCAAAAAGACAAAGCAAAAAGCAAGTTCCTAAACGCTCTCGATAATATTCAAAAGGCAGTAAGTAAAGGGCAGCTTGGCTTCAAACGGAAACATGTGAGGTGTTAACCCCGTCATGTTCAAACGGAGTATCCTTTTAGAGGTTGCTCCGTTTTTTTGCGAGCAAGTCGAATTCCTCCTATTGGTAATAGTAGACGAATTTACAGGCGATACTGGACGTGTAGCGATTTTTCTGACAAGCGCGAACAAACTCCTTCTGAAGACCGAGGTCAAAATACATCGACTGCGGGATGTAACTACTCTCTGTTGGTATATTATGGTACCTAAGCTTTCGAAAATAAGATACGAGGAGATGTAGTATGTGAAGACGTTAATTGAATTCAAAAAAGTAACGAAAGAATACAAAATCGGAGAAGTGCCAATCAAAGCGCTTAATGGTGTTGATTTTTCCATAGCAGAGGGAGAATTCGTCGTTATTTTGGGGGCGAGTGGGGCTGGTAAAAGTACGATTTTGAATGTGCTAGGCGGTATGGATACGGCTACCTCAGGTCAAGTATTTGTTGGTGATCAAGAAATCACCCGATTCAACGAAAAAAAATTAACACAATACCGCGGTGAGAAAGTCGGTTTTGTCTTTCAATTCTATAACTTAATTCCGAATTTAAACGCCCTGGAAAATGTTGAATTCGCCACGGAAGTATGCAAAAACCATCTGGATGCGAAAGAGATTTTACATAAAGTTGGATTACAAAATCGCATGAAAAACTTCCCTTCTCAGCTCTCTGGCGGCGAACAACAAAGAGTTGCCATCGCAAGAGCTGTTGCCAAAAATCCTTTGCTTTTACTTTGTGATGAACCAACCGGAGCTTTGGATTATGTGACAGGTAAATCCGTCTTAAAGCTTCTCCAGGACTTGAACAAAGAGACAAAAAAGTGCGTCGTATTGGTCACACATAATTCCGCCATTGCTCCTATGGCTGACAAAATCATTAAGGTGAAAAGCGGAATGATTGAAAGCGTTACCATTAATCGTGAAAAGCAAAGTGTGGAAGGGATTGAGTGGTGATGATGAAATTATTTTTAAAAGTAGTAAGGGATATCAAACAATCGATCGGGCAATTCATCGCCTTTGTTTTGGTTATCGCAGTAGGAGCCTTTTTCTATGGGGGGCTCGTAACTTATAGCAATAATCTTAGTGCTTATACAGAAGGCTATTTTCAAGAACATAACCTAAGCGACCTGTATGTATATTACGATCAAATTTCCCAAAATGATGTCGCTGTTTTAAGTAAAATAGAAGGCATTAAAAAAATAGAAGGACGCTATACTTTTGATGCCACACAAACCTTTGAAGGTGATAAAGCTTCTTTGAAAATTCATTCCATCCCTATCAAAAACGAAATTAACACGATTGCTATGATTGAGGGCAAAATCCCGACCAAAAAGAATGAGATATTATTGGATTCTCGTTATGCGAAAGAACATCTTTTTCAAGTCGGTGATGAAATCAGTATTCGTGCGAATGAAAAAAATTTTACATTTACCATTAGCGGCTTGGGTGAGAATGTCGAACATGCCAAAAAGAACGAAATACAAGACCATAAAACCTTCGGAGTCGCTTATATTGCCGAAGAGACCATTTCTGAAATCTTCGGTGACCTTTCCTATAATGAAATCATGATCGATGCTACAGAAGGCTACGATATTGACAAATTAGGTCAATCCATTGAAGCACAATCCAAACACCTTCCTTATGTAAATCAAGTAAGCAAAGAACGGACTTTCAGCTATTCGAAAATAAATGAAACGATCCAGAATAATAAATTGATGAGTATGGTCATCCCTTTCGTTCTCTTTTTGATTGTCGCTATTATCCTGTTTCTTACCATGTCGAGAATGATTGATTCTCAAAGAACTCAAGTAGGGATTATGAAGGCTTTAGGTATCAAAAACAGTTACATCATGCTTCATTACATGGGATACCCTGTGCTGGCAGGCCTCATAGGCTCCATCATCGGTTGTGCAATTGCCGCTCTTGTATTTGTCCCATTCGTAACGGCATCGAGTGCAAGAGCCTACTCTCTGCCTGGCATTACTTACTCCCTTTCTTTCTATTCTTTTATTCCTCCCATTATTTTCTCGAGTGCATTTGGAATCCTAGCGTGTTACGTAAGTGGTAGAACCATATTAAAAGAACGTGCGGCTCAGGCTATGCGTCCTAAACCGCCAAAGAAGATGAAAACGCTACTGATAGAAAGATTTCCGGGTATTTGGAGTCATATCTCCTATAGCTACAAACTCATTTTGAGAAATATTTTCCTCAATAAACAAAAAGCTTTAGCGAGCTCCACTGGTGTCGTTGTAAGCACGGTCCTATTGATCACCGCTTTTGGCACTCAATCCGCGTTGCAAAAAGTAGCTAGCCAAATTGAAGATGTCTATACGTATGATTTACGAGTCGATTATACACTGGGAACATCTATGGATATGATAAAACTCCCCTCTGGCATGAAAAATCATTATTATTTATCCACCTTTCCTGTTGAATTCATAAAAGGTGATGAAAAAAATAATGCCACTCTCGTTGTTACCGAAAAAGAAAACACGCTCATTCATTACTTTGACGAAAATGATAATCGGATCACTTTGGAAAACAACGGTGTGCTCGTACCAAAATCCTACGCAGACAAATATCACATTGCTGCAGGAGTTACCATCCAAATAACGTTCGATACACCCGAGCATAAAAATAAAACTGTAGACATGAAGGTTTTCCATATCTCTACGCAGTATTCGAACCCTTCGTTTTATATCACACCAGACTATTTAAAGAGCTTTGGCATTGACTACAGTCCAACCTCACTTTTCGTTGAAGCAAATAGCTCTGCAGATCTTATAAGTGTTCGTAACTTCTTTGAGCAAGATTCTCATGTTGAAACCATTTCAGATAGCGATGATCTAAAGAAAACCGCTGAATATATTTTGAAACAAAACAATTTTGTATTTATCATGTTTATTGTTTGTGCCGTCATCCTCTCTTTTGGCGCGATATACTCGATCTCTTCCATCAACATTTATGAAAGGAGTCGCGAGCTTGCAACACTTAAGGTATTAGGCTATCAAAAACATAAAATAAACCGACTCATCTTTTTTGAAAACCTGATACTCACTACATTTGCGATTCTTGTTGCTTTACCGATAAGTGGTTATGTTTATTCCATGATCGTCAAGGCACTGTCCAGTACCCATCAACAAATCCCGGATCAATTAACGATTCCTAGCCTGTTGGTTTCTGTTGTTCTTGCCTACTTGCTTACGATTCTGTCCAACTTGCTACTTCAAAGAAAAGTATCCAACATCAATATGATTGAATCATTAAAGGGAGTGGACTAAAGCTATTGACCAACTGCTTTACACGCCTGTCTTATGTCTGATCTATGTTAAAGGATAAGCTGTGTGATTTATTCGAAAATATGGATTCATCTGTTTTAATTCCCTTTTATTTCTATTATATTATACGTATGTCCAATATTTTACATTTACTATCAAAGGAGGATTTCTATGATTAACAAAAAAGCCATGAGCGCAATGTTCCTAGCTACAATGGTAGCAACAGGAGTCGTAAGTTATACAGTACCTACAGCAGCAGCAAAGATAAGTGAATCTACAAGTCATTTAAATCTTTATCCACCAGGAGTATTTTCTTACACACCGACGCCAGAGGAAGAAGCGCAATGGGGTTACCGCTGGGCCTTTTTGGATAAAGAACAGACTCTTAGAAAGTACGTTTATAAAGAACATGCATTGATGCAATACAATCAATATGGACCGGAATCTGATTGGAAAGGCTCAAACAAAGGAGTGTTTGCATACAAACCAACGCCAGAGGAAGATGCACAATGGGGCTATCGTTGGGCATTTATCGATAAAGAAGGCAAGGTTCGAAAGTTTGTAAAGAAAGAGAATGCTGATTTGATTTATAAGCAGATTTTTGGTTGAGCTATAAAATCTTATACTTTGGGTAATAGGCCGTCATCCGTTTCCATCCTGGACCTGTCTTCATACGATAAACAAAAACAGGGAGGAAATGAGGAATGCCCAAAAAAGTCTCGCTTTGTGAGCAGTTCTCCAGAATTATTAGGGGGCAATCCGGTTTTGCCGGCGGAAAATGTGTCTCAACCATCAATCGCAATCAAATAAAATCGACTATTTTGGGGAAAAGATTTCGCGTAACTTCTTCTTTTTCATTTGAATCCTTGAATCCAAAAACGGGCAAAGCGCTTTGCTTAGGGAGAGCTGCCTTCTTGCAGAAAGAAGTCAATCCGTTCATTACAACCATTCGGAAGCAAGGCATAAAAGTCTCGTCTATCCATAATGAATGGTTATTCGATCGTCCCCGCTTGATTTATGTAAATATAGAAGCAGTCGATAGACCTCTGGCTTTCGCAAGAAAAGTAAGGCGAGCATTGGATGCCATTCCTTCATGAGAATAGAAAGAAACGAGTCCTCTCTGTCACGGCAGGGAGGATTTTTCGTCTATAGAACCTAACTGCTCCATCAGCTATAATGAAAAACAACCAAAAATAGGGATTTTAGTGAAAAATCAGTACTCACTCAAACCTCCTACTAGGAAGGATGGATTCTCTTGGATACACAGATCATCGATATAGGCGTAAACCTGATGCACCGCTCCTTTCACCAAGACCGCGATGAGGTCGTTGCGAGAGCAGAGAAACAAGGAATATACCCGTTAATTTTGACAGGGACAAGCTTGAGAAACAGTTTGGATGCCTCACGATATGCGAGTCGCTCCAAAGGAAAGCTGTACACTACGGCAGGTATTCATCCTCACGATGCAAAAAGCTGTGATGAATCGACGATCAAGAAATTGAGAGAACTGGCATCGCTTCCCCATGTGGTAGCGATTGGAGAGTGCGGGCTGGATTATAACCGCGACTTCTCCCCGCGTGATATCCAAAGAAAGTGGTTCATCGAACAAATCTCCCTGGCCACAGAACTTCAACTGCCGTTGTTTTTACATGAACGCGATGCTCACCTTGATTTTGTCTCGATCTTCAAAGAGCATCGTCAAAATATCAATCGTGGGGTTGTACACTGCTTTACCGGAACCTCCAAGGAATTGGAAACCTATTTAGAGATGGACTTCCATATCGGGATTACGGGATGGATTTGTGATGAACGACGCGGGAAGCATCTTCGAGAGCTTGTCAGAAAGATTCCCCTGAATCGTTTGATGATTGAAACAGACGCGCCATTTTTAACCCCTCGTGATTTGAAAGAAAAGCCTGTGGATGGCCGGAATGAGCCAATTTATTTGAGACATATATTGCACGCGGTCGCACAATGCATGGGATTGAGCCCTGAAGAAGTGGCCAGCGCTACTACCAAGACTGCGAAAGAATTTTTTAACGTATAGGTAGTTTTCTAAAGAGGGCTAATGCCCTCTTTTTCATTTTGTGACAAGGCAGTGAATAGAGAGCATTTCACAAAAACGCCGCTTTACGATTGTTAAAAATAGATTTAAATTACAAATAATGGATATCAGAAAAGAGAGGTGGTTTGTTTATGCTAAAAAAAAGTATGGTTTCAAGTCTCGGTCTTTTATTCGTTGTGATGTCTTTCACACTTCCTACTCAGGCTGCAGAACCAACGCTTTTGAAATCGTCCGAACAAAATATTTCATCCCATGCATCACTAAAGCAATCCTTATCAGCGAGCTCTTCTTATGGAGCGAAAATGTGGATCAAGAACAATCAACTAGTCCCACAAGGCTGGGTAATTACCGACAGTACTAGTACCCAATTCGAAATTACATGCGTGATTGGGGCTACGTACCGAGCGACACTCTGGATCAAGTACAACCAACGGATTCCTGATGGATGGGCTGTTATAGATAGCAGTGGTACTTCTCTTCAAATGATTTATACACAAGGCGCAGGTTACGGTGATAAACTGTGGATGCGGAACAATCAAATCGTGCCGCAAGGATGGGTCATTACAGATAGTACGACGGATAAATTTGAAATTACGAGCATTCAAAGAGCGCCAAAGGGAGCGAAGCTATGGATCAGGTATAATCAACAGATTCCAGCAGGCTGGGTCGTTACCGATCGGTTTAACATGCGAATAGAAATCACATTTATGGGCTAGGACCACTATTGTAGTGGGACGCGAATTATCTGCGTTCCACTTTTTTATTTTGAAAGTGAAAGATTGTCAGCAGCTTTTCCGTCTATACAGTGACAAGGAGGTGGAACACCAGTGGAGGATCATACTGGCGCACGAATTGAGCAATGGTTTCACTCATACAGCCAAGATGTTTATCGTTTCCTGGTCTATTATACAGGACGAACAGACATCGACGATCTGGTGCAGGAGACCTTTATTCGTGCCCTCAAAGCTATGCAGGCAACAGAGGTTGAGAATCCCAAAACGTGGCTGTTTGCCATAGCACGAAACGTAGCCATTGATGAAAGACGCAAAACAAAGCTACTCAGATGGTTGCCGGAAATCTTCTTGCAGCATCTCGTTTCGCACGACAAAACTCCGGAAGAGTCGCTGATGTTAAGTGAAAATAAGCGTTTGCTCTATGAAATGATCAATCAATTAAAGTCTTCTTATCGGGATGTGTTGATACTAAGAGGGATCAAAGGACTATCGAGCAAGGAGACTGCAGAGGTGTTGGGCTGGAGCGAATCCAAGGTCAATCTCACGATGCATAGAGCGATAAAGTCGATTCAAAACAAACGAAATGTTTCGATTGCGGAGGTGATGAACGATGCCATCATGTGAGGAGCAGATCATTCTGGAAGAATTGAATCAATTCCCGGAGCAAATCCTTTCCCGAGAACGAAGCCAAGCAATATTAGAAGGTGTGCGAGAAGAAGGAGGTAAACTTCAAAAAGTGAACAAACGAAAAATGTACTATGGATGGATGGCAAAAGGGCTGATCACCTGCGGCCTATTGCTCGGTTTTTTCTGGTTGAAACCATTTTCTGCACCAGCAGAATCAACGAGCAGTTCAGCCTTGAATCCTGAAGAACAAACGTATTTTGCAGCTGCTCAAAAAGCCGTACAAGATGCGAGTGGCATTCAAAAGACCTTCTCATTTGGAGAGATTGAGAAAGGCGCAGACTCCTATAGGGTACAGGCAAAGAATCAAGAAACCCGAGAAGCCATCGTCACTTTTAAGCCTGGTACCACTGAGGTTCTTACCGTCTTTGCGAGGTTTGCGATCAACGAATTACCGAAGTCCTATCATACATATGTAGAGACTGCACAAGAAGCATTTAAGGATACGAAGCAACAGGTTACCTTCCAAAATACCGGTTTTTTCAAAAGTGAGAAGGAAGCATATTTTTCCTTTTGGACAGATGACAAACAATATGTCATAGTCGATCTCCCAACAAATAAAGTGTCTGATTTCATATTATATTACAACCTAGAAGACGTCGATCAAAAGATCATCTCCATGGCGCAAACAGCTTTGACCCGTTTATCCAATGAAAAAAATCTTTCCTTTACCCAGGCCCAAAAACGTTCAGATGAACGTGAAGAGAAATGGTTGCTCATGAATAAACAAAAGAAATATGAAGTAATGATCGGGGCAAAAACAGGTCAAGTGTATGAAGTGAGCCATGGAGCAGAAAACTATAAAATCAAAGCACTAAATGAAGTCATCCCTGTAACCAAGCCACTTATTCAGGACATTTTTGGCGTAGATATCTCTGGATATACGGCTTACGGCGGTCGGGACTGGGGCGGCTATATTTTGAGAAGTCCGGGGAAACCAAGTTTCTCCATACAGCTTGGAAATTTGGATGTTGGTGATATTAATCGAATTGAAATCGAATAGGCGACTTGGCTCGGTCATAGCAGAGGAAAACGGGTTCTATATTACGTATATGGAACCCGTTTTCCTTTTCCATCGTACTTTTGTTAGTCGATGGACAGCTTCATTTTCAGCCCCTCATGCGTCGCTTTAAATCCTAAGCGTTCATAAAAGTGCAACGCATCTTCTCGTTGTTTATCTGTCGTTAGTTGACACAGATGGCAGCCCCTCTCTTTCGCCCGTTCAATCGCCCATTCAATTAACTCGCTCCCAACTCCTTGACCCCTTTCCGTAGATGCTATCCGAACCCCCTCAATCGTCGCTCTCCAGCTACCTTGATGTGTCAGATAAGGAGTAAACGTAATCTGAAGGACACCAATAATTTCCTCATCCCGGCACGCCACAATCAATTCGTTATTGGGATCTGCGTCAATGGATTCAAACGCTTTTATGTAACTTTCTGGTAGCGGAGTTTCGTAACGCTCTCTCGTCTTGCCTAATTCATCATCCGCAAGCATTTGAACAATTCTATTCAGGTCTTTTGCTGTTGCGACTCGAAAATGAATCATCGTTTGCCTCCAACTGATTTTTGTGTGATTATTGTAACATCTTACAAAAAACCCCTTTAGTAAAAAGGGGTCGGGAATTCGTATATTTTTACTTGCACGTATTTCTTCTATTCGGATTCAAAATCAGCGCATCATCTTCCAGCTCAAACAATTTATCCAAAAGCGCATCCATGCCATGCTCCAATTTATATTCCATCTCTTCTTTATACAAAGGAATCAAGAAATAGGTATGAATCTTGTTCCCGTCCTTGGTGGGAATGACACTGATTTCCTCTGATAGCTGAAACAGAACGACTCCATTTAAACCCGTGCCATCCGCATACGGTTCATATTCCTGATAATTCGGTATCGTATGCCCGTATCCCAACCATGTATTGTACTGGTGAGGAAACCGTGCCAGCATTTTCATCAGTCTAATTGGCCAGTAGTTATTTTCATCCTCTAGCGACTCTTGTGTCAGTTCCCAGGAAGCCGGCAAAAATATCATCAGTTCTGCTCGCTCAATATTCTCTTCCATCTGCTCCTGTATTTCATCCGGGATCGTCATCGGCAGATCACTCATCCCATTCGTATACAGAACCCAAAATGGCTCTTCTTCTGTAGGGCTCATCACATTCACATCAATATGGATCGTATCGGAAATAATTTCGTGAAAAACATTGCTTTCTCTTCCGGCAAATACCTTTTCAAAGTGGGCAACGATTTCTTCTACATATTCCATGGGAGCTGGGGGTTCATAATCAGCTTGTTCGTTATATGTGTAAATCGTAGTACCGTCTTTTGACTTTTCTCCGTTGTTTGTACCGCCGAATAGCTTTTTGAAAAAGTTCATCGCAGATCCTCACCTTCTTATCATTCAGACGCTTGGTCCTCTCTATTGTATCGGCTTAAGATACACCCATGTTTTACCTTATCTATGTATTTCTTGCAAGAGAATTCCGAATCAACTTGCATAAAAAAGAGGGAAGCCTCGCTAGCGCTCCCTCTTTTCGTCTTTCTTATTTCCATTCTGTATAATACCTGATCTCTTCTTTATCTACCTTGAATCCAACCGATTTGTATAGAGACAAGGCTGATATATTCCTCGTTTCAACCATGAGATACGCGGATTTCAGCTCATGCGATTTTAGATACTCCAATGCTTGTGCCAGTAAAAACTTCGCAAATCCACGCTTCCGCCAAGGTTCTTGTACGAAAACATCCTCGATTACTCCATCTTCTTCCTCTCGCCATGCCATCAAGCCCGCAGCTATCGTATTGTTATAACGAATCACCATTGATGTCCAGAGCGCTTTACTCTTGTATTCAGACAATCGTTCATGTCCTAACGGAGCATCCGGCCAGATCGTGGCTTCCACATTCAAGTAATCTTTTTCTTCCCCTGAGCTCTCCATTTTCCAATATGAAAAATCAAAGCCTTCGTCCAGCGTTAACACAGGAATAGGTTCTAGTAAATCGCGTTTCATCTGATACAAGCTATTCAAATGCTTGTAGCCCATTTGAGTGAAAAATCGGTTGTTCTTTGTTTCAGATGAATCGTTGCCGACACATAGCATCGTTTGGTACGTAGCTGGCAACGTTTCTTTTAATTGCAGAGCTCTTTGCAGAAGATGCTGGTACACCTTTTCTAGCAATTCGGCGTCATCGTCTCGTTCCGGGAGCGTTTTTAGATTCACGTAGATTGAATGCTTGTTTTCTTCTGAACGTCCGGGAGGGATCGTATTTATGATACTGACTTGCCCCTTCGCGATCATTTTTCCATTTTCAAATGCACAATAAACATTACACCAATTTGCTTCTTCACCGACCCACCAAAACGTCGCGTTTTCTTTTGCAGTAACAGCTTGATATAGTTCGCCAAGTAACGGGAAGTCTTCCTTTTGAAAATTCCGAATAATAACGTCAGTTGAAAATTGCCTCACCTTTATACCCCTTTCAAAATTTTGCCCTTTGTTAGCATTTGCTCCATCACAATAAACGCCTCCTTTAACAGTTGTTGTCATATGGATTATACTGGGGTATGAAAACGATGGAAATACCTAGCGAGTTCAGCTAATCTTGATCTTCAAAAAGGAGCTTGCTTATGGACACGAGAATCCCGGAAAGCATTAGACCTTTCGTACACGACTATACGCAACGACTTATGACTGAACTGCCTACTGTCATCTACGGTGTGTATTTGTATGGTTCTATTGCTCTATCTGGCTTCGAGGAAGATAACAGCGATATTGATTTTGTAACACTTTTGCATAGAGGATTAACGAATGCTGAAATAGAAACGCTCAAGAACATTCATCAGGCTCTGCAAAACACCAACCCATTCGCTAAAAGAATGGACGGCATGTATATCCAGCTGGATGACGTCGGAAAAGCCAATCCATCCCTGGAGCCTTATCCTTACGTTGACAATGGGACATTCAAATCATCCGGCCACTATGATGTCAATCATGTGACGTGGTGGATCCTCAAGCAACGGGGCATTACCGTTATGGGGAGAAGTGTTGAAGCATTACACATCCCTACCCAATGGTTGGATGTCGGGGAAACGATGAAATACAATGTCCATGATTATTGGGCGCCGAAAGGAAAAAGCATGGTAAAATTCATGCTCGATGAGTGGGTAGAATTCGCCGTTTTCACCTTAAGCCGAATCTATTACGCGCTCATCCATGAGAGCATTATTCCGAAAAGAAAAGCCGTAGAACAGGCTTTGCAAGAGCTTCCCAGTGAATGGCATCCCTTGCTGAAAGAATCCTTGCGAATACGCTACCACCCAAATGAACCATCTTTATTTTCGAACAGATTCAAGCGGGCAAAGGAAACCCAGAGATTTATTCGCTATATCTGTGAATTGTCGCCTAGTCATACGGAATAAAGAAGGAGATTGGCTTATGAAGATCATGGAGCATTTGCAGCTTGAGCATTTTAAACAAATGGAACAACTCGAGCTTCAATACTACGATGCTGAATTTATTACACCGTACCAAGAGAGCTACAATTGGTATTTGTTTCGTCCCGATTCGGTCGTTGCGATCGAAGAGAATGGGCGCATCATTGCTTTTATGAACCTGCTTCCCGTCAAGCCGCATATTTACCTGCAAATTGCACAAGGGACATTTAAAGACAGCCTGATGACGACCGCGGATATCGAGGATTTAACGACTTCTCCCGAGCAAGTTTATTATTTTCTGTCCTGTGTCATTGTCGATCATTCTTATCGGAAAAGCCCTGCCTTGCGCATGATGCTACATCATTATCTCGATGTACTGGCTCATGTCGAGCAGAGTGGCTGCCGTATCCAATCGATCATCATGGATAATATCACAGAAGCAGGCAATCGGTTCGCTCAGCGCCTTTGCATGAAGCATGTATGTATAAGCGACCACGACTCTCATATACATGCCTCGGATTATGAAAGCTTCAAACAACATGTGCACGCGAGTTATCCCCTGCTGTCCCGCTAAAGGCTTCGCATCGACCGTTCTCGAACCAGTAAAGCAACTTACCTCCATGAAGCATCTTTTCTGGAGATAAGTTGCTTGCTTTTTAGTTGATGACCTTACCTGTCGAGGCTTCTATTGCCCATGGCTGTTCTGAATCCCGGCGGATTTGGTAAGCAAGTACTGGCTCTGCCCCTTTTTCCGCGGGCAAGTACACGAGTTCCAATGGAGCATGTTGCACAAATTGATCAAGTGCCTCTTCCTTGGAGAGCGTTTTTGCTGTCTGATCGGTTTGTACCCATGATAAATCCGAAAAATTGCCCGTAAGCTCGGTAACAAGCCCGCTAGCCAGCTCGACAGCCACTTTATAAGGATGATCCATGACGGGAATCCCGTTGACCTTCGGTGCAAAGGTAAACTGAATGGTGCTAGGTGACTCTTGCGACGCTTCCAATGACAGCTCACGAACATTGGCGGGGAGGAATTTCTCCAGGTGGGCTATCGCCATTGCTTGTGCCTGTTCGTAGGTCGTTTCTCGTTGGTACTTACGTTCATCTGTAGTCATCCGTGAATACCCGAGAAATGCTCCGTCATCTGTCGTCTCAACAGAAACGCCGTTGCCCTGCCCATCGTTCCAGGAATATGAAATACCGTGCGGATTTACACCGATGAATGCTTTTTGTTCCACCTTTATGCCCAACTTGCGCTCAAGCAGCTTTGCCACCTCACCAGAAGTTTTCAGCACGAGTGGTTTTCCTTGTCCTGAAACAGCAACGGACTTTTTCTCTGCTCCCGCTTGGCTGATCAGCTTGCCTGTTTTCGCTTGCACAAAAACATCTGATGCTACTACATATTGAAGCTCTGGTTGTTTCTTTCCTGCATAAACGAGGCGAAGCGTACTCCCCAGCTGTTGGGCAGCCTTCTTCTTGTCGATTGTCCCTTCACGATTGGCAGGCTGTGATGCTACGCCACTATCTTCGAGATCAGGGTAAAGAAGCAAGGTCATTTCCCCCGTTTTTGGGGAGATACGAACTGTCGCACTATTCTCCTGAAGAGGAATGCCATTGATGATTTTGCGAAAAGCCACTTCTCCCTGGGCCAAATTCGAGTGAACATAATCCACTTCAAACTGTTTGCTCTGTGCTCCCAGCTTCTTTTGCAAATAGGCCACTGCCTGATCTTCCAATGGTGATTTCTCACGTGTTGATGTGGGTTGACTCCTATCTGTTGGGTTCCTTGCAGGCTCCTCGGCTACGGACTGCGGCTGTAGAGTATCACGTGTAGCCGTTTGGTTTTGAACGATTTTGTTGCCTGCTTTTGGGATAGCTTCCTGCTCCTGCTGTGGCTTAGCCTTGCTTTCCACTGGAGGAGAAGGCGTAGCAAGCGGTGGCGTAGCTGTTATGACGGCTGGAGGTGAGATGGTTGTTTGCGTATCAACAGATGGCTTCTGCGCTGAATCATAGCTCAGCCAAACACCCATGAATACGGCTGCTGCAAGGGAACCAGCTCCCGCGACAACTCGCTTGATCTTCGCTGCTTGCTCCATTCGATACGCCTCACGAATGAGTCTCTCCTTGCCCATCTGCTTCCACACTTGACGAGGTGGGTTGCTCTCCTGCCTGACGTGATTCAGTAATTCAACTATGTGGTTTTCATCTGGCAAACTCATTAGCAATCCTCTCCTCGCAAACGTTGCCGAGTATTTTCTGCAACGCTTTTAGTCCCCTGTGACAGTCCACTCTCACTTTTGTCTCTGGAATCGCCAAAATCTCGGCTGTTTCCTTGACACTGTACTCCTTTATATAGCGAAAAATTACTATGATGCGCTGATCGGGCTTCAACTGTTGCAATGCCCGTTGAATACTATGCATCTCTTCTTTTGTCGCAAGCTCCTCTTCTGGAAGGCCCTCCGTAGACTTCATGAGGGCCAACCAGTTGTCTGAGAACAAACGCTGCCACTTTTGTTTGCGGTAATGATCAATCGCGACATGCTTGGCGATGGAAAATAGCCATGTCTTCATGGCGACCCGACCATCGTACCTCGGCAAAATTTTTAACAGTCGTGAAAATACTTCCTGCACCATGTCTTCTGCATCTTCTTGTCTGCCCGTAAAGTAGAGCAAAAAATAGTAGATGTCATCATAGTGAGCCTCGTAAATAACCCCAATTCGTTCCGCCAACTCCCCAGACAACAGGCTTCCCCCTTTCTTACTCGGTTTCTATCTCTTCTCCATAGGTGTAGAATTCGCCGGTTAGCGCATCGATTTCTTCGTTAGAAACGAGTGGAGAAATATAAACGAGCTCGGCCATGTTTTTATTTTCCTCATTTAAGGAGTAATACAGCTTCAGCGGATATTTTTTAAGAAACTTCTTGGCTGCTTCCTCTTTTGTCATAGCGTTCTTGATATCCGGGAGCTTGATCGTTTGAGAGACTCTCCAATCTAGTAAAGTTGCTTTTCCCGTAGCTGCATCTACGTGCGCCTGTCGAAGCATACCATCTACCGGATACCCCTGATGAAGCACGGTAAAGTCAAAGTTGTACAAATTTTGATCGGGTTCATATCGATTCGCAGTGACGGCCATTTCTTTATCGGTAAGAGGAAGGAACTCAGACATGGCTTCCACGGCAGCTTTTAGCGCCTGCTCTTCGTTCAGCTTTTTGTCTGCTTCACTTTTCCGCTTTGTATCCAATACTTGATAATTCGTGACCTTTCCTGTCTTGGTTTCGAAGAAAATATTGGCGATGACCTCCTCCTCCGTCATCCACAAATAGTTGGTGATTCCGGTTTTCGGATTGCTCTCTTCCTGAAAAGTTGCACGCCCTTTTGTAGGATTGTATCCTGTCTTAGCTGTCAAGAAAGCTACAGCCTCTTCTTTTGATTTGATGATTGTTTGCTTTGCTTTTGGTTGGAACTGAATGATTTTTTCATTTGGTTTGGCTGACCGTTCAGCTCCGGTGCTCGCATTGATTTCCTCGAAAGAAGGGGTGTATAAGAACCTGTAGCTTTGCCCATCTGCACTTTGTCCGTAGTAAGGCTTCATAGCAGATGCAAACATCGCTTCTACCTTTTCTTTTGGATGCACCTTATTGGGATCAGCGAATTGAATTTTGCTGATATCCTGTTCCATTTCCATTGGATCTGCATCCCCGTCGCCTTTGGCCAGATGCTGAATTTGCCCTTCGCTATTGATGGCGAAATTCAGTGTGTCATTGCGGAACGGAATCCCATTTACCATTTTGCGAAACAAAATCGAAGAATTACGATTAGAGGCTTCCTGATCCAACTGATAGTCCGCCATATCCTCGCCATACCATTGCTTCATGAACTCCGTTGCCTTTTTCTTCGCATCCTCTAGGGGGTAGGTGGAAGAGAAACCTTCTTTGCCTGTGATGTGGCTGAAAAATTTTACTTCACCTGAATTTTGATCGACATGCATTCTCACAAAGGGAGCTTTCTTTTCCTTCGTTTGATACTTTTTCACTTCAATCCGGGATGTTTCTGCGTTCATCTCAAATTCGGTGATCGGGTAGTTCCTTAGATAAGGCACAACTTGAACGAGTCTCTCAACAGACTTTTCGATCTTCCTGATCAGCTTCTCATCGATTGCACCATCACCTTTGCTCGCTCCCTGCACCGTTACGCTCGATTCTTTTGCCGCCATAGAACTGATGGGTGTCGTAACAGCCAGACTCGCTGTCATGATTGCCAATACGCTTTTCGTCCATTTATTCATGGTTCGTTCATTCCTCACTCTTTTTGGATAGTGATGCTGGGGCCCCAGCTATTTTTCGCTCTGTCCATTATTCGAATGAGTTCCCTTTTTGTTTCAGATGGAAAGAAAATTTTCCCAACGAAAATAGACTATAACGAGTTGTTAGGGCCCACCAAAGAAACGGAGCAGATAGTGAGACCTGAAAGGGGATTAAAATTATCCATTTAATAACAAATGATGAGTTATATGGAAATAGGCATGTTATACCGACAACTTTGGGCACCCAGGGCATATGATGACCAGTAGAAACAAGGCACAAGGCGACTACGGGAGGTAACTAATATGAACCTGACATTAAATCGACTCAGTCTGACGAATGTGGATGACTCTGCTGGTGGGTGGCAATATGAAGGTGGTAAAGTCTTTGAGGGAAATAACCATGTAGCCAATTACGCGAGTACGAAGCGAACCGTGCATCAGGGAACTGAAGCGCAGAATACGGCAATGCTCACATTGACACTTTTCTTTTTTGGTCTCGAGAATATTACTCTACAAGGAAGTCATGACTTCAGCTCTGGCAAGCAAATTGGAAGCGTTAGCGCTGCTTCATCCCTATTTGCTTCTAATATTGGTAAACAGTTCACAGTATTAGGAAATAATCTCGTTATTCAGTGATTTCAAGCGATGAGAAAAGCCGATTCCCCTTCATTTAAGGAGGATCGGCTTTTGAGATTTTGCTGTAAGGGTAGCACCAACAACATAACCAATTTACAGCATTAAGGGTCTAACATTGAGTTATTCGTTTTGCGTCGCTTATATTTTGCAGGAGCCATCTGCGCAATTGTCGCCGGATTGCTCATCTTTTTTCTCGTCGTTCTGCACGAATTTCAGAGCAGGAGCTGCGCTTTCTTCTTCCCATACCTGGTTCAATGCTCCCAAAAAGACTTCACCTGGCTGCGCGCCAGAGACTGCATATTTGTTATTGATGACAAAGAACGGTACGCCCGTGACACCCAAATCGTTGCCTCTTTGTTTGTCCTCTTGTACTTCCTCTCTGTATTCGTCTCCTGCCAGCATGGCGAGCGTCGCTTCCTTGTCCAAGCCCACCTCAGAAGCAAGCTGTGCCAGCACCTCGTGGTCACCGAGATGAAGTGATTCGGTAAAGTACGCCTTGAGCAGTCGCTCCTTCATTTCCTTCATTTTTCCATGAGCGTGGGCAAAGTGCGTCAAGCGGTGCGCATCAAATGTATTGGTCGGGATCATCGTGTCAAAATGATAATCAAGACCCACACCTTTTGCCATTTGGGTAACCTGGTCATTCATCCCCTTCGCTTGTGCGAGTGGAATGCTATACTTGGCTGCCAGTACTTCATGCATGTCCATATCGGTATCGCGTTCCATCTGCGGGTCGAGCTGGAAGCTGCGATATACGACCTCTACTTGATCCTTATGCGGAAATTGAGACAGCGCTCCTTCCAGACGGCGCTTTCCGATATAGCAAAACGGGCAGGCAAAATCAGACCAAATTTCAATTTTCATGTTACATCCTCCTCTATTTGAACGGAGCTGACCAAAAGACAGCAAACCGCACACTGCAAATTTCGTCGTACGCACATTATACAACAACACACGGTACGACTATGCACTTTGGAGGCTGAAAGCTGCACTTTGCCCTTAGCAAGTCATGCGAATGATGCGATCACAAATCGTTTCCGCATCTGCTTTGTCATGTGTGACCAGGATCGACGTCATCTTGGCAGCTCGCAGCATTCGCTTCAAGTCATCGCGTATTTTCGTTTTGAGCTCGGCATCCAGATTACTGAATGGCTCATCCATCAGCAAGATCGCCGGCCTAGGCGCCAGTGCACGCGCAAATGCGACACGCTGCTGCTGTCCCCCGCTCAGCTCATGTGGATATCGCTTGCCGTAGCCTTCGAGCTGCACGAGTGCCAGCATCTCTTTCAAACGAACCAGACGCTCTGCTTTGGACAATCGATGCAGACCGAACAAGATGTTTTGCTCGACAGTCAAATGCGGAAACAGCGCATAGTCTTGAAAAATCATGCCGATCCCGCGTTGCTCTGGCTCCACAAACTGCCCCTGATCGACCAATACTTTTCCATCGATCTGGATGCGCCCGCTCTTCGGGGACTCCAGTCCGGCTATCAAGCGAAGCAATGTACTTTTTCCACAACCGCTATTTCCGAGTAGCCCAACAACTTCCCCTTGCTCCATCTGCAAGCAAAAATCCCGGATGACGCTGCCATTCCCGCTTGCATAACCAAACGTCAGGTTTTTCACTTCAAAAAAAGTCATTTTGCCTGTCTCTCTCCTAACCAGTGATAGAAAATAACGGAGACGATTCCCACCGCAATGATACAGAGCGAAGGAATCGCGGCCTGGTGAATTTGTTCGTCGCTCGCATATTGATACGCCTTTGTTGCCAG
Source organism: Brevibacillus brevis (assembly GCF_022026395.1). Classification (NCBI taxonomy): domain Bacteria; kingdom Bacillati; phylum Bacillota; class Bacilli; order Caryophanales; family Paenibacillaceae; genus Brevibacillus; species Brevibacillus brevis. The sequence goes on along the minus strand of NZ_CP041767.1, from coordinate 1,023,577 downwards.
CGTCTCGAAGTTATAGGGACGAAGAAGCAAGGTAAGCGGCAATTCCTTCACGATTTCCATGAACACCAAGATAAAACCGGTGAGTACAGCCCCTTTGATTAAAGGCAAATCCACTTTAAAAAAGGTCCGTGTCATGCTCATCCCGAGCATACGTGCCGCTTCTGAATAGCGGTTTCCCGTCTTCTCAAACCCCGCTTCGACTGCATTGAATCCAACTGCAAGGAAGCGGATGATGTAGGCAAACGTCAGCATGAACAAAGACATGCTGAGTACCAGCTTGTTTGCGCCCAAGCCCAGCCAGCTATAGAAGGAACTCAGTTCTTTATCTACGGACATCATCACCGCCATTACTCCAATAGACAAGACTGCGCCCGGAATAGAATAGCCCATGGAAATCAAGCGCGTCAGTGCCACAGCAAATATCGAGCCTCGGGAGAATCGGATGACATTCGCAACGATTACCGCGAGCAGCATCAAGATGGTGATCGAGATACAAGAGATGAACAGCGTATTGCTCAAGAGCTTCCAGAAGGTCTCGTTCAACACTTCCCCATACGTCCACGTCGCCCAGACAATCAACTGCCCAACAGGGATCACAAACGAAAATGAAACAATAACCAATCCGAAGATTACGGCAGCGTACATCGTGATTCCGCGCAATTTTCTGCGTGTAAGCGGCGTGCTCCTGTTCGTAGGCGAGCTGTATTTTTTCCGCTTACGCACGAGTCGCTCAACGATAAAGATCCCGATAATCAAGGTCATGAGCCAGGCGGACAAACGAATGGCCGATTCCACGTCATACATGCCAAACCACGTCTTGAAAATCGCCGCTGAAAAAGACTGAATCCCAAAATGCTTCGTCACTCCAAAATCATTGAGCACTTCAAATGCCACAAGACTGGCTCCACCGACGATGGCTGCCTGCGACATAGGCAGGACGATGCGAAAAAAGATATGTGTTTGGTTTTTTCCGAGCAATCTGGCATTTTCAATGAACACAGCACTCTGTTTTTCAAGAAAGGTTTTCGTAATCAAATAGACGTACGGGAACAAAAACAACGTAAAAATAAAAATAGCGCCCTTCATCGACATGATGTCAAAGTAGCGTTGATCGAGCGTCAATCCGAATGCATCGCGCAAAAACGTCTGGATACTCCCCGTATAGCTGAGCATGGAGCCGTACGTGTATGCTGCGATGTACGGAGGAATCGCCAGCGGCAGCACGAAAGCAAATGAAAAAAAGCGACGCAATGGAAAATCGTAAGCAGCGACCAGCCAGGCCAAGGTCACACCTACGATGATCGTACAGGCTCCGGTACCGAGCACGAGCCATAACGATTGCAGCGCGTAATCCAGCAGCATGTACTCTTGGATATGCTGCCAGTTTTCATTCTGTTTTTGAAAGAGTCCAAAAAAAATATAAAGAGACGGGAGAAGGGCCAAAAAGGCCCCTATCACGCTCAGCGTTACCCACCCGTTCAGTTTTCGTCTCAGGCTTCTACGCAAAAGTGCCCCCGTCATGCTTATTTCCAACCTGCTTGATTCAGCAGTTCTACCGCTTTTTTGTTATACTCACCGAGCTTGGCAAAGTCGAGCTTTTGCGTTTTGAATTCTCCCCACTCTTTCAAAAGAGCAGGCTTGTCAGCCTCTGCATTGACAGGGAACTCGTAGCTTCCGTTTGTCAGCATCGTTTGAGCCTCTTTCCCTGTGACGAACTCAATCAACTTCACGGCATTGTCCTTGTTTTTCGCGTGCTTGGTCAAACCAATACCGCTGATGTTCAAGTGTGTGCCTGTCGTTTCTTGGTTCGGGAAGAAAACGCCGATGTTTTGCGCGACTTTTACTTCCTCTGCATCTTTGGAGTTCAGCATTTGCCCAACATAGTAGGTGTTCATGATCGCAACGTCACCGACTTTGGCAACGACAGCCTTTGCCTGATCGCGATCTCCACCTTCAGGCTTGCGCGCGAAATTGTTTACAAGACCTTTTGCCCAATCCAAAGCAGCCTGCTCGCCATTCAGCTCTATAAAAGAAGCAACGAGTGACTGGTTGTACAGGTTGGAAGAAGAGCGTACCAATACTTTGCCTTTCCATTTATCTGTAGCCAAATCTTCATACGTAGACAGCTGCTCTGGCTTCACGCGATCTTTCGCATAGACGATTACTCGCGCACGGGTAGCCATACCGATCCATTGGTTGTCAGGATCACGCAGCTCTTTCGGTACTTTTTTCTCTACTTCAGCAGATTGAATCGGTTGCAGAACGCCATTTTGCTTCGCGTAGTTCAGAACTCCACCGTCAACCGTGATGAACAAATCCGCTTCGGAGCTCTCCCCTTCACGCTTCAAGCGCTCAACCAGCTCTTCTGCTGTGCCCTTCACTTCATTTACCTTGATGCCTGTTTGCTTGGTAAATTCAGCGAACAATTTGCTATCAATATCATAATGACGCGCAGTAAATACGTTCACGACTTGCTCTGTGGCAGCCGGCTCCTGTGCCTTTGGCGCTTCTGTTTGCGGCTGGGCAGTATTCGCGCCGTTTCCGCATGCAGCAAGTAAAGGCATCGTCAGCATCGTACTCAGCATGACCGCCAGCATCGATTTTTTTCTCATTTTGATTCTCCCTCTCTATCGCACTGATTATTGATAATGAATATCATTGCCAATTGACAAGGCTTATTGTATCGAACAAAAATGAGAAAATGCTGTGAAAATAAAAAAACATCCTCAATTTTTTATTTGAGATGCGGATCGGTTGAAATTCGCTGAACGAAGCGGCACAAAAATAGACACAGTCGTCCCTTTCTGCTCCACACTCTGAATCGTTATGATACCGTTGTAACGCGTGAGCAATCGTTTGGCGATGGCAAGTCCGAGTCCATACCCGCTCTCCCCGCTGCTTCTTGCTTTGTCTACCCGATACAACCGGTCCAAGACATACGGCAAATCCTGCTCGGGTATGCCGATTCCTTCATCGATGATTTCCATACAGGCTACCGTTTCTTCCACCTTGGCCCTCACGCAGACTCTCCTGCTCTCCCCGGAATACTTGACCGCATTATCCAAAAGGATCAGTAGCACTTGCTCCAAGTGTTCTTCCGATATGGCCAGAATTTCTCCAGCCAAAGGCGCAAGTTCTTGCTCAATCGTAAATGTCGGCTGAATCATGGCGAATTTCTTGACGATGTGATAGACAGCTCGATCCGGCTCATGGAGCGCGACATCCTCTTCTACCTCCACATGCTCCGCTCTCGTCAAAGCGAGCAGCTCCTGCACCAGTCCTTTTAATCTGGCGAGCTCTTGAACCGATGTCTGCAAGGATTCCTCCAAAACAGCCGGATCATGTTTACCCCAGCGCCGGAGCATTCCCAGATGCCCTTCGATAATCGCAATCGGCGTCCGCAGCTCATGTGAGGCATCTTCGACGAATTGTCTCTGCTGCAAAAAGGAACGCTCCACCTGATCCATCATTTTATTGAACATTTTCATCAAGGTCGCAATCTCATCCTGATTATCGTGAAACTGCACACGTTCATGGAATCCTTTTTGCCGGACGTTGCTCATCGTTTCATTCATCGATTGCAGGGGTCGAAGTAACTGCCTCGCGAGCAATCTGCCACCCAGACCGCTTATAATCACAGCAGTGAAGCATCCAATAGCCATGACCTGAAAGAGCGCACCACTCAACTGCCCAAACTCTTTCATATTCTTCAGAATCATCACTGTCCCGTTAAATTGAAAGATCGTAAGCGGACTGCTCATGATCAATAGGTCACCACGCACTTCTTGGGTCTGGGTGCGAATCGACTGAACAGGCGGAAGCGGTGGCAGTGTGATATCTTGAAAATTTTCCGATACGACAACAATCGGATTACCCTCTTCGTCCAGAATACGAATCATCTGGTTTCGTTGATTGATTTTCTCCAGGAAGCTGCGCAGCTCTGTGAGGTCCTCGCCCTCAAAAGATTGCTCTTTTTCCAATGCGTAGTTAAGAAATTCTCGCATTGTCTGCTGCACAACCTGCTCTTCCTGATTAAACATCCACTTCTCTACAAAAAAGTATTGGAAGCCATTATAGCCAATGAATACAAGAAAAAGCAGAAGCGACGACCAGAGTGTCAGCTTCCATTTGATCGGGAGCTTTAAAAATCTCGATGGTCCTCTCATTTTCGCATCACGTAGCCAATCCCGCGTACAGTCGAGATATAGCTGTCCTCATTGGGGGAATCGATTTTATTGCGCAAATACCGAACATATACATCGACAACATTGGTCTCGACAGCCGCCTCGAAACCCCATACAGTATCGAGCAGCACCTCGCGAGGCAGGACTCGATTGATGTTTTTCATAAACGTCACGAGCAAATCGTACTCCCGTTTGGTCAGCTCGACAGGTTGATTATTTTTGGTGACGATACGTCCCTCCATATGGACCACCAGCCCTCGATGCGCGAGCATGGTTCGGGGGACATTCTCCTGTTCTTCCTGACGGCGGAACACGACGCGTATGCGTGCCAACAGCTCCTCAATCGCGAATGGCTTCGGAATATAATCATCGGCCCCACTGTCCAAGCCTGAGACGCGGTCCGTAATACTGTCTCTGGCTGTCAGCATAATTATCGGCGTTTTTTTCACGCTGCGTATTTTTTGACAAACCGCAATACCATCAAGCCCCGGAAGCATGACGTCCAATAATATGACATCCCATTCTTCCTGCAAAGCGAGCTCGAGTCCTTTATGTCCATCATGCGCGACTGTAATCGCAAACGATTCGTAGCGCAGCTCCAGTTCAATAAATCGGGCCATATTGATCTCATCTTCTATCAGCAACACTCTTTTCACGTTTTGCCCACCCTTTTGCCCATGCCGGGGAATTCCACCTGATTGTAGATGAAAATAATTATCAACGTCAATGTTCTCCTACCCAGCCCAGTAACCATACGCCCATCACTTACATAAAATATGTCAAACTGGTTCATGAAGTAAGGTGGTGTATAACATGTATGGATATCAGCCTTATGAATACCCATATGAACATGACTTGCGAGCCGTGTCCTCCCAACATGGACGGAGAACAGGACAATCTTTTGCCGAAATTCAGGGTGGTCCACTGGCACCGAACCTGCACGGCTACGTTGTTTTTACCGATGTCCCCTACGGCACCGAAGTGTTCGTCGAAGTCAGCGGCCTCCCCGCTTTCCAGCCAGCCACTGGCAATCAGCAGCAAATCGGGCCATTTGGTTTTCATTTGCATGAGCATGGCGTCTGCACGGTAGGAAATCGGGAAGATCCTTTTACCGCAGCAGGCAGTCATTGGAACCCTACACAACAACCACATGGCAACCACGTCGGCGACTTCCCCGTGCTGTTTTCCAATGACGGCTATGCACGAATGACTTTTTTCACAAACAAAATCAGTGCAGCAGATGTCGTCGGCAGAAGCTTGATCATCCATCAAAGTCCGGATGACTTCCATTCACAGCCGGCAGGAAATAGCGGAAAACGCCTGGCATGTGGATTGATCTACGCTGGATAACGCTTCCCTCGAACAGGAAAAGGGGGCAACCATGGTTAGCTGCCCCCCTCGCATTATTGAATTAGCTAGCGCCGTAATGTCGACAAATCAAATGCCGGTACAAGCCCTTCTTCGGCTGCACGACCGAGCAACGCCTCGACAGCTGCATAACCATCGTTACCCAAATTTCTCGTAAATTCATTCACGTACAAGTTAATATGCGCTTGCGCTACCTCCAGGGATAACTCCTGGGCATGGGACATGACATATTCTTGTGACGCAGTTGGATTCGCCCACGCATATTCCACAGAGGAGCGCGTCCAATTGGTCAGAGCCTCGATGTCCATTGATTTTTTCGCAATAATGGCACCCAGTGGAATCGGCAGATTGGTATCAGACTCCCACCAGTTGCCCAAGTCAGTCATGAGAGACAGCCCGTAGTTTTGATACGTAAAACGAGCCTCGTGGATTACGAGTCCTGCATCGATCTTGCCGTCACGTACAGCAGGCATAATCTCATGAAACGGCATGACGACGATCTCCCCTACACCACCCGGGACATTTTGTGCAGCCCAGAGCCGGAACAGTAGATAAGCTGTGGAGCGCTCACTCGGAACCGCTACCCGTTTGTTGGACAGGCGTGCTGGATCATTCGCGCTCTGGCCAGAATTTCCTTGCGTCAAAACGAGTGGCCCGCATCCTCTGCCCAGTGCACCACCGCAAGGGAGCAACGAGTAGTTGTCCATCACCCATGGCAATGCCGCATAGGAGATTTTCATTACTTCTGGGCCTTCTCCCTGTGCAGCAAGCGTATTCGTAATATCGATATCTGCATACATAATATCGAGCTTTGGCGCTCCCGGAATCAAATCATGTGCCCAGGCATGAAAAACAAAAGTGTCATTCGGACATGGTGAAAATGCAATTTTCATGATAGTACCTCCCGTAGTACAGAGCTTCCCTTTTCCAGAGATTCCAACGCATCTTTTATCCGCCAAGCGGATTTATCCCGCGGTCCAATTGCATTCGATACCGTGCGAATTTCCAGAACAGGTCGTCCAGCAGACTCGGCAGCAGTCGCAACGCCGTACCCCTCCATCGCTTCAGCTAGTGCTTCTGGCATCCGCTGTGCCAAAGCCGTCGCTGTTTCCGCTGTTCCCGTCACGGTGGATAGTGTGAGGATGATGCCTTTTTTGGCGACCAAGCCTGCCTCTTTCATGGAATTGGCCAGCTGTTCGACCAACTCCTGATCAACACTTACCCGAGCTGATCCAAATCCGAGCTCGTCCACACTGCAAAAGCCCTCAGGCGTTTCTGCACCCAAATCGGCACAAATAATCTCAGTTGCGACAACCAGCGACCCAATCTCTGCTTGTCCCACGAATCCACCGCATATACCTGCACAAATGACGAGATCGTAGTCCGCGATTGCAAGTGCTCTGGCCGTACTCGCTGCGGCTGCTGCCGGCCCTACTCCCCCAGCGATAACAATGAATCGCTCATCTCCTTGAAGGCCGCGCATCACTGCATCCCGTTCTGCGTCAACGGAGGTCACGACCAAAATGCTTCTATATTGTTGTGACAAAATCATTTGCCCTGGCTCCTTTCAACCGCTTTCCACCTTCCACGTTATCGCTACTTTTTGTCTATGTAAAGCCGTTTAAAAAGTTTGTCAAAAGACAGGGAAATACTTACAATGAATCCTGTTGTCCATTTCCTTTAGATGAGAGGTGACCGATCATGCTTCATCCACCGAATCCGAACACCCATCCCGACTGGCTTGCTCCCCACTCTTTGGCCTGGTACACACAGTTGGGCAAAATGACGGGTGAATACGTATACCCATGGCGCTCTACCATTACAGAACCGAATGGCGAGTCGCTTTTTATGGAAGAAATTAGTCGTATCGTTCCGAGTCAATCCGTTCTTGACATCGGCTGCGGGCATGGCGCATTCACACTGCACTGGAGCCGTTCCGCCAAAGAAATCGTCGGCTTGGATGTGACAGAAAACTTTGTGCAAAAGACCCGTACGCAAACACCCGAAAACGTCTCCTTCGTTGTCACCAATACGAAATATACCCTCCCCTTCCATGACGATACGTTCGATTGCGCCTACAATCGCAAGGGACCTACCTCCGCCTATCCAGATATAGCACGCGTCGTCAAAAGAGGAGGCTCATTCATTGGATTACATCCGGGCGATCAGTTGTCCGCCGAATTATTCGAATGGTTTCCTCATTTATTTGGTTCACGTACAGCAGACACCCCGATCTTGCAAAATCTGCAGGAGAGACTCAGACAAGCCGCTTTCCAGCGAGTGGATATTCAGACCGTGATTGCCACCGAGTATTTTCAGGCCCCGCTCGATGTCATTCGCATGCGTTGCTTTGGGCAAAGTCCCACTATTCTCACGTCCGCCATCGAACAACACATGGAGAGTGTTATGCCGATTTTTGACCGCTATGCGACTTCTGACGGTCTGCCTACTACGCATATGTATTACCTCGTACGCGCGATTGTTTGATTCGTCCTGTTAAAAAACCTCCAGCCGCATTTGGCCCGAGGTCGTCACTTCGCTTATCCTTTTAGTAAATAGCTGTTGCCGTCTTCATCCTGAAAAGTCGCATAGGTCCCCGCCATTTTGGTAATCATAATATCCTCCTTACTAATTCGAACCTTCTCATCCCATTTTAACCGAAAAAAAGTTTACTTATCGCTATTAGCAAACCCAGAAGTTGACAATAGTTGCACGGAAATTTATATTTAATTACGAAATGTAAGAAACAAAACATTGAATAAGCTTCTCCCTAATAATGCATCATGTTAGTGTAAAAACAAGTTGCAGGAGGAATGCAAAGTGGGTAAGGATTTTATTGCAGCCGTAAAAGACAGAAGAACGTACTATGGGATCAGCAAGGAAAATGTTGTCTCTGATGAACGCATTAAAGAAATCTTACAGGAAGCAGTAAAGTACACACCATCCGCATTCAACTCCCAAAGCGCTCGCGTTGTCGTCCTCTTGGGTGCGGAGCACGATAAGCTGTGGAACATTACCAAAGAAACGCTGCGTAAAATCGTTCCCGCTGAAAATTTCGGAGCCACGGAAGAAAAAATGAACTCCTTCGGTAGCGGCTACGGCACTGTTCTTTTCTTTGAAGACCAAAGCGTCGTCCAAAACCTCATGCAGCAATTCGAAGCGTACAAAGATAATTTCCCGATTTGGTCCGAGCAATCTTCCGGAATGCTTCAGTATGTTGTATGGACTGCTTTGGAAATCGAGGGCTTCGGTGCTTCCTTGCAGCATTACAATCCACTCATCGATGAAGAAGTCCAACAAACGTGGAAGCTCCCTAGCGAATGGAAGCTGAGAGCACAGATGCCTTTTGGCAAGCCAACCGCTCAACCAGGAGAAAAACAATTCCAATCGTTGGATGAGAGAGTGAAGTTCTTTTCCTAAGTAACATTTTGCTCCATGTTTGTAATGGACGGCTCAGAATTTCCTATTCGGGCCGTCCTTTCGTGTATTGAGCGATTGCTTTCCTCTGTCGTCTGTGATAGTATTAGCTTAAACAAAAGATTCTTATTTAAAGCGTTCACATATTGTAAAGGGTTTACACTTATGTTTGAACCTTTTACAATGTGTGAATTTTATTTTATATAAATAAAAGTTACATATTCATTTTATTTTGTTGGAGGTAACACCCATGCAAACAGGTACAGTTAAATGGTTCAACGCAGAAAAAGGTTATGGCTTCATCGCAGTTGAAGGCGGAAACGATGTATTCGTTCACTTCAGCGCAATCCAAGGCGACGGTTTCAAAACCCTCGAAGAAGGCCAACGCGTAGAATTCAACGTGGTTGAAGGCAACCGTGGTCCACAAGCTGAGAACGTAGTAAAACTGTAAATTACACATAAAGCTGCCCTTGCGAATAACAAGGGCGGCTTTTTTTTCCAGCACTTTTTCCTCACATAATTCGTTCTTTGTTCCTAAAGGGCAGTTGACATTAGCCATGCCTCCCCATATAATCTCTTTATAATGCAGAGTAAAGCAACGGCGCTTTCTAGCATAAGATATTCAGAATGTACACATATGGAATAAACGCGACATGTATTTTCCGTTTATTTTTAGCGAGCTATGAAAGCGGTTCCAGTTGGCTGTTATTACCATTACCTGTAAACAAGTTCATACAAGTAAGCAAAGGCGCTTAGGGTATATCTCATTTATTTAATGAGATCCTAAGTGCTTTTATTGTTTACATCCGCAAAAAGGTGGGATATCCATGGAGCACATTGGAAGCGTTATTATTTACATCATCATGTTATGTGCAGTAATTGGTGCCATTGCCGCGATCCGCAACAGCGATGAGGGTCTCGGTAAGGAGTTCATGGAAGGGATTCACTCAACAGGTTACATCTTCGTTCCTGCTGCCGGTATTATGGCATCCCTCCCGTACATCTCTTGGTTCGTTGAAAAAGCGGTATCACCCATCTTCAACAAAATTGGAGCAGATCCTGCGATTGCGGCAACTGCGATTCTCGCATCTGACATGGGTGGCTATCAGTTGGCAAACCTCCTGAAGACCTCCACGGAAGGTTGGATTATGGCGATGATCGTCGGTCTGATGGCCGGTGCTACGATCGTGTTCTCCATCCCAATGGGACTTGCTATGTTGGACAAGCGCGACCATAAATACATGGCGCTTGGCGTAATGTCCGGAATTTTGACAGTTCCGATCGGTGCTTTTATCTCCAGTGCCATTCTGGTTTTGACAAATGCAGAGGTTCGCAATGAAATCTCGACGAATGCTGAATCGACTTATGCTTTTGCCATTGGCTTCGGACAGGTACTTCTGAACCTTTCACCAATTTTGTTCTTCGTATTAGCAATTGCTGCTGGTCTGCGCTTCCTGCCAGACTTGATGATTAAAGGCTTCATGATTTTCGGAAAGACAATGGATGCAGCTATCAAGCTCGTACTCGTATTCTCGATCGTGCAACACTTTACTGGTATCTTTACAAAGATTTTCGGAGCATGGGGCTTCGATCCGATCATCGCCGATCCAACCGACCAATACCGTGCGTTGGAGACCGCTGGTTACATCGGTATCATGCTCGCAGGTGCGTTCCCAATGGTTTACATGCTGCGTAAATATGCAGCGAAGCCACTCGAAGTATTGGGTAATAAGCTAGGCATGAGCCCTTCTGGTAGTGCAGGCTTGCTCGCAACGAGCGCGAACATCCTGGCGATGTTCCGTCTCATTCGTTCCATGCCGCCAAAAGACAAGGTGATCAACATTTCCTTCGGGGTTTGTTCCGCTTTCTTGTTGGGTGATCACTTGTCCTTCTCGGCAAACTTCCAACCAAACATTATCTTGCCGGTCATGCTTGGTAAATTGGGTGCAGGTATTATCGGGATTGCTTTCGCTTACTGGCTCTCCGTACCGAAAGCCCTTGAACTGGAAAAACAAGATCGTGCTGCGGGAATTATCGGTCCAGATGAGTACTTGGATCATCACAGCGCTCAAGCTGAAGTTGCAGCAACCAAACAATAAAAGCAAAAGAGCGGTCCTTCGAGGGCCGCTCTTTCCTTTACTCAACTTTCTTGCTCATCTCCCAAATTTCCAATGCAGGTACCGGCTTTTTGGAGCACCCCTCCATTGTTAATTCACGAGCTTCCTTCGACCACAAAAAAGGATAGATTGCAAACATTTCATCGCCTTTTAGCTTGGAAACGTCCTTCTCCCAATCCTTCCAGAAAAATGTCTCATAAAACGTATGGATATCCCCGGTCATTGCCCATTGCAAAAAGTCGGTATAGCCAATTTCAAGATCCTCCCACGCAAGACTGTCCGGAGCGAAATACCATATACCGCCTATCGAATCCGGAAACATTCCACCATTGATCGCAAAGAACCCCCCTATGACATCGTCTGCTACCAGCAGCATCCCGTTCAAGGCACATTGCTGATTCCAAGAAGTGATGGAACGGGGTAAATAAGGATGGCCAGACCCTAGAATCCGTAGCCAGCCTTGGTGTATCAGAATCCCGCCTGTTTCAAAAGCAACAGCACCTAGAGTTGACCTCGTCGTCACTTGTAGATCAACAAGCTGTTTTTTCCCCTTCTCCTTTTCAGATGGAAGAAGGGTAATTTTCCGGTCTGATGCTGACTGCCATTTGTTTATTTCTTCCAACGCTGAATCCTTTTTGCAGTACAATTCCTCGAAGCTTTTCATTTCTGCCTCCACTCCCAAACTATTGGCGCGGCGCCCATAAGATGACGCTCACTCCGACCAAGCAGATGATAGCGCCCACCCAATCATACAAATCGGGTGTCTTTTTATCCACCAACCATCCCCAAAAAACCGCAAGAATGATAAAAACCCCTCCATAGGCGGCATATACCCGCCCGAAGGAAGGGAAGCTTTGAAGCGTAGGAATGATTCCGTACAAAACCAAGATCAGCGCACCAACGATACCGTACCAGTACGGCTTGGACTCCTTTAGCCACAGCCATACCAAATATCCCCCGCCGATTTCCGCCAATCCCGCCAAAATAAACAAGAGTATCGATGCTGTCATTCATGTCTCCTCTTTTCCTATCAAAACGAGTAAGCGCAAAGATCACGTCTATTGGCTCGCCATGACGGACAAATCCTCAAAATCTATCCTTGATGGGCAGCTTGTGGAAAGCAGCACAAATCTCCTTCGCCCGATTCAAGTGCAGATTTCAGGCTCCCCAGAACATGAGACCAAGCCATTTCGTGCCAACCCCGAGCCTTTTCCCACTCCTCTCCCTCTTTCCAACCGAAATGCTCGACCAATACTTGCGTTTTCCCCCCTGCTTCAGACAAAGTGACAAGCACATAAGTCAAAGCATCCTCGTGATTCATGGTATCTGCGAATTCATCCGGTCCCTTCCATGTAAAGCCGAGGCGCTCCTTCGGTTCAAAATGGGTAATGATGCAGCCTTTCGTCCCCATCTGGTCGCGATTGGCTGGATGGAAGTACAATTCATACGCTCCGCCCAGGTACGGCTCAATCGTTGCATCAGGCGCAAACCACTGCACAAGCCGTTCCTTTCGTGTCCATGCCCACCAAACCAGCTCTATAGATGATGATACTTCTATCTCCGCTTTCAAGAAACCCATTATGCTTCCCCCCAACTATTTTCCTAACAGTTTGAAAATAGCAATTTCTGTATAGCCAGTCAATACAGAACACTCGCTACTTCCAACCTCACGTCCGAGCGAGATTTCAAGTGTAAAAATGAGTCTGAATAAGTCTGAATGGAATATTTTTTACTAAAAAGTGTAATTGTGCAGTAATCGCATAAGAATGAATGCTATAATAGCTAAGTAAGTAAAAAATTTCACAATGGGGAGAGGAACGATGGAACAACCACTTGCTAAATCGGCTCATCAGAAATTACCCATTGGAAAATTGCTCAAGAGGATCTTCGGTATCCTGATTGGTGCTTCCCTGTTTTCGGTAGCGCTCGAGATTTTTCTCGTACCGAACAATATTATTGACGGTGGAATCGTAGGTATCTCGATTATTACCTCGCATCTGTCTGGGTTGCCTCTTGGCGTTTTCCTGTTCGTGCTTAACTTGCCCTTCTTAATTATAGGGTATAAGCAAATCGGAAAAACGTTTGCACTCTCAACCCTCTTTGGGGTTACGATCATGTCAATTGGAACGACACTCCTTCACCCTGTCAAAGGGCTAACGGATGATCCCCTGCTTGCAGCTGTTTTTGGCGGCATACTTCTAGGGATTGGCGTAGGACTCGTTCTCCGCTATGGAGGCTCTCTGGACGGTACAGAGATCGTCGCTGTACTGCTTAACAAGAAATCTCCGTTCTCCGTTGGTGAGATCGTAATGTTTATGAACTTATTCATTTTGAGCAGTGCCGGATTTGTATTCGGTTGGGATCGCGCGATGTACTCGCTGATCGCCTATTACATTGCATTCAAAATGATCGATCTGACCATCGAAGGCTTCCAGGAGTCGAAAGCGGTATGGATTATTAGCGACAATCACAAGGATTTGGGAGATGCGATTGTTGCTCGTCTGGGTCGTGGCGTTACCTATTTGAATGGGGAAGGCGGCTATACCGGAGACGACAAGAAAGTGATTTTCTGCATTATTACGCGTTTGGAAGAAGCCAAGCTGAAGCTGATCGTGGAAGAAGTGGACCCGAATGCCTTCCTGGCTGTGGGCAATATTCACGATGTGCGCGGTGGGCAGTTTAAGAAGAACGCGATTCATTAAAAGGAAAAAAGTGTACCCTATAGAGTGGGCGTTGGGGAACGTCTGTCTATAGGGTATTTTTTTGTAATTACGAGTACAAATTTTCTTTGTAAGAATGCTTTTTACATGAATAAACCCCAAAGGACTCTCCACTCCCGGTTCATTCTACCTATTGCCTCTTCTAACGTAATATGAAATAGCTCGACCATATCATTAGCAATCAACTCTAAAAATTCCTCAGAGCGCTCATCGGTTAGCATTTGAAATTTACTCATGGATTTTTCACCTCAACTTATACTACTGATACCCTGATCATTTGTTATTCTAAGTTAATTTCACCTGTCACTAAATTTAACGCATTGGGTATTTCCCTCTACTCATTAATCAGGCTCGTTGACATCATTTCTTTCTAAACAATTCTGTTCATATCTACTAGATATTTCGTTCCTGAAAAATACCATCTAGTACCTCAAAACATATAAAAAGGCTACCATTTACACTAATTCCATTACATAGATCTTTTAAAACGGATATTTCCTCTATATCATCATCAGAAAAAATTGACCAAGTACCTCCACTTTACATCATCATCCTATTCTGTGATGTTTTTGTGAGTGATTTGTCAGTTGTCTCCCGGTCTTACATGTTCAATAGACTGTTATTGAAATAAGAATAATAATTCAAGCAAAAAAAGAAACCTTCACTCCTTCGCTTAGCTCCGCATTTTTCACCTTGACCGGTTCGCATGAATCCGATTCTAATAAGAAAATCTCAAAAAGGGTGATGTTACCTATTAGGGATAAAACGGTTCATTTGGGTCGGAGCTATTTTTCTCTTCCTCAAGAGCAAAATATCACAAAGAACCCCAGACAAGCATATGCTCGTCTGGGGTTTATAACATTAGTCTTTCTCTAATACATAGGTTTTTACAAGATTATCTTCTTCGTCAAATACGTATATTCTTTCACAATTGTTGCATCGCCAGACATCATTTTTTGGTGGAAATATATCTCTGATTGATGATAACCCAAGAATTTCTTCGTACTCTAGATCAGAATACACCCTTAGTTGAACTTCATTAGGAGAACTGGTGTTCGAAAGTATCTTTCCACATTTACATTGCATTCCAGCCATTTATTTTTCATCTCCTATGTCATATTTTCAGGATAACCATAATTAAATTTGTAAATCCCGTCTTTAGTCCAAATATGGACTTCCTTTCCCCATACTTGATCTTTCATTTTTCTAGCTGTGTCATAAATAACCTCATAAATATTGAAGACTGATGGATCACTTTTCAACTTTCTCATATCATAAATTACAACATGTGCTTGTTGTTTCAGTAGACCTTCACGTATCTTGTCACTTGCTGAATTAATGTTCAGTAGACCATTTTGAGGGTTTGCTGTTTTTAACTCTGTAGGGACACCATCAACATCAAAATCGTAAGTTTTTTGACCTTTTATCCTTGGAATAGGCTTTACATCATGCCCCATTTCCAACAAGTTCTCCACTACATTTTTCTCATCATTATCAAAGTCATTCAGGCTTCCAATTATGTCCCCTCGACTTCTATCATCCCCGCTTCTCCAGCCATAATGTTTAATACCTACACCTTTCAGAAATTCTGAGTCTGTAATATCTCCGTCGAACCAAGCATCTACGTACGTGCCATCGTGAATCCCATATTGATACGTAAAAAATGACCACGAAAAATCTATACCTCTTTTTCTATGTCCACTTGGATCAGTGTATCTCAATGGATTATTCTCCACATACGTATACCTGTTAAGCGTCAGCGGATTATCCACCGCACCCTTATACGCATCCTCCGAAATAAACCGCCCAACACTCGGATCATAGTACCTAGCACGTAGATAATACAGCCCTGTTTCCGAGTCGTAAATCTCGCCCGTATACATAAACGGATTTTCCATAGACTCCGACTTCGCAACAACGTTACCCCAAATATCGTATTCGTAGGTGTTGAGTACTTGTCCGTTTCTGTCTACGATCTTTTTGACATTGCCCAGACTGTCTCCGAGGTAATAGCCACCTTGCTGCCCGCCACTTTGGAGCTTGCGGAATAAAATGCCGTTGCCCCAGATGTTTCGGGCTTTCACATTTCCGTTTTGATCTAATTCTTCTATCACATACCCATTTACGTAAACATATTTCGTAGCATCCCCATTGGATTCCTTCACAGCACGTAATCCATCCGGATTGTACGCGAAAGAACCGCTGTCCCCATTCTGTTTCGAATAGGTTTTCAAGCGGTTCAATCCATCATAGGTAAATGTATAGCTGTCTCTTGTATGTGGCTCGGTGCCTTCCACATGTTCCCGATTGCCTCTTGTGTCGTAACGATAGGTGCGCTCCCCCTGCGGATTCGACTCTGTAGCGATTCGATCAATCTGATCGTACTCGTAGCGATAGGTCTTTCCGTTTTGCTGAATCTCTGTTTTGTTGCCAAATGCATCATAGCGTAACTGTTCCGACCACACGGAAGCACCATTTTGCGTATGCCCTGTTGTGATGGCTTCCCCAAAGGAATTGTATTCTTTCCGAGCCTCTACGCCATTCGGATAGCGAACCGTCTCCGTGTCACCAGAGGAGCTGCGTGTGTAATGATAGGTGATCAACCCGGAAAGTGTACTATCGACGCTCTTGATTCTGCCTTCATAGTCGTAAGAATAGTTGACTCTCGTACCATCTGGATATGTCAGGTAATCCATGGCACTATCGTCGTTTTCGTAGCCAATCGTGTAGTTGCGGTTAAATGCTGTCTGGTTTTTCAAGCGGCCATATGCATCGTAGCTGTATGCGATTTCCTGCCCATCGCTGTTTGACTGTCTGATGATCTGGCGAGTAATGGCATCATACTCATTTGTACTCGTATAAACAGTGGTGCCATCCGTTTTGCTTACACGTAACTCGGCTATTTCATAAAACGGCGTGTAGCTGTATTGATGAACATTTCCTGCCTTATCGGTGACCGAATCAATTTCACCGTTCAACTGATAGCGTATGCTTTCACTTTGATTCCCCTGGATATCGGATTCTCCCAATTTCCAGGAGAGATTATTATAGGCATACTGTCTAGTCTCTGTGCCATTTTCCGTTACCTTGACGAGGTTACCTTGAAGATCATAATCATAACGATACTCTTGATTTAGTGGATCAATTAAATATACAAGGTTTCCTGAAACATCGTACAAATAGTTCCAATGACGGACTTCTCCATCGTAGCCATAGACTTCTTTCGCCGAGAGCCTGCCCCATCCGTCATAGTCATATTCGATCCGTCGCGTTTGACTGAGGTCCTTTGCCTGCTCCACTTGTACATAACCGAATTGGTCAAACAACTGAACAGTTTGCAAGCCATTCGGGTGCTGGGCAACAGTGGCTCCTTGTGGCAAATAGCTGTCCTCAGTTACTGCTGTGTTCGCATAGGAATGAGACGTTGTTTCTCCCTTTGAATTCGTAACAGACTTCAGGCTGCCATCCGTATAGTAGTCATATTCCAGCTTACGTTCTTCCATTCCATTCGGGGTAGTGGAACGAACATGTCTGCCGTCAAACAAGCTTCTGCTATACTCGTTGGCAACCAGCGATCTTGCACCGCTGTCACTCACTTCTTCCTGTAATTCCACATCACCATGAACGGTATAGTACGTAACCTGTTTCAATGCATAAGGGTCTGCTTCTCCATTCGTAAATACTTCTTTGGTCACTTTACGCGAAGCATCGTCGAAGGTATACGCAACTGTCTTTTTCTGTCCGTCGTGATCAAAAACTTCTTCGTTAAGACGATCCAGATTGTCATAGAAGTAGTGAACTGTACTGCCATCACTGAAAGTTTGTGTCTCTAACAAATCCAGACCATTCACATATTCATAGTGAAAAACAAGATCGGTAGTCTGATTGCCCAAATCAACTTCCTTGATAGCCTTTTCGATCACGTGTCCATAATTGTCGTACTGATCAAATGTTGTCACCAAATAGCTATCAGAAATCGCAGGATCAGTCGTAGAAGTGATCTCTTCTATTTTCGAAACCTGTTCGTCAGTGTTGTACTCCAGATTACGGATAACCGTATCTGTTCTTTCACCTGTACTGGTTGGGTAGGTTCGTTCTTCTGTTTCCTGATCAATCAGCCTATCGGCATTAAAGGTGAACGAATTAGTCTGTACCAACGTGTTGTCACTTGATTTTTTGGTAATCTTTTCAACAGGGCGATATGCTCGATCTTCTCCCCATACGGTAAAAAACTCATAGTTCCATTTCGTCACAATGCCACTGGCGTCAACATGCTCAGTGATATCTCCGAAGTCGTTATAGCGGAACTTTGAGATCTTTGCATAATTGGGTAAAATCTCTTCGGTCGCAGAATCAATTTGCAAAGAACCATCGGCATCTACTTGCGGGTCCATCAAGAACTCACGAACCGTTTCGTTGGGGACACCGTCCATAAAACTGAATTGATAGATTGGCTTTTTATTCTGATAGGCATAGGTTGTATATTGGATGGGGTTGTATTTGTAGGTTGTATTACCGTCGCTGATTTGCAAATCTGGATTGTTCCGCAGCGTTTTGGTTCGAATCCGCTTTACTAGATGGTTCCCGCTTTCATCAGTCTCAAAGGTCTTCTCAACTCCATGTAAAAAGGAATCATATTCAATCGTAGAAACAATATCGCCGAAACGCTCATCTGCGTCGATCAATCGATGGAACGACCAGCTTCTTGGCTTCTTCCAGATTTCCCACATTTTCCCTATGCTGTATTCCAAGCTGTACATGACTTCTTCTTCTGTCTTTCCGTACGGAATGTAACTGAAATCAACCATACTTACTGGATGATAGCTGACATAGGACAGAATATTGTCATCCTGGTAAAGTCGAACAACTCCACGGCTTTGTGCCACTTTATTTTCCTGATAGATGGAATAGTAATAGGTCATCGTTAACCCATTGATCGGATAATGAACCGATCGCAACAGCATGTAATCCAAATTTTTGTTGCGATTTTCGTTATCCTGATCCAAGTAATCGTACGACTCAAAAGCAAAGGAATCATCACGACTGAAGGTATAATCGCTAATAAGGTTAAATTCTGCCTCCCTCATTTCATACTCATAGGTAGCAACGACTTCATTGTTTTGTTCAACGGAAACCAACTCAGCAGATGTGCTGCGTTCAGGATTCGTATTGTTGCTGTACACGACATCATAGTCAACCGTTTTGATTGGCTCATCCTGATCTTTATCTGTTTCATCTCTGTACAGCTTCAGGTTTTTAATTCCGCCTGCCGTATCACGCTCCATCACTACAAAGCGTCCATAGGTATCCTCGATTTCGACGACAGAGTCATTTTGTTCATCCATTCGATATCGGATCGTATCGCCAAATGGGTTGCGTTTTGTGACCAACAGCTCACTGCCAGATCGCTCAAACGTATAACGAAATCCATTGACAATTAATTCAACATCTCGTCCCTCTGCTTGTTCGGTAAAGGAGATTCCTTCATAGGGATAATTCACCCACTTATTCCCTTCCCGGATGAGAGTCGTACCGTCTTCCAGATGAAAAACATAGCGCGATACGCTTCTGCCCGCTTCGTCCTCCCGAACAGCTAAACGATATTGCGTTTTCTCCTCCCCATTTTCCGTAAAGAGACTGACTTCTTCTGTTGTAATCTCGTCATAATATTCAAACATCGGAATATTGAAGGTCCACCCTGTTGCAAAGGGAATGAACTCGTTTTTAAACAACTTAGTTTCCCTGCGATTTTCCCACGTTTCATTTCTACTATCGTATTTCAATACAGGTTCTCTCGTTTTGCTATCCAACTGGTTGTACATCCGTTGAATGACCAGATCCATTCCGTTCTTCCCTGACAAAGCCAAGTCTGTCTCAACCAGATTCGCAGCACGATAAAACTCGTCTACGGGTTTGCCCGAGTACGTTTTCGTGTAATACTGCGCCATTTGTCCTACTGAGTATTGGACGTCTTCAGCTGCAAGTGCGAGCCCCATTGTCTGCTTGCTCCATTCAGCTACTTCCTGTTTTTTCTCAAACGTAAAAATGTCAGGAACGTGGGTCATTAATTGTTCCCGTTGACTAGTCGTTACACTTTTCAGCAAATCTTGGACCACTTTATCGTTCCATGTATTTTGCTCTACCTTTTCCTTGCTGCTCAACAGCTTTCGCAGCTTCGGATAGAAGTAAGAGGCGATCTGCATCGATTTGCGATCAAATGTTTTCGTCATTTCGGTCACTGTCTCAACTGAGAGCGGGTCCCATGACAGTTCCTTCAGCTCCGCTTGTGTCAACACTGGCACTTGAGCAGCGTCTGTTTCCTGAGGGCTTTTAGATGGGACGTTATTGATTTTCTCAATGACCCATTCTTTCGTATCCTTCTTTACAGACTTATTGGTTGGTGTCGCATAGGCCATACTTGGAAAAATCGCGGTCGTGACCAAAGCGGCTGTTACAAATGACGTTAGCCATTTTTGTAAGTTCATGATGGTTATCCCTCCTTTAATTCACTCTTGTTTTTGTTAACACGTTCCCGTTTTCATCGTAGGTGATCTCGATAATTAGAGTCCCGTTCTCATAAATTTGAGTCAATTGATTCCGGTTATTGTAAACATATTGGAATGAACCTCCGCTGACAGTGTCGATGAAATCAAAACGAAACGGATTACTCGTAAGATTGGTAGAGGCACCGACTACTTTTGCGGGATCAATAGATACAGTTGCGTTCGATACGTCATTTACGTTCGCATGATTCATTGCCTTGCCCGTAAATGCAATAAATATTTGTGTGTCACTTACCCTTGTAACCTGAAGACCTAAGCCTGCGGGTAAGTTATTCACAGTGACTCCGGAAGACATGTCATGAACAAATGTTCCATTGGCAAGTGTAACAACCTGTGTAGCCGTAATGGTTCCGTCATTGAGCAAGTTTTCCTGGATAACCGCAGATCCTACTGAAATCGTAGGGCTCGCTGAAGGATCAGCACTCGTATTCAGCCTCACAAAAGAGAAATCATCACTATATGCCCAAAGCACAACATAGATAGTCTCACCGGATGTTACATACATCTGAATCTCTGAAAACAGCGATTCTCCATTGTCATCGTTCGTGGCAATTTGATTCGTCAGATTTTCGTCAGAATAGAGTTCGAGTACAGTATCCACAACCATATCCCCTTCGCCAAAAGGACTTGTGGAAAATTTTACATATCCCGAAGCATCAGGCGTAAATTTGTATACATTTCTTGATACGCCTTCCAGCGTGACGTCCAGAGGATTGTTCGTCTTCAGTTCTGGATACGATTGCGGGTCGAGCTCTGCCCGAATTCGCGTGTGAAGATTTCCGCTGAGAGCACTTAGTTTGACAAAATACGGTTGACCTCCAACCAAATGTGACGTTACCTCTGAGAAGCGTGTTAGGTCGGAAACATCATCGTTGTCTGCGAGCAAATCTGTCAGACTCGAATTGGAATACAACTCAATCATCGTGTCATTTTCCGGGCCAACGTCACCATATGGTCCTGTATAAATCCGAAAGACTCCATCGGTTGTCGGTGTTAATTGAAAAACCTGATCGACTCCTTCAGGGAGACTGACATCGTATGGCTGAAAGACATATAACTGATCTTCTGCCAGCCGTAGTTGATACGGTTCGTCGGTAGAAAAATCAAACCCATACACAACTGGATAATACTTGCTTCCGGCCGTTGCCTGGAACGAAGCCATTTCTTCTTCACCTGTACCATTGGCACTGCTTGCTACTACCTCCCCAAGCTCATCAAGGACATAGACGTCATAATCCATGGCAGAAGGAACTTGCAGGCTGACTGTTATCGGAGCATTTTTCTTGGCCTCGAACCAATAAAAGTCCTGATCGCCTGAGTACGACAGGTAACTTTCGATTGAATTCCCAATGCTGACCGGAGAAGCCTGTGAAACCTCATCATTCGGCTCGTATAGATCGACAGAAGCTACAGAAATTGCTTTTGCAGCAGCAAAAGACCTCACAGGCGGACTCGTTAATTGCATCCGTGCCGTTTTCAATTCAGCTTGGTATTTCTCAAGTGAACCTCCTGTTCTCTTGTCTTTCCATTTTGCGAGAAGTTCGTTTCTTTCCCGATTCAATTTTTTTGCCAGTTCGAGATCCTTGTTTTTGACGGAAAGCTTCATGAGCAGCTCCCATTCATTTTGATAATGGACCCACTCACGATCTATTTGCTGGATAGACCGATCTGTCGCCTCCATTGGCAAAGCCTTTTTGGAAGGATTGTCTCTTTCTTTTGCAATAATCGATGCGGGTTGCAACATGAGACAACAAACCAAGAAAAAAATAAGATGCTTCCTTTTCATGTGATTCCTGTACCCCTTTCTTTTGGTTTTGTTAAACGATGAAACCAACCACCAAACGCAAACAGCCACCCGGCTGATCACCGGATGGCTGCTATCTTGCTTCGTATTGATTTCTTTCGTTTGACTCTAGTATAGCCTGACTGGAACTATCTCGGGCAAAATGAACGCTTGTGTGAGCTTCTGTAAAGAAGTGTCTACCATATGTTTCCACAACGTAAAAAATAGAGTACGATACTCCTATATCTCATGGAAAAAGGAGGTTTTCTCAGTGAATCAAGCATTCTCGATAGAGCGCGTCCCTTTTGAACAGAAGCACGCTCTCAAGCAACTGTTGGAGCTGTATACGTACGACTTCACTGAGTTTGAGCCTTTCGAAGTAGATGACGACGGCTTGTTTGGCTATGACTACTTTGAGAAGTATTGGGTCGAACCAGAACGCCATCCCTTTTTTATCAAGGTTAATGGAAAGCTGGCCGGGTTTGTCCTCGTCCGCATGCTCACAAGCTCTGATCCGGATTTGCCATCCATCCACTCCATTGCCGAATTTTTCATCATGAAACGCTACCGTCGGCAAGGGATCGGAAAAGCGGCCTCTCATCAAATCTTCAAATTGTTCCCGGGTGCCTGGGAAGTCTTTCAATTGGAAAACAACGTGCCTGCCATCGGCTTTTGGCGTGCCAGCATCCGCGATTACACAGCCAATCACTATCAAGAGCGTCAAGTGGATGGCAAAGTCATACAAACGTTCCTTTCGAAACCATAGCAGAAAAAAGCCAAGGGACAGCGCAAATCCCTTGGCTTTTATTTAAAAAACAACTAGCTGATAACCGCAGGAAAGGTCATCACGACAACCGTTCCGCCACCTAGCTTGCTGTCCACGGTAATCTCTCCCCCGTGAGCCAAAATGAGCTGCTTGGCTATCGCCATACCCAGCCCCGTTCCACTGGTATCCTCCCCTGTATGCCCGCCTCGGTAGTATCTTTCGAACAGATTGGCCAGTGTAGTCTCATCCATGCCTGGACCATTGTCCGCAATTTTGACCACAAACTGATCGGCTGCAATCGACTGGACCTCTACGAGCACGTGTGTACCTGCTGGCGTATACTTGATCGCGTTTGTCAAAATGTTGACGATGATGCGGCGAAACCAGATTGGATCGACCTCGGCCGTTATCGATTGGACATTCGTCGAAAATTCGATGTCATGCAAAGACGAGCTCGGATCGTTCACCATATCCACCACAATTCTGCGAATGGTTTCCACGATCGGGACAGGTTGTTTGACCATCGGCAAAGCTTGGTTCTTGAGTCGATAGGTCAAATTCAAATCCTCAATCAGCCCGTTCATGTAGTCAGACTTTTCCCGAATCGTTTTCCCAAATTCACTGACTTCCTTTCTATCCCACTCATATTGTTCCGACTCCAAAAAGGTAGCATAACCGTAAATCGAGCTCAGCGGTGTCTTGAGATCATGGGAGAGCCCGGTAATCCATTCCTCTCGCGTCTGCTCGATCTCTCGCTGAAGCTTTTCGTTGGAGCGCAAGGTTTCACTCAGATGCCGGAGAGCGTCAAACACATCCTTGAAAACACGAAATGACTTCTTTTCCTTCCCTCGCCAATTCCTTCCGATTGGTTTCCCCTTTTTTCCGATGGGCTCCTCATAGCGGCCCTGTGCCAGTCTTTCCAGCCAATTCACCATGTGCAAGAGCGGCTTGCCTACCCGCCACGCATACCAGCTGCCTGCGAATAGAACGACCAGGATCAAAAGAATACCGATCTGAAGGAACGTTTCCTTGACCATGGCATCCTCAGATGTTTCTTGGACACCAGACTGATAGGTTGGATTCGGAGTGCCCACTATGTACGTCAATTCGCTCTTTGTGTCATATCGACTCGTGATACGGACAGGAACATTATTTGCTGTCTCGCCGTTCTGAAGAGCTTCCGTCATGTCTAACTGGGCAGAAGCGTTCGGATGATTCCATTGATGGATGAGTTTCCCCTTACGATCGTACACCAAGTACCATGCCTTTTCTTGGGAAAAGCTTTTGTTCAACTCGTCCCATGTCTCCTTGCTTGTTCCTGTTTTTGCTGCGATCAGGCGCTGCATCATTTCTTTTTCTGGAGCGGGTGTTCCATAGAGGATGATTATATTTTCGTCAGCTTGGTTTATAACCCAGTGCGTTACGTGATAGCGTGAAGCATCACGGTCTTCAACATAACTAATCCACTCTCCTGGCCCAAATTGACTGGGAACGTCAGCAGGTGTCCGATAGTTGTACAGAATTTTGCCGTGCTTGTCGATGATCTGCAACCAGCCTTGATGTCTCGCCACACTTTTCTCGATTTCCGGATTGACGTGAACACGCTCCGCCTCATAATCAATCTTCAACGTCAAATCAGATGCATTCAGTCTGGACAAATCGGTGGACAACTGCTCGTTCATAATGCGCCAGCCTAACCCCAGCATCGCGATAATCAGAAATAGCAGCAAGACGAGGAGAAACCCAAACAGTTGTCGGACATATTGAAAAATCAGCTTGTTCCGCAAATTCATGACTGTCTTGCCGGACTAACCAGCTTGTAACCCAGCCCTCTTACTGTGAGCAGAAGCGTTGGCTGTCCCGGATTTTCTTCTATGCGCTGACGCAGCTTGTGAATGTGCACCATGACCGTATTTTCATCAAACATCCCGTACTCGTCTTTCCATACATGATCGTAAATTTGTTCTTTCGTAAATACCCGGTTCGGATTCTGGCAGAAAAAGACGAGCAATGAAAATACTTGCGCCGGGCAGTCCACTCGCTCTCCGTTCACGAACAACTCGGCTGCCTCCACATTTACTTGAAAACGTCCAAAATCAAAGCGCTTTTCTTCCTGCGATGGAGCAGATCCCCCCAAGGTTCTGCGCAGATGAGCCTTCATCCGGGCAACGACCTCTAGTGGATGAAATGGCTTCGTTATGTAATCATCCGCTCCATAAGCAAATCCGCTTAATTTATCAAAATCTGTGCCCTTTGCTGTAAGAAAAAAGATCGGTGCCTTCGTTCGCTGGCGCACTGCTCCGCACAGCTCAAATCCATTTTTATCAGGCAGCATGACATCCAGTATCAACAAGTCGTATGTCTTCTCCTCCACGAGACGAATCGCCTCTCTTGCTGTCGTACATGTATCGATCTGGACAAAGCCTTCCTTTTTCAGCACTGTTTGGAGCATCTGCAAAATTGCTTCTTCATCATCTACCAGCAAGATTCTTGCTTCTTTCTCCATGGCCGTTCCCTCCCTTGCTGTCATTCATTCTACCATGAGAAATGACGCCAACAAAAAAAGATAAGGAAATGGTAAGGTAGCGTTTTAGTAGGGGAAAGGTCTGGCTATTATGATGAAGGAGAAAGGAGCGGATTCACCTATGTGGGCTATTTGCCAGCACGAATTTTTTCGGTTGTTTAAAAGCATTAAATCGTTAATTACCGTTGCCTTTATCGTAGGCATCTCGTACTTGGTTTCTGACCTCGTCAATCAGGCAGCAAGCTTTTTCCCACAAAATGAGCTGGCGCAGGGACATGCGCTTGGTATCTTTGTACTCATCATGCTGTTCGGGCCCTTATTTGTATTCAGCCTGTCTCATGATGTCATAAATCGTGAGCTAGCGGGCAGGACGATTCGCTTTCTCGTCACCCGGACTTCACGCAATCAGATTATTTTGGGGAAATTTCTCGGAGTCGCGTTCTTCTGGCTAACCTGCATGATTATTACGTTTGGTGTAGTTTTCGCCACTGTGCAAACGTTTGACGCGAAGACCTTTTACCTCTGCATATCCCTGCTTATCTATTGCATCTCGCTGGCACTGCTGCTCTCGCTCGTGATACCTCGCCCCAGCTACTCGATGTTTTTGGGAATTGTGATCGCACTGATCTTGCCAGGTCTCGGGCTGTGGAGCACCTTCTCCAGTCACTCGGCAGCACCATGGATTAAATATTTGACACCCTTTTCATTTATGGAAAAAGGCGGCGCTTGGACCGGCTTCATTTGGCTCTATGCGGCAGCATTCCTGATCGCTTCTATGTACTTATTCCGACGGAGGGATTGTTAATGGCAATGATCGAGACCATACAGTTGAACAAGCGCTTTGGCAATCGCACGGTCGTGAATGACGTCAGTCTTACTGTGCACAGCGGGGAGATTTTCGGATTCCTCGGTCGAAATGGCGCTGGAAAATCGACCTTTATCAATATGCTGACAGGCATTCTGATTCCGACAGCGGGCACCATTCGCATGTTTGGAGAGGATGCCCATACAGAAGGGTGGAAAAAACGAATTGGTGTACTGCCAGATTACTCCACCTTCTACGACCATTTATCTCCTGCGGAGCACCTGCATTATTTCGCTCGGGTAAAAGGCGTCACACTCACAAAGGAAGACTGTAGGCGCATCCTGACAGCCGTTGAGCTTGAGGAGCATGCATCCCGCAAAGCCAAAACGTTTTCCTTCGGGATGAAAAAGAAGCTGGGCATTGCCCAAGCCTTAGTCGGAGATCCGGAGCTCATCTTCCTTGATGAACCTACTTCTGGCGTAGACGTCGAATCAGCCCTGCATATTCAAAGTTTGCTGCGCAAGCTCCATCAACAAGGAAAAACGATCTTCATGACCTCGCACAATTTGAATGAAGTCGAGAAAATCTGTACCCGGATCGCCATCATGAAAAGCGGAAAAATCAGTTCACTCGGTACTCTCGATGAGTTGCAAGCTGCCCATCAGGCATGGCGATCTGTGAACGTACGTCACTCGGCTTTTGCTACGGACGATTCTGGAAACCTGCGCAACTTTATCGAGTCCCTCGGGCGCAATACGATTTGGGAAGACGGTCGTCTCTTGATCCAGGTCGATGACGATCAAAAAGTGGCAACCCTCGTTCGTGCTCTTGTTCAGGCACGCGTAGATATTTATGGCGTGAACGTTGAAGTCCCTTCGCTCGAACGAATTTTTATGGGGGAAGAGTCTCATGATGCTTAATCTCGTTTTTGTCCTGCTCCTATCCGGGATGCTGCTTTTTAACATCTCGATAGGAAAAAGCATGACCATCGGAAGTATGTCAATCACAATTGGCCTGATCGTCCTCAATCTCATCTTTTTCATCACAAAGTACAGGAAGAGTCAGCATGAAAAAATGAAAGATCAGGTTAGTAGATACGAGCGATAATCAGGCTCATATAAATGGGGGAAGATTCGCATGGCCAGTAGGTATCTGGAGTTTGCCATTATCCTGACAGGGGTTTTGCTGTATAGAATCTTTTGGGGAGATAGTCTTACACCAGGAGTTATCGGGATTTTAATTGGGATGATTTTCGTTTCTCTCATCCTCTTTATGAGAAAGCAGTACGCAAAACGCTAGGAACAAAAGAAGCAGCTTGATTGCCACCGAAAACAGCCTGCAAATATGCGGCTATGGGGCAATTGGCTGCTTTTTTCTACAAGATTTCGAGAAGCTGATCGAGTCGTTCAATGACAGCGAGTGGCTGATGCTCGGAAGTAGGCTTTTTCCCTCGTGGATTGATCCAGACAGCTGAGAAGCCTGCGTCCATCGCGCCTGCTACATCTGCCTCCCACGTATCTCCGACAAATAACACCTGCTTGCTCTCGACTCCGAGCTTTTCGCGAACATGTTCATATATTCGTGGATCAGGCTTATGATGTCCGATAATTTCGGAGAGAAACACACGCTCCCGCGGAAAATACGCAGACAATTCCAGCCGCTCCAGCTTGGTAAATGCCATATCGACAGGACCATTGGTGACAATCCCCAGTGTATGCTCTTCTGCCAACCTCGCGATCGTAGACTGAACAGTGCCATCTGGCTGGATTGCATCCAAACATGCCGCTTGATAGGAGCGTTGAAAATCGTCGACTTGCTCCACTTCAATCTGTCGGTCACAATCAGCCATGGCTCGCTGAAAACGCAACCTTCTGTATTGTGTAAAATCGTAGCGCTTGGCAATAACATCGACCCACAAATCATCTCCGTGGCGCCGCAGAGCCTCAAGGAATTTCGCTTGGTCCAGTTCTGCTGTAAGTGCATGGGTCGCAATCGTCTGCTGCATCCCTTTCTCCCAGCAAGCTGAAAAATCGAAGAGAGTGTCGTCGAGATCAAATAGGATTGTTGTAAATTTGGACATGGCTGAGTTGCCTCCCCTTCCTTTTTTCTTGCTGTTTTCATTGTGCATATGACTCTGTCTTTTGTTATGATCATTGTAACGGAAAAAGGAGGTGGAAACATGTCTAACGAAAGACTCGATATTTTGATAGAGGGTATGAATGAGTTGCGTTTGGTTGCTCATGCTCTAATGGATCGGCAAGACGAATTCGATGCCAAGATGGAAGCTTTGACTATGCACGTTCACCAGTTAAAAGCAGATGTTGCCGAACTGAAGCAGGATGTTGCTGAGTTAAAGGAAGGTCAAGATCGCCATGAGCGTATCTTGGAGACATTGGCGCTGCGTGCTCTCGAATGGAATAATTTCCGCCTCGACTTCATTCGCAAATCATCCTAATGCCTTTAGCTTTTAGGCAATTCCACAAGTAGTGCCTCTTTCAACTCAACTGGCAAAGAAATAGATTGGCGTGTGTTCGCATCGATCATGACCATTGTCACATCGGCGTCCGCCACTAATACATCTGCAGCATTGTACAGCTCCTGGCGGATGACGAAGCTTTTTTCACCCACCTTGACCACTGTAGTAATCGCCGTTACCTCTTCACGCATCTTCAACTCTTTGCGGTAGTTAATGTTGATATTGACCACTACCGGCATGATGGCCCGTCGCCTCAATTCATCCAGCGTAAATCCTTGTTCCCATATCCACTCAAAACGCGCCCACTCCATGTACTCTAAATACTTGGCATTGTTCACATGTCCGATTACATCAATGTCAGTAGAACGAACCGTTAGATGATAGCGATGAGCCATCGTTCTCACTCCTTGTTTTTCTTCAGTATAACGAATTCAAGTCGCTGAGTGAACACTCATTCAAAATATTCCGAATGATCATGCTGTTCTTTCCTGATCTTTTTCCTATAATAAAAATAAACACCAGAAAGGAAGATTGGATGTTCGAACAAGAACTATTGCCGACCTTACAAACAGCTCGATCCCGGTATCAGGATGCACTCGTCCATTTGGATGAAGCCGAGCTAGGCTGGAAGCTGGCTCCGGGCTCCAATTCCATCGGATTTTTGATTCATCATATCGCGGAAGTCGAATATCGATTCTGTATGATGTTTTTCGGAAAAACAATCCCGCCCGAAATCACCCTCACTACAATTGGACCTGTAAAGGATGAAGGAAACTTTACCGACTTGTCTGCCTTGCTTGCTTTCAAAGATGCTGCCTATCACCACTTGGTGGATTCTCTCGCTGCTCTGCCAAAAGACGCGTGGGACATCCCCTGTAAAGCACCAATCGCCACACTGACTCCCCGTCAGGCACTTGGTCGACTGATCTATCATATGGGCTACCACGGCGGGCAGATTGGACTTATCCGAAAGTACGGAGGACCTCAATGAGTCTCATTCTGACAGGTGAGCGACTCATCATTCGCGAATTGCTGCGCGAGGACTTGACCGACTTACTCGCCGCCTACAACAGTAATCCAAAGTACAATCAGCTTCGAAACGGCACCAGCACAGTAAGTCTTGCCGAACTGGAAGCCGAATATGACGCCACCATAAGCATACCTTCCGGGCATTGGCTCGCCATTACTCGTGAAGGTACGATCATTGGAGTCATTCATATCGTCCTCTCCAGTGAAACCGATCCAAAAAGCTGGATTAGTCTCTTGCTTCTGCATGCCAATTATCAGCAGCAGGGCTTCGGAAAGGAAGCAGTGACGCTCATAGAAGCTTTCTGTATCCAACATGGCAGTCAGCATGTTCATCACGGTGTCATCGCGTATAATGAACCCGCCCTTCTTTTCTGGGGGCGGCTTGGCTATGAGCAGTATCGTCAGGTGGAGGCACCAGTCGGTCGTCTGACACAACCGGTGCTCCTGGTAGCCAAGTGGCTAACCCCTACAAAGTAAAGGAGGTGAAATACATGAACCGTCGCCTTTTTGAAAATGATGTGCCCGCTCTCCTCTCCTAGTCGGTGAGGATGCGGTTCTCTTACTGCCTCCCGGCTACGGAATAACGCTCAAATGATTCATTCATTATTCCGGGAGGGACTTGTTATGTCACAATCACAATGGAAGCAAATGTTTTTAGGGGCTGTTTGCCTATCTCTTGCCGCAGCGATCTGGGGCGGTGTTTATGTCGTCAGCAAGGTCGTGTTGGAAGTGATTCCACCGTTCACGTTATTGATTTTGCGTTTTTGCATTGCTTTCGTCGTACTGGGGGCATTTACCATTGCCCGCAAGAAGAGTGTCACAAAAAAAGATTACCCTCTGCTGATGGCCATCGCCTTCATCGGGGTCACGATCTCAATCGCCGCGCAATTTCTCGGTACCAAGCTGTCTACTGCCCACATGGGTGCATTGATAACCTCTGCATCGCCTGCCTTTATTGCCATTTTTGCGGTTTGGCTATTAAAGGAGCGCATCCATCTGAAGCAGGCAATAGGTATATTGTTAGCGACGATTGGTGTCATCATCGTCATCGGTGTTCCAGATCAAGCTGACGCCCAGTCTTCCCTGGCAGGCAACCTGATTTTGCTCATAGCAGCAATTAGCTGGGGATTGTATACCGTTCTCAGCAAAAAGGCAACGCAGCGCTATTCTTCCCTGCTCGTCACTACCTACGTTGCATTGTTTGGCATCATCTTTACGAGTCCGCTCATGCTTTGGGAGCTGTCTGTCACGCCTGTCTCCTGGCAATTTGGCTGGGACATCTGGGCAGGCGTCCTCTATATCGGGATGATTTCTACCGCAGGTGCTTTTTATTTGTGGAACAAAGGCTTTGAGCTGATGCCCGCAGGAAGTGGGGCCGGGTTCTTTTTTGTTCAGCCCATTGTCGGTGCATTTTTAGGCTGGCTGTTGCTACATGAACATTTGGGTGTCGGCTTTTTCGCCGGTGGCGCATTTATTTTCCTCGGTGTCGCCTTGTCCACTCTGCGTACACGTGAATCGGCCAAAAACAAACGTGAATCGATGGAGGCGTATCCTCTCTCCCATCACAACGAGAAGCAAGGCTAAATGCTTATATGCTACGAGGACTTCCCATTCGTTGGGAAGCCCTCGTTTTTTTTGCTTATGGACGAAAATATTGCCGGACGCTTCCTTTCTCGAAAGACAGCTCCACTTCAGCAAATGCGCCATTAATAAACGTGATTTGCGGCGGCATATGTCCACAATCCACATCGTAGAGGACAGGAACTTGGAGCTCAGCAGCCAGATCCTGATAGACATCTTCCACGGTATAGCCGTCGACCGCCTGATTCGCTGGACTGCGCCCAAACAAGATCCCCGCACAATGATCGAACCATCCAGCCAGCTTCATTTGTACCAATGATCTGCGCAGATCAGTTGTAGAAAGCTCACAGTTTTCCAAATACCAGATGATTGCTTCGTTCCCGATCAGTTCTTTTTGAAACCTTTGCACGTCCCCATATGGTGTTCCGATCACATGACGAATGATATCGATACAGCCGCCAAGTAACCGTCCCTGCATATTTACGTGGGGAGTAGTCTTTGTAGTTTTCCATACAGTCGGTTCCGTCAGGTGAAAGATATGCGGCGAAGGATTCGTATGCTGCCATTCCTTTTGATACCTCGGAGAAGAATACTGCAAGACCGACTCGCCCTTTTGCGTTGACAGAACTGTTTCCCACATAGCCGTCGTCTCATCCATAGCTGCTCCGCGCAAATCTACCAGATTCGTCCCATGGGCCGTAGCCATCCCCGTTTTTAATGTAATCGCAAGCAACAGCACACTCACATCCGAATAGCCTAACACCCATTTGGGTTGCATGGCATCAAAATCAAGCTTGTCTAAAATCTCAATCAGCAACTCGCCACCCCAGGGAGGGATGATGATATCGACGTCTTCATCTTTCATCAGGGAATTGAATTCGGCTGCGCGGTTTATGGCAGGTGCTGACTTGGCTTTTTCCTGTGTCCAGACTGTATCTTTGCAAACGATGGAATACCCCCTGCTCTCCATACGACTGCATGCCAGCCTGATTAATTCATGCAAATACTCTGGTACACCTGATGATGGTGCAGTTACCCCTATCGTAGCGCCCTTTTTCAACGATGGATACGTGATCATGCTTCTCCCTCCCGCTCGCTATGTATGATTTTGGATAATCATACCACATACCCTGGTTTTTAAAAGCTGCGAAGGGAGAAGTGCATTTCCAGTCTAGCGCCTCTGGTTTTTTGGACAAAAAAAAGACGGCCTATAGCCGTCATCAAGGTATATAAAACGGGAGGGAAGTAGAGGAGTTCAAACGAACGTGTTTCCTGTTCGTGAATGATTACTTCTTGCTGGCGTCAGTCGTTGTAGACTGACCAGTGGAACCGCTGCTTTCGGTTCCCGCAGCACTAGGCGATCCAGTGCTGGTACTTGCATCAGATTTGGCATCTGTCGCAGGCGCTTCCGTAGACGAACCTGTGTCCGTCGATGCATCAGAGCTGTTCGCTGAAGCATCCGGAGTGGACTGATCTTGCGAAACCGAGCTATCGGTCGATTGTCCGCTATCAGAAGTGGAGGAGCCCGGAGCGGTTTCGCTTGTCGTGCCCTCTGGTTGTGTCGCAGGTTCAGGTGTTCCTGTTGTGTTAGAGCAGGCAACCAAGCTGCCAGACAGGAGTAATGCGACAGTGGCAATGGAGAACCACTTTTTGTTCATGTTCATTCCCCTTTCATTCCTTGGCTTCGTGACCTTCTCGCTGTCACACCTATATCGTAACGGGTAAAGATAACCATTCTATAAGGAAAGTAGGAAAAAACGATGATCAAAATATGAAAAAAGTATGACCATGATCATTTTGATCGGATTCATTTTGATCGGATCATACTTTAGTTCTCCGGCTTAATCCTTGGAAGCCATATCGTAAAAGTACTGCCCTTACCAGGCGTACTATCCACTCTGCATTTG
Source organism: Brevibacillus brevis (assembly GCF_022026395.1). Taxonomy (NCBI): domain Bacteria; kingdom Bacillati; phylum Bacillota; class Bacilli; order Caryophanales; family Paenibacillaceae; genus Brevibacillus; species Brevibacillus brevis. The sequence continues at coordinate 990,337 of NZ_CP041767.1, read as the reverse complement.
CCATCATGCAGCTCTACCAGCTCTTTTACAATCGCGAGTCCAAGTCCTGTTCCCTTATTGTTCTTGGAACGTCCCCGATCCACTTTGAAAAAGCGTTCCCAGATGCGGTCCAGGTCATCTGCTGCAATTCCCATCCCTGTATCAATCACTTGAATCTGTACGTATTCTCCTTCCAACGAAGCACGCATGCAAATTTCACCTGTAGCCGTAAACTTGAGTGCATTCTTCACCAGATTTTTCAGAATTTGCGCAATCCTGTCTTTATCGGCATAAATTCGCGGAAGCTCGTCCTCTACCTCTACTCCCAAACGAAGCCCTTTTTCCTCTGCTTCTTGATGGAAGGAAAAAGCAACCCGATTCATGACATCTGCCACATCGACAGGGAACTTGACCAGATTTACTTCATTGTTCTCCAGCTTCATCAAGTCCATCAGGTCATCCACCAAGCGATTCACTTGCATCGTTTCGGTGTACATCACAGCGTAATACTTCTGTCGGGCCTCTTCTTCTTCTACCAAGCCATCCTGCAACGCCTCGAGAAAACCTTGGATCGCCGTGAGAGGCGTACGCAATTCATGGGAGACATTCGCCAAAAAATCATTGCGCACTTGCTCCAGATGATGACGCTCCTGCTCTACCTTCTCCAGCTTTTGTGCCATCGTATTGATCGTTTGCGCCAAATCGCTGATCTCGTCGGACGTATCGACCTGAACGCGCTCTGCATAATTCCCACGACCAATTTCTGCCGCTGTTCTCTCAATGGTTCGCAATGGCCGGGAGATTGACCATGACAAATACGAGACCATGATCGTAGATAGAAGCACCCCAAACAAGGTCGCCCACAGAATCGACTCGCGCATTTGCCCAAAGGTTTTCTCAATTCCTTCAATCGGCGCGTGCAAAATAATTCCGCCATAGACGTTTTCGCCCTCGCCCCACGGGACAGAGACCGACAACATCGGGTCATCCAGACCTTCGATTTGTAGTTCGGTTACCGCGCTTTTTCCCTTCAGCACGTTATCCGCGATAGAAACTGCCACGGACTTGCCCGTAAGCATCTCATCCTTCATCGAAGTGGCGACAATTTTTCCTTCTGTATCAAATAACCAGATGCGGGTATCAAATGACTCGTCCAGCATTGCCAGCTTGTCCAAGAGCCGTTTGTTGACTTCATTGCTGTTATGGATAGCGGCATTCACTTTTTTCGCCATTCGCAAAAGCTCTTCTTCTTTAGCGTTGTAAATATACTCTTTCGTAAAAAAGGAGAGAACGATCCCTGTAATCCCCAACCCTACCAAAACGGTCGCCAAAAAGCTGACCAGCAGTCTGCGGTAGATACTTTTCGACATGCCTAGCATCAGTTATCCACCCCAAACTTGTAGCCGATCCCCCAAACCGTTTGAATACATTCGTACGGGAGCTTATCTAAACGCTGTCTGATCTTTTTAATATGAACATCGATCGTTCGAACATCACCAAAATAATCAAAGCCCCACACTTGTTCCAGCAATTGCTCCCGCGACCATACACTTCCCGGCGACTTGACGAGTTGAACAAGCAAATCAAACTCCTTCGGGCGAAAGCTCACTTTTTCCCCGGCAACGATCACTTCCCGTTTATCCAGATCAATCGTCAATTGCTCAAAAACAAAGGTCCGAGCCACTGCCTCATCTTCTACTTTTGGCTTTGGCTGCAATCTGCGCATGATCGCGCGGATACGTGCGACGATTTCACGTGGACTAAACGGCTTCGTCACGTAATCATCCGCTCCGAGCTCCAAGCCGAGAACACGGTCAAACTCCTCATCCTTTGCCGTCAGCATAATAATCGGCGTATCCCACTTCTTGCGGATTTCCCTGCATGCTTCAAAGCCATCCAACTGCGGCATCATGACATCGAGAATGACCACATCCGGCTGTTCCTTTTCCATCATCTCAAGAGCTTCTCGTCCATCTGTTGCTGCGATGAGCTCGATTTGTTGTTTTTCAAAATAAAGGCGAATAATTTCGCGTACGTTTGGATCGTCATCGGCAACCAAGACTTTCATCGTGGACATAGCCAATAACCTCCCTTCTTTCAAAACGACATATAATGAAACATGCCGTTCAGACAATTTACGTTTTTCCATGGTAACATAGATCACCCGTGTTGTGGACGGATAGAAGTCCTATCCAGCTGGTAAAAGCAGGACAAAATGGTTTGCAACAATAAAAAAGCGAGTGGACCTAAAGCCCACCCGCTCTTCATTCATTACTTCGTTTCTCTTATAACCGGAACACTGCGTGTGAGGCTAGCCCACAACAACCCGAACAGTGCGCCCGCAAAGGCTGGCACCAGCCAACCAATTCCTACTTTGTACAGAGGCAATTGTTCCAAGAATGGTGTCAGCGAATCGATAGACAATCCAAGCTGGGAAGCTCCATCCAGCAAACTGATGACAGCCGTTGCCGTGATCGCGCCGACGTAAACGGCACGATGTCCTTTGAACATCCGATCACAAAACGTCAGCAGCATCAGCACGATCGCCAGCGGATAAATCGCCATCAAGACAGGCACAGAGAAGGTAATCAGCTGTGTCAAACCTACGTTTGCTACCGCAGCGCTGAACACACTCAGGATCACAGCCATTTTCTTGTAGGAGATGCCAGGAATACGACTCGAGAAAAATTGACTGCACGCTGTGACGAGCCCGACAGAAGTGGTGAGGCAAGCAAGCGTAACAGCTGCTCCCAACAAAAGCGAGCCTAACGGACCGAACAATTGATGCACGACCCCTGTCAAAATTTGTCCACCATTTTCCGATTTCGCAAACGATACACTCGTCGCTCCCAAATAGCTGAGAGCAAGATAGACAAGTCCAAGTCCGGTAGCTGCGAGAATTCCTGCTTTAATCGTAGACCACATCACTTTTTTGCGATCGATGATTCCTCTTTCCTGAACAGCCGTTGTTACTACCAGACCAAATACCATTGCAGCTAATGCATCCAGCGTCAGATAGCCCTCGATAAAGCCTTTGAAGAATGCTGTATCCTGATAGGCTCCTATTGGTTGTGCCACCTCACCCATTGGAGAAATGAGTGATTTGACATACATCAGGCCAATGATGATCAAAAGTGCAGGTGTCAAGATTTTACCGATTCGATCCACAAGCTTGCTCGGGTTCAGACTCAACCAGAAGGTGATGGCAAAATAGACGATTGTGGTCACAAAAAGCGGTACCCAACTGTCTTTCATAGATTCAGGCAAAAACGGCAATACGCCCATTTCAAAGGTTACTGTACCTGTCCGCGGAATGGCCATGAATGGACCAATCGACAGATAAACAATAAACGTGAACACGACTGCAAACATCGGATGGACTCTTGACGCCATCGTTTGCAAGTTACCGCCAGCCAATCCTACTGCAATGATTCCAAGTAAAGGCAGACCTACACCAGTAATCAAAAAGCCGGCCATCGCGATCCAAACATTATCTCCTGCAGCTTGTCCTAGAGCTGGCGGAAAAATCATGTTCCCTGCTCCAAAGAATAGGGCAAACAGCATCAAACCAATTGTAATTGTTTCTTTCGTGGAAAGTTCTTTCATATGAATCCTCTCAATATTATTTAATAAAATAAAATTTTCATCAGTATAACTTAAAATTAACTTACTATTCAACCTTTAATTTTTTAAAATTATTGAACTTTTGTTAAAAATGAAAGTTTTTACAGGTCAAATACCTCTTTTCTCTTGATCGCCCCCACTGCTTCCCATACGTACAGACAATAGATACTGCGCCATGGAGCCCACTTTTCCCCCAGCTTGCGAATGTCGTTTTCATTTGGCTTCGTTTTCATCCCATAAAGGTGAACAATTCCATTTCGCAAACCGATGTCAGCAGCAGGCAACAAGTCTGGACGCCCCATCCCAAACATGAGTAGACACTCTACTGTCCATCGTCCAATTCCTCGCAGCGAAGTGAGATAAGTAATGATTTCCTCATCCTCCATTGTCCATAGTCTTTCCAAATCTACCGTTTCATTCACAATGGCGCGGGCGAAATCGATGATATACTCTGCTTTTCGCTGACTAAATTGCAGAGAACGCAAATCCTCCACAGTCAATCTCGCTACCGCGTCAGGCGTCGGAAAAGCGATGATGCCTTCGCCGTTTGAGTTTTCTACTGGGTCGCCTGCTCGTGTAACAAGCCTCTCGCTCAAATTGGCTGCAAAGATCAGATTGATCTGCTGCCCGATGATCGTCTTGACCATACATTGAAACAAATCGGCATCCAGCATAAGACGAAGACCGCGAAACCGTTCAGTCAAGATGGCGAGCTCCTTTTCTTCCCTCATCTGCTCGTAAATAACAGATAGATCCAAATCGGCACTAAAAGTACGGCGGATCATTTTTTCTAGCAGCTGCTGGTCTGTTTTGGGCAAAATCACCTGTGTCTCGTAGCGTAGTGCAGGCTCTTCCAAGCTGCCTATAAATTGCATACTGACTAGCACAGGCCGTAAGCCGATACGATAGACGCGCTGTAGGCTATTTTTTTCTTTATTCACACGTAACTGCGTATCTGGATGTGTCTCAAGACGCCGAAGCAGCCGGTCAAAAGAATATGGAGGAGTAAGCGAAATAATCGAACAATTCACAAGACTCTCACCTTTCCAGATAAAATAAAAACCTCCGGAGAATCTCCGAAGGTGTCAAGTATACTTCGCAAAACTTATTTCGTAAACATCCCTTTGAGAACAAATTTTACGTTTGCCGGACTTTCTGCCAAACGGCGCATGAAATAACCGTACCAGTCGTTTCCATAAGGTACATAAACACGCATTTTATAGCCTTCACGAGCCAAATCAATTTGGGACTGCGTGCGAATACCATACAACATTTGGAATTCAAACTGTGTACGCGGGATATTGTGTTCCTTTTCCAGCTTTTTCACAAAATCAATAATGTTGTCATCATGAGTTGCCACAGCAGCGTACCCGCCGTTCAACAGATGCTGCTTGATGATTTTTTTGTAGTTCTCATCTACATCTGGCTTGTTTGGGTAAGCGACTTCAGGAGACTCCTTGTAAGCTCCTTTTACGAGGCGGAAATTCACTTTTTTGTCCTTCAGGCTATCGATATCATCCGATGCTTTGTAGAGATACGCCTGAATAACGGTTCCTACGTTGTTGTACTCTTGCAGCAATTCATTCAGAATCTCCATGGTCACATGATTGTGTGCGTAGTCCTCCATGTCGATACGAACGAAAATGTTTCCGTTTTTCTTGGCCGAATCCAAAATGCGTCTCATGTTGTCCATGCAAAGCTCGCGGCTAATATCCAGACCGAGAGAAGTCATTTTCAACGAAAGATTGCAATCGACACCGGATTGGTGGATCGCTTCCAGCGTTTTGATGCAATAGTCAGCAGACTCGTTTGCTTCCTCCACGCTAAACACGAATTCGCCCAGATGATCCAGTGTGCACACGAGACCTTGCTGGTTCAGCTTGCGTACAGCATTGATTGCCTCCGCAATGGTTTGACCAGATACAAAGCGGCTCGCTCCAAAGCGCAGACCCCACTTTTTCGCGGCAGAGTTTAAGGTTTTGTTTTTGGATAAAAATAGAAAGAAATCCTTCATAGCTTGTTCCATCGTTGACTGTCTCCTCCTCAACGTACTCTGTCCACTTCTATTAGCATGAATCGTGCCAACTTATTCTCGTAAGCGCTATCGTGATGTCTATCCGACATATTCAACACATATGTACATTACGTGTTTATTCTTGTACACTTTTGATTAGATGTACAACAGGGACGATCCCTTTTCCTGTTAGTTTGGATAAGAGGTGACGATTTGAAACCGTTATTTTCGCTGGACAGTACGCTCTCTTCGTTTGCGATTCCGATTCCACCTGATATTGTCAAAATACGCACAGGTGAAACTGTAGGTGAATGGGTAGATAAAGAACGAAGAGGCAAAGTCGTTATCGTCTCTCCTACAACCACGCTCGAACAATCCATCAGCTACATTCTCGTTGGCCCAGGCGTTTCCGATCTGCCGACACTCGTCATCGTGGATGAACAAGGGACTCCGACGGGAATGGTCGAGCCATACCAGCTCATGACTGCCTTTGTCGTGTTGACCCAAAACCAGTCTGCCCTGCTCAGTACCTTGATGGATACGATGAGTGAGGCTGTCACCATCGTGGACTCCCGCAATGTCGTCCAACACTGGAATCGGGCAGCAGAAACGATTTATGAAATCGATCGCGAACAAGTCGTCGGAACTTCGCTCGATGAGCACTTCGCCAGTGAATCGATCCGCCTGCTCGATGCACTGCGTCAAGGGACATCTGTTCAACGTGTCTATCACATTCCTCGTCCAGACAGTCATGTACTCATTAATGCGGCACCGATTCGCCGTGAGGGTGAGATTATCGGCGCGATTTCCATCGAACAGGATATTACCGAGCTGGTTCGTCTCAATGAAGAATTAGCGCATACGACGGCCCATCTCCACAATTTGCAGCAAGAGATGAGTCGGTTTCAGGCAGCAGACGATCCTTTTTACGCGATCAAGGGGCATTCGGCCTCGATCCAATCCGCTATTGGTTCCGCAAAAAAAGTGGCGCAGACAGATGCCACTGTGCTGATTTATGGAGAAAGCGGCGTCGGAAAAGAGCTGTTTGCCAAAGCGATTCATCAGGCAAGTCGCCGACATGACAAGCCCTTTATTGCGATCAACTGCGGTGCCATTCCTGCTGCTCTGTTCGAAAGTGAGCTGTTTGGTTATCAGGGTGGTGCTTTTACCGGAGCCGAGAAAAAGGGCAAGCCTGGCAAGCTGGAGCTGGCGCATGGCGGTACGCTTTTCCTCGATGAAATAGGAGAACTGCCGCTAGAATTGCAGGTCAAGCTGCTACGTGCCTTACAGGAACGCCAGTTTTACCGTGTAGGCGGAACAGAGCCGATCACCGTCAATACACGGATCGTAGCGGCGACAAACAGACAGCTGGAGCAAATGGTTGCAGACGGTCGTTTTCGTGAGGACTTGTATTATCGGCTGAACGTCTTTTCTCTGGAGATCCCTCCACTGCGCGAACGACGTGAGGATTTGCCAGAGCTCGTACAAATTTTCATTCATGAGTATTCGGTGGCCCATGACCACTCTGTACCACGCATCTCCCCCGAAGTCATGCAGGCGTTGTTCGAGTACAGTTGGCCGGGAAACATCCGACAGCTTCGCAACGTCATTGAACGTCTGTCGATCCTGCAAGAAAACGGTGTTATCTTGCCCGAGCATCTGCCGTCTGTCATTCGCAGTCACGCAGAACCCGCACACGTCTCTATGCTGACTCCGATGGGGGGAACGTATACACAGCCGACCCCGACCCCGACGTCAATCATACGTTCATCAATTCCATCAAACCCTCCTCCACCTGCGAACGAGAAAGAGCGCATTCTGGCAGCGTTGGAGCGTACGTACGGGAACAAAAAAGCAGCAGCTGAGCTGCTCGGCGTATCTCGTGGCACCCTTTACAATAAAATGAAGAAGTTCAATATTAACGAGGAGTCTTTCAAATGGGATTGATAACATGGTCAGATCATACGTATCAAATCCATTATGCTGGGGAAACGATTGTCCTTTTGCCGAAGGAGTACGCCTTGTTTCAATTTCTGTACACATGGAAAAACCGGGCCTTTTCAAGAAGTGTTTTGCTAGATCGCGTTTGGCCGTTGGAAGAGCCTACTGACCGTACTGTCGACGATCACATTTATCGCTTGCGAAAAAAACTGCAAAAGTGGTCTCATCTGCTCAAGATTGATACGGTCCGAGGAGTCGGCTACCGGCTTACGCTAAAAGAGCAGCAATCGCCTAGTCCATCCGCATTACACAGTGATTTCTCCGAGAACATCCAGAAGATGCTAACCACCTACCACGGCATGGGTATGGGGGCCGCTTTGCAGACGCTCTATGCGAATCAGCAAGTGCTTGGCTTCCAGATGGACTCTTTTTATGCTACCTATTTGCGGTTTGTTGCCGGTGACTTCGGCTGGTTCGTCGAGGATAACACTCCCATTTTCAAAAAGCTGTTTTATTTGTTCCATCTATACCATATGACAGAAATTGACTCGCAAAAAACAGTAGAAATTTTACAATGGGCTCTGAAAAACGCGAAAAGTATGCCTGAAAATTATCAGGATGAGATGCAGATCACCGCAATCAGTGTCTACGCCCAGGCCAAAGAATGGGAGCGAGCCAAAAAACAGCTGCTTCCTGCCAGGGAGGTTGTTGCGCGAGTCAATTCACCTGGCTTTCAACTCTTTTTTCAAGCGGAAGAAGCCCTCTTGTATCTGCTCATGGGAGAGGTTGACGAAGCTGAGAAAGTTATTCAACGTTCTGAAAAGATCTTGCAAGAACTCCCTATGCAGCGTGAACTCGGCAGCTTTACCATTGCGCGCGGCCTTTGTCTGTACCATCGACAGGAGCTTGCCAAGGCGCGCCGCTTGGTCGATGAAGGTCTGGAGGTGTTACGGAGCACCAAGTTCGTCCCCCATCTCATTTATGGCGCACAAAAGATCTTGTTGTTCTTGAAAGACTTCGGCTACGACGCAGAATGGGAGCGTAAATACCAAAAAATCTGGATGGAATTATCCGAAGAGTATCGGTTTGACTACTTGCAGAAAAAGATTCGGGCCATCATCTCATCAACTATCTGATATTCCTCTGACAAATCCCTTTTATCATCGAGTTAACAGATCGATGGAGGGATTTTTTTGTTAAAAGAAAATAGAACGTTTCGCACCCTGTTCATCTCGTACGGACTGTCTACGCTTGGCGATTGGTTTGATTTTATTGCGGTATCCATCCTCTTGGGGTTTGTGTGGAAGGTTGATCCGATGACGATGGCCCTCCTGCCCGTTGCCTATGCAGCTCCAAGCATTTTGCTCGGGCAGTTTGCCGGAGTACTTGCAGACCGCGTGAACAAGGTACGAATGATCATGACCATGAATATCATGCAGGCTGCTCTCACTCTGCTCCTGCTTGCCATGCCGAATCCATTTTGGTTCTTGGTGGTCATTGCCTTGCGTTCAGGTGCTTCTGTCTTCAATGATCCGGCGCAACAGACCTTGACACGTCAAATCGTACCCGAGAATCAATTGTTACAGGCCTCTGCTTTGAATGGAGCCGTATTCCAGATGGGGAAATTAATCGGTCCACTTGCCGGAGGATTGGTAGCGGCGATTTTTGCCCCCGCCATTTGTTTGATGATTAATGCTTCGACCTTCCTTCTCTCTACTGGATTTCTATTCACGATTCGCAAAGTGGAGAATACGTTGTCTCGTACATCCGCAGAAGAGCAACCTCTCCCTTACCGTCAAGCATGGCAAGAGGGCTGGCGCATCTTTTTGAAAAACCGTATCCTGTTGTTCAGCACGATCTTCGCAACCATTACCTCGTTGGCGATTCAGTTGGCGGATACACAGCTTCCCGTGATTTTCCGCGAAAAGCTGCCCGACAATCCGGAAATGCTCGGGGTTACGGTCAGTGTCATTGGATTAGGGGCACTTGTGACCGTCACCTGGCTCCATCGTCTAAAAGAGATTCGTTCTTACGGGTGGGTGCTGGGCGGTGGCGTTTTGCTCATCGGAATTAGCTTTTCGTGGATTGGATTTTTCCAGCCGGCTGATGGCATGTATTGGCTTCTGATTCCCGCTATATTGGCTGGAGTCGGAACAGGTCTGACTTCGGTCGGCGCCAATTATTTGGTACAAAAAGAAAGCCCTCCGCAAGCACTGGGCCGCGTAAGGGGAATTATCGATTCAATGACTAGCGCCACTTTCATTATTGCTCCGTTGCTCGGTGGCGTCATCATGACCATTTGGGGTCCAAATACCGCTTTTCTATGGGTCGGAATGTTAATCGCTTTGATTGGCGGAGCCGCTGTCCTCCTACAACGATGGATTTGGGGGAATCGAACAAAAGACGTGGCTATTGCTACCGCTACGATTGGATCGGAACGAGTCGGATAATTTTATCGTCCCCTTCCCTCGGATTTCCGCGACCATCGCGGTTGTTGGTCAACAAGTAGAGTGTGCCGTCTTTTCCTTCGACCACATCGCGCAGTCGCCCGAACTCGTCTTGGAACAGAGTAACAGCCTCCAACACCGTATCTGGTTGAGTAACGTCTAAGCTAATTTTCTGAAGCTGCTTACCCCTGAGGTTCGCTACGAGCAGTTGTCCTTTCCACAGCCCTTTGGATACAAACGTCATGCCAGAAGGAGCCCATGTCGCATCACCGCTTTGCAGGAGGGGGGATTTCATCCCCTCTTTTTGCTGTTCACCTGAAATGACCGGCCAGCCGTAATTGGCGCCCGGCTCGATCCGATTGATCTCATCGTGTGCAGTCTGGCCGTGTTCCGAGCTATAGAGTATCGCTGTATCCGGATACCATGCGATGCCTTGCGGATTGCGATGTCCATAACTGTAAACAGGTGAGCCTGAAAAAGGATTGTCGGCAGGAATGGTTCCATCCAGATTGACGCGCAAAATTTTTCCGGCGAGACTTGCCCGATCTTGCGCAAGCATCGGCTCATGCGCATCGCCTGTCGTGATATAGAGGCGCTGATCCGGACCGATTTTGATCCGACCTCCGTTGTGGATCGAGCTTCCCGGGATTTTGTCGAGGAGCACCTTGTCAATCTGTGCTGCGTTGTTTGCTTCCCGCAGTCGCAGGACACGATTGAAAGTGGCGTCTCCCTCTCTGTATGTATGGTAAACGTACAAGTAGTGATTATTCGCAAAATCGGGATCAAGCACAAGGCCCAACAGCCCACCTTCTCCCTCGCTTATGAACGGGGCAGGGAATGAGATGAGTGGCTTTGGCAGTAGCTTGCCTGATTGAATTACTCGCACTCTTCCTGGTCGCTCTGTAAAAAAGATTCGACCATCCGAGGCTATGTCTATGGCCCAAGGCACATCCAAGTGATCAGCCAATACCTCCATCCGATAGGGAAGAGTCTGTTGAGCTGGCTGCGATTCTGTTGCAGGATTCGCTTCGCAAGCCACAACCGGCATACTCAAGATCAAGGTAAGCACACACACCATCCATTTTTTCCACATCTCACGTTTTCCTCCCTGCGCGATTTGTCCAATAAGAATCAGGAAGCATGCTAGAAAAAGTTTCGCTAGTGCACGCTTATGCTCCTTTTTCACTGCGTAAAAAATCGGTTTGGATGCCCTCCAGCAGTTGCCGAAGCTGAGGCGGATGTCCAGCTTTTAGAGCTTTTGCTTCATTCGTCATGAAGTCTATTTAGTTTTTTTGCCATTTCATCCTCTTTTATGCCTTTTCAAATGGTTGACTGAAGCCGCTTCTTCCCTCCCCTCCAGCCCCTCCAATCTCACTAGCCAAAAAAGACAAAAAAAAAAATTGGTCCCCATTGAACCAATTCACAAAAATACCTACTCAATATTCACTCGTCTTCGTTCCTCGATTTGTCGATGCAAAATGTACTTGCGCAAATTGTGAAAATGACGTGCATTGATTCCTTTGATCGTACAGCCATAAAAATAGTTCGGACCCTCTATTCGTTCATGTATGATAACCAGGTCAGTTTTCACTACCCCATCCGGGCGATTGCGACCATACAATTCAAAAGAAAAGACAATTTGCTGATCCGCAGGCATCTGTTTGTCTGAGCGGAATGCCAAGCCTCCCAGGCTCAAATTCACCAAGTACACCATTTGACTATAGACGGAAAAAAATGAGTCTGGCTCCTGCGTCGGATACTGGATCCAGCCCTTAACCTCCATGTCGAAACGGGGATAGCGCCTGCGCTGTTCCCGAAACTCAGCAGCTGTTGGAGAGTGGAACAAAAACAAGCGATTTTTGTCTTTAGCCACGACCACGGCTTCAAACGTACTGATCGTTTCATAGTCAGCCGTCAATAGACAAGGGATCTGATCCCCTACTGTGACTTCCAATGGGCCGGGAAATACGGCTTCGATCAAGTCCCCTTCTTCATAGGTAACATGACCTTCTATCACTCGATTCCCTTTTCTAATTTGTATTATGCTTTCCATCTGCGTTCTCCACCACTTCGCACAAATATATTACCGGGATTTCCGAAATCTTTACCTGGATGCTTTTCGCGGAAAATAAGGTATAATGGGAACATTGACAGATAGGAGGTTACAGACCGATGAATCGTTATCAATTGGTAACACTGGCTTTGGCATTTTTGGTAACCGCCTGTCTCATCGGAGTTGGCATTGCCATTGGGGAAAAAAGCCCCCTCGGTATCCTTGGCTGTATCGTTGTTGCCTTCTCGTTGATGGGATTTGGCTTTTCGTACAAGCGCAAGCATATGCGCTAACCTCTTCTCCGTTATCGCCGTACAAGCAAACTATTCACATAAAACAGGACAGAGGGCAAGCCCTTAGCCTGCTTCAGTAGTTGTCTAGCGATAGTATAAATGTGTGGCTGGCTCCGATTTACCTTGCGATCCGCGAGATAAAACGCGACTAGCCCGTCCACGATCATACGGTGAAATGCAGGATTTGGCAAGCGTTTAACGCTTGCCTTTGCTTGTTTTATGAAAAGCTTCAAGCGTTCAGTCGCTATCCGTTCCGAATCGTAATAGCTCACGAAGTTTAAATCTCCACCCATTTTATCTTCTTCCAGGTCAATTAAATAGTCCAATAAAATATGTAACCCGCACAGCCACGGAAAGTAAGCTTCACTTACCGTTTGTATTTGCTCTTCCCCTACATCTGGATCAGTCGCCAAGCAAAAAAGAGCGAATATCCCGATGGTCGAGCCTGTGACAGCCGCAAATTCTTGCCAGTGCAAATCGTGATAGCGTTCTTTATACTGATCCCACCACGTCAACAAGTGATCCTCGCGCAAATGGGGAGCAATGTGCTTATATACTTGCAAATCGCTATACAAACAAGAAAACTCGAGTATCTTCGCCTGGACTTTTTCATAGGCTGGCAATTGTGCAACATGCTGTTGACAGGTCTGAACCAGCCCGGCCAAAAAGCCGCCGTCATCCTTATCCTCGCGGTACAAATAATAGTCTCGCAAGGGTGCGTCTGGTGTCAGTGCATCCTGCATCGACACGTGAAGCTGACGGAAGTCTTGCGGGTCTAGTGACGTGCTGCGATCACACAGATTATCCAAGTAGTCGCTGATTGTTTGATAGGCGACAATCAGCGGAACAATTGTCTCTACATGCGGGATGACTTGTGCTGCATAAACACATCCCCCTTGGCAGTGAAACTTTTTGGAGTTCATGCTGTCTTGTGCCTGTTTTCTCAGCTCGGGATTGGGAATCGCCTGTGCTCTTTTGTACCAGGCCGCAAACTCCCGCTCCAGAACAGGTTGCACATGACGATAGACTCGGTATAGTAGCTGCCATGGATTACGTAGTTCGCTCACTTATTTCCCTCCCAAAACAAATGGTAAACGAAAGACATTCCGAAGCTTTTACCAGCTTACATCGAAGCCTTCGCTCATGACCAATAGAAATATCTTATCACATTTGGATGCCCACTCCAAAAGTCAGCCCTGAAATACACCAATTCGCCTTTTTGACTCCATATAGAGTACGAAAATAAACTTTTTAGTATTGATACGAGTAGAAGAGATCGTCATTTCCTTCTGCTTCTCCAGCTCCAGCATGCGTTTTCGCACCTCGGTAAAATCAAAGAATGTGGTCGCGTAGCTCTCAAATTTGGGATTGCTGTAATCGGTCAGCCCGAGGGAAGCCAGATGGGTTAATGCCTGATAAATGGCTCTGCGAACCCGCTGCTCAGCGGCCTTCGTTTCCTTTTGGATCAGGACATTCACTCCCTTCCCCAGCTTGCGGGCAGCAATCGCCCAAAAAATATCGCGTAAAGGAGGAAGATTTACTTCTCCATCCCTTTCCTTCTCCCAGCGATACAGCCACTCCATCATGTCGAGCAAATCTTTGCTGCCTTTTTCGCTAATCATTCCCAATTCAGTCAAGAGAAACCGTGCGGAAGACAAGATGCCTTTTTCCGGAAACGATGCTTCTTTTGAGGGAGCTGCCGTCACATTCATACTGCCGGACAAAACGGAAAGCGACCGCTGAATACCCTCGATGGATTGTTGGAGCAATATGCGTTCCCGTACCTTTTGCAGGACACTGATGACCTCCAGGCGATTCACCGGTTTGGTCACGTAGTATTCGACCCCTGCCGCATACGCCTCAGCGATCATCTCCTTCGTTTCGATTTGCGAGATCATGACAATTTTGCCTGTAAAACGCCTCAGTTGGCGCACCGTTTCAATGCCATCTCGATTCGGCATCAAAAGATCAATCAACAAGATGTCTACTTGCTTCCAATTCAAAAAATCGTGGTCTATCTGTGAGCCGTCCTCAGCTTCCCCACATACCTCTCCCAAATCAGCATCCTCAATCATTTGACCGAGCATGAATCGAATCCCAGGATCATCGTCCACGATGAAGTAGCGCATGAGGTCACCCTTTCTGAATCAGACTTGCGATTGGCAGGCGAATGCAAAATTGTGTCGTTTGTCCGTAAGAGTCCTCGGATAAATCAATCATTCCTTGAAGGCTGTCTGTCACTTCCTTTACGTATGAAAGTCCGATCCCCGTGGATGGTCTGCCTGATACGTCGTATTTGGTCGTGAATCCAGGCATGAACAAGAGCTCCTTGTCCTTCACCACAATGCCTGGCCCATCATCGGTTACACGAAAATGAATCCACTCCCGACTCTCGTCAATCGTAGCCACGATCGATACCATCCCCCGGTCACGAATGGCTTCGACACTGTTGCCGACCAGATTGTTGATGAGTGAGAGTGTCGTGTAAATGTGGCAAGCGAGATACGGCACCTCCAGATTTGTTTCAAACTGAATGTCCTTTTCCAACATTCTTGCGTACTTTCGTTGCCCCTGAACAATGATCCCTATCAATTCGCCAAGTGGCATGTAGTCTCGATCATTCTCGTCAGAAATCAGCTTGGAGAGGCCTGCATATATCCGTTGATTGTCCTTTTTCACTTCATGTACTTGTCCGGCAAGGGACAGCAACCGCTTTGCGTATCGTTTACCCATCCCATTCTTTTGTTCAACCTCGTTCATTTCGCGATACAGCTCATAGCAGTTGCGCGTGATTTCCTCAACCTGATGCAATGTCTTTTTTAGAAGAACAGATTCCTCGTACAAATTGGAAATGAGTATCAACATCTGCTCATTTCGATTACGCTGTTGCTTTTCCATCCATTTCGCCTGACGCAGCTGAATTATATTGAAAAAACCAAGTACAAAAAAACTGCGTATCAACGCAATGACGGCAATCGGTCCTACGACCTCCAACTGAAAGACTCCCTCCCAGGACACTGCACGGAAGGACAGCTCTACCAGATTCGCTGCTATTTCTGCGACTGTCCCCAACAGTCCCACCCAAAGCGGTCGATGATGTAGCATATTAACGCGAAAGAGCGAGAATAGACAAGCAAAGGTAGCATAATAGCAAAATGCGGGGAAGTGCATCTGAAGAGAAGGCAGAAACGCAAAGACATCTCCATACACAAAATCCAAGACTATTCGAAATAGAACAACAATTAATCCCGTTACTATCCCTGCTAAAAAAGAAGGACGCAGCCACAATAAAAAAAAGAAAAAAGCCGTTGTACCAAAACTGATGCGGAAATCATCTTGAAACGGGTGAAATTTGAGCTCTCCGGCAATCGGGACAGCAATGAGCATAAGCAGCAGGATTGAAATGGTTTCTCTCATAAAATGTTGCCCGCACTTCCTCATAAGAAGTTGTTCAAAAAATTCGTCAACGTTTATTTCCTAGTTTACTATATTTTTCTATAGATTTTTGTAGTTTTTTATAGACCTCCCCTTACAATGCCGTAGAAAGCCATATAAACAGAACATTTAGACTAGGGGGAATTATCTTGAATAAGCGTCATTTTCTTCTCTCGCTCACACTGCTTCTGTCCATGTCGCTCATGACAGCATGTGGAGGTGGCGGGAACTCTGCACAAGGAGGTGCAGGTGGAGGCAGCTCCAACTCAGGAGGAAGCGCCGATCCCTCCCAATTAATTATTGCAACAGGCGGTACAGGAGGCACTTATTTCCCACTCGGCGGCGGCATGGCTGACCATATTACGAAAAACGCTGGGATTACTGCTACAGCACAAGCCACAGGCGCTTCAGCAGAAAACATTCGCCTCCTTCGCGATAAAAAGGCGGACATCGCCTTTACACAAAACGACATTGCCGAGTATGCGTCAAAAGGAACGAACATGTTCCAGCAAGACGGTAAAATTGATTCCTTCCAGGCATTGGGCGCTCTCTACGATGAGACCATCCAAATCGTGGTCTCTGCTGACAGCAATATTAAAAGTGTTGCCGATTTGAAAGATAAGCGCGTATCTGTTGGAGCTCCCGGAAGCGGTACGGAAGTGAACGCCCAGCAAATTTTGGAAGCATACGGGATGACCTTTGAAGATACCAAGCTCCAGCGCCTCTCCTTTGCTGACTCCGCCAAAGCCATTCAGGACGGACAATTAGATGCTGCCTTCCAAACCGCTGGTACGCCTACCGCAGCAATCACGGAGCTGGCAGCGACAACTGGTGTTAAAATCATTCCAATAGACGCGGACAAAATCGATGCAATCATCGCCAAATACCCTTACTACGTGAAAACAACCGTGCCTGCCAATACGTATCAAACCGTTCCAGAAGAAGTGACAACTGTCTCCGTCAAATCGATGCTTTTGATTCGCTCCGATCTCAGTAACGACCTCGTGTACAAAGTAACAAAGGCAATCTTTGAGAACAGCGACAAGCTCGGTCACGCCAAAGCCAAGGAAATCAAGCTGGAGAACGTGAAGAACGGCGTCAGCATCCCTGTTCACCCGGGTGCCCAAAAGTACTTCGACGAAAAAGGCGTGAAGTAAAGCCAGATGGTTTTTATCCAGGCAGTAACAAAGGGAAGAGGGCGGACGTTGTTCCGCCTTTTCTCCTTCCTACTTCTCGTCCTTGTCATTTATGTAGGCATCTCCACTCCGCTGTTTCCCGCTTTGGTTATTCGGGATACACAGTCAAATCAAGTAGTTTGGAGTGCCAACATACAGGATGAAGCAGTCTTTGGCATCCGCTGGACTCATTCCATTCATCGCTCCACAATTGAGGAGCAATACCGGATTGTAGACAATCAAATTATTTTGTCAGAGATGAGCTTTCACGACTACGGTATCGGCATGGAAAATGAATTGGCTCCTGGCGAGGAGCTGGTTCTGGCCGATGGACGATTCCACATTCGCAATATGCAGCGTTCTTTTCCTGCCCTACGGCTATTTATCGGGCAAGTACGGGCTAATCATACGTTGCTTTTCGCTGGACAGGATATTCCGTTGAGTTTGATCGACAAGCCGGGAGAAGCCATCACGATTCAGGCAGAAAAGCGATCCATTTTGAGCGAGTTAGGAGGTTACTAGATGAGTACAGCATCGAATATGAACCAGCAAGAGATGGATAAGCTGATCGCGCAATACGACAAAGAATCAGCCACACGCCAGCTCGCGGGTCCCATGAAGTGGATCTCTTTTGGTCTACTTGTCCTCTTCTCCCTGTACCAGTTATCCAGCACACTTTTCTTTACATTGCCTCCCCAGATTCACCGCCCGATCCACTTGGCTTTCGGGCTAGCACTTGTCTATCTGTTATATGCGGGGACATCCAAAGGGAACAATCACAAAATCGGAATCGTGAACATGATTCTCGCCCTGCTTGGAGTCTTCGTATCATTGTATTGGGTCATTGACTACGAAGGACTCGTGACCCGAACAGGCAACTATACAACATTGGATATGGTGGTCGGCGGTATTGCTGTCGTGCTTGTCCTTGAGGCTGCACGACGAGTCGTCGGAATTCCAATCGCTCTCATCGCCACTATTTTTCTTTTATACACCTACCTCGGACCTTATATGCCCGGCTTTTTGGAGCATCGCGGCAATGATGTCGAGCGGATTATCGGACACAGCTACTACACACTAGAGGGGATTCTTGGTACGCCACTCGCCGTTTCCTCTACCTTTATCTTTTTGTTTGTACTGTTTGGTGCGTTTCTCGAAAAAACAGGCGTCGGTGAGTATTTTAACGATTTGTCACTAGTCATTGCAGGCAGACGAATCGGCGGTCCTGCGAAGGTAGCCGTTTTTTCCAGCGCCCTGCAAGGGACGATTAGCGGCAGCTCTGTGGCCAATGTCGTTACCTCCGGCGCCTTTACCATCCCGATGATGAAGCGGCTCGGCTATCGCTCCGAATTTGCCGCGGCGGTGGAAGCCTCATCCTCTACCGGGGGACAAATCATGCCTCCGGTAATGGGAGCTGCTGCCTTTTTGATGGCGGAGTTCATCGGCGTTCCTTACTTGGAGATCGCCAAATCAGCAATCCTTCCAGCGATATTATTTTTCGTAGGAATCTGGATTATGACACACTTTGAAGCGAAGCGACTCGGATTGCGCGGACTCTCGAAGGAAGAACTGCCGAACAAAAAAGAAGTTTTGAAAAAAATGTACTTGCTCCTCCCCATCGTGATCATTATTACAGCCTTGATGATGAACATCTCCGCCGAGCGGGCAGCGATTATCGGTATCGTCTCTACGATTGTCGTAGGAGCCTTCCGAAAAGAAACCCGCATGTCTATTGCTGATATTTTTGCAGCGCTTGCCTCTGGTGCCAGAATGGCTCTCGGCGTCGTCGCTGCAACTGCGTGTGCCGGAATCATTGTCGGTACGATTACGTTGACAGGGATTGGGTTGAAGCTGGCAAATGGTCTGATTGATCTGGCTGGCGGCCAGCTTTTGCTTACGTTGTTCTTTACTATGATCGCATCGCTTATTTTGGGAATGGGAACGCCAACAACGGCGAACTACATTATCACTTCGACCATCGCGGCTCCAGCGCTCATTCAATTGGGCGTTCCTGCTATCGCGGCTCACATGTTTACCTTCTACTTCGGAATTGTCGCAGACATCACGCCACCAGTTGCGCTTGCTGCCTTCGCTGCTTCAGGCATTGCCAAGTCAAAGCCAATCCAGACAGGCGTAGAATCAACGCGGCTATCGATCGCCGCTTTTATGGCTCCCTATATTTTCGTCATCTCGCCAGCCTTGCTGCTGATTAATACCACCTTGCTGGAATCAATCTGGGTCATGCTGACATCTATACTTGGGATGATCGGAGTAGGCGCAGGATTGATCGGATACTGGATGTCCAAGCTAAACGTATTGGAGCGAATCCTGGCCATTGCTGGTGGCGTGCTCGCGGTCATCCCCGGAATTGAAACGGATATCGCCGGCTTTATTTTGATCACACTCGTATTTGCCCTGTCGTATTACAAAGCCCGGAAGCAAAAGCACTCTGTACAAACGACACTGTAAGAAACAAACAAAAAACCCTCCCAAGCGTTCGTTTCCTGTTGTCAGGAAGCTTTTGCCCAGGAGGGTTTTCTTCATTTATTCTTCTTGTTCACTTCGAATGATTTTGGTCCAGCCATCTACTTGCTCCACGCGGCGTTCCTTCATCAGCTTGCCGAGTGCCCGCTTGAAGCTGGATTTACTCATTTGGAATTTTTCTCGGATGACATCTGCGTCTGTCGAATCGGTATAAGGCATCGCTCCGTCACGATTGATCATATAGCGCAGCAGCTTGTCCGCATCTTCGCCATACTGTACTTCCTTGCGCTCTTTCATGGAACCGTTCAGACGGCCATCCTCACGCACAAAGCTGACGCGGCAGCGCACAGTTTGTCCGAGGCGCAGACGCCCTACCATTTCATCACGATGAATGAAAAGGATATGCTCGTCCTCCGTCAACAGGAATGCACCTGCTTGAATCACTTTGTAGACCGTGCCTTCGACAGACTTGTTTTTCATACTCTCATCTGCCATTGCTGCGATCTTGACGATTTCGTTTTCAGTGACCGGCTTTGCCAAGAGTCTGCCGAGCTTGTCTTGCTTCAGCGCTACCAGCATTTGATCCTTGGGGCGCGGCCATTCATCGCTATGCTTGGGCAGATCATCGATGAACAAGAGCAGATCCTTGTTAATGCCGTTGTCCAGGAATACACCCATGCGCGGAGAAATGTCCACTACTTCCAGCCAGCCGTATTCACCCATGCCGACATGAGGCATGTCCATGGTCGCAGCCAGTCGGTTTTCGTGATCATGGTACAAAAACACTTCGACCTCATCATCGATATGTAAACGCTCATGCGCTTCATTGGCATGGAGAAACACTTCATCTTTGCCATCGCTTAAAAAATAGCCGATTTCCGTTTTACGCGCTACCGTCATGGTAAGCGTCATTCCTGCCGCCAAATTGCCGTTCTGAATGATTTGGGGCTCACGCTTTTCACGTTTTTCACGCTGTTGTCTTTTGTACATATGTATTTTTTCCTCGCTCTCTACCTTTGTGCACACTAAATATACCCATCCCCCACGAGAAAATACCACAACTTTTTTCTAACAAAATAACGATGCCCAACGAAATAGGCAAGTCTTCCATTCACGAACATACATATGACAGTAAGACTGGCTTGGCCCTACTTTTTCAAGACTGGAGTGACTCTTGCCTATGCTGTTGTTGCTTGAACATATTTTTCTCGGCATTGTACAAGGCTTGACTGAATTTTTACCGATATCCAGCACGGGTCATCTCGTCCTGTTTCGCAAAGTGTTTGGTATGCAGGAGGTCGGACTTTTATTTGACACGATGCTCCATTTCGGTACGCTGATTGCTGTTGTTATCGTCTTTTGGCCACAGGTTCGTTATATTATTATGAATCCGATGAGCAAACTGACAAAGCTATTGGTCGTAGGCACCATCCCTACGGCTGTGATCGGACTTTCCTTTGAAGATTATTTTGAAGAAATCTCCCAGACAGGCATTACGATTGGGTGGGAATTTCTTGCGACAGGCGCCATCCTCTGGGCGGTGGAGTCCATGCGCCGTGGCAATCGAAAATTTGAGGAAATCAACTACACGGACGCCCTCATCATCGGGACACTGCAAGGTGCTGCCATCCTGCCTGCTATTTCCCGCTCAGGACTAACAATTGCCGGTGCTCTCCTGCGCGGAATCGACCGTGCGGACGCTGCACGTTTTTCGTTTTTAATATCCTTGCCTGCGATTCTGGGTGCTTGTGTCTTGCAAACAGCCAAGCTCGTAGAAACACCGCTTGAAACAGCTTTATTGATCCCGATGCTCGTGGGCACCATGTTTGCCGGACTAGCTGGATATGTAGCCATTCGCTGGATGCTTACGATCATCAGTACAGGGTCGATGAAGGGCTTCGCTATCTACGTCTGGGTATTGGGTGGGTTCATTTTACTCATGCAGCTCTTGGGCTGGTAGTGTGAAAAAAGCCGGCTGCTTGCTCGCCGGCTTTCATCTGCTTTCTTCCTTGTCTGGATAACGGCTGGCAATTAATTTGCCTACCAATAAAATTACGCCGTAGAACGCCGTTGCCAAAAGCGAGGTAGCCAGCCACGTTGCCGTTCCCAGCACCAGATAAAGCGCAGCATGAGCAGCAAAGATACCTACCAGCCACAGCATAATGTTCATTCGATTAAAAAACGTCATCAAACTACGCAATTGCCTCGCACCTCCACCATTCCATTTACTACTGTTATAGCCGATGAAACGGTGTTTTATCCCCTTACCGCTCTCCAAGATCAGGATGAGGCACAATAACCGCAAAGCCTGCTCGCTCCAAAATTTCTGCCAGTACCGAAAGAGGCGTGTCGGCAACCTCTCTGTATATTTTCGGCGTATGCAGATGGATCGCATCAGGAAAATCTTCACTTAAATGCGTTCGCAATTTTTTCCCACTGTCATCTTCATCCGTAAATAGGTATACCTCATCTGCATCTGCTGCTTCCGTTTGAGCAAGCAATTTCTCTCCTTTTTCCAAACTGTAGGAACCGTATGTACAAAGAATCGTAACAGGCTCAGCCAGCACTCGAAGCAAGCGTTCCTTGTCTGTCTTCCCCTCCACGATCATGACACACCCTGCCATCCGCTCCCATCCTCCCTGGCGCACCATTTTTATTTAGTATACCTCAACTGCCATCTAGGAAAATGAGGATGACTACTCCCCTTCGAAACAACGCATCTTAAGGAAGCATCCATTAACAAACAGGGGGTAGTAATATGTCCAAATTCAAAAGCGCCAAAAACCTGAATCAAAAAGGATTAGCTGTAGCAGGGCTGACCAGCAGTACGGTTGCGGATGATACGCATACAGAAAACAACCAAGGATCTTCCCATCAGCATCAATACAACAACGAAAATAGGAAGAATCAAAAATAAAAAAATGAAATGGTTGCCTGAATAGAGTTTCCTTAGTAAGATAGTTTTATGAATATTGAACAACTTGAACTAACCGAAAAGCGAATCAAAATTTTTAAAGCGTTGGCAGATGAGACAAGGCTAGCCATTTTAAAAGCCTTATATCATTCCGGCAACGAGCTGAGTTGTACAGAAGTGGGCTTGACCTGCGATACTTCCAAGTCCAATGCCTCCTATCATTTCAAGACACTTCGAGAGGCAGGACTGATCAAAGTCAGAAAGGAGGGGCAAACACGGTACATGCGCATCTATAAAGAGACATTTGATCATATACTGCCTGGCTTTTTAGATACCTTGTGATTGGTATCCTTTTTTTGCCCGGTAGTTCAAAAGTTATTTAACTATAGGATTATAAAACAAAGAGGAGAGTTTTCATAATGGAGCGCCTATTTTTGATGATCTTTTTCTTCACCATGTTTTTGATTGGCACGAACACATTTATCATTAGCCCACTGCTGCCAACCTTGCGAGAGTTATATCACGTATCCACGAGCCAGGCAGCCTGGCTGATCGGAACTTATGCTCTCGGATTTGCTTTGGCCGCTTTAGTCGCTGGTCCGCTATCTGATAATCGAAATAGGAAACATGTGATGGCAGTCGGTATGCTTGGATTTGCACTTTCCACAATTGCATGTGCCTTTGCACCTAGCTTCACCGCGATGCTTTTCTTTCGCTTCCTTGCCGGGATCTGTTCTGCCTTTATCGGACCTCAAGTGTGGGCTGCCATTCCTGTTTTGTTTCCCCCTGCACGTATCGGAAAAGCAATGGGAGTTGTCATGGCTGGTCTTTCCGTTTCCCAAGTGATCGGTGTCCCTATAGGCAGTTTTCTGTCAGCTTATCATTGGTCGTTCCCTTTTTTGGCTGTAGGAATTACTTCTCTCGGAGCTTTTGTACTCATTATCCGAAAACTTCCTGATTTATTGCCGCCTACCTCCATAGCCGGGCTTGGAACAAACAACGCCCGAGTGGCTATTTTTGCACGTTACAAGGATCTGTTGCGACTGCCACAAGCTTCACGCAGCTTTATCGGCTATTTCGTTTTCATGACGGGTGTCTATGCAGTCTTTTCATTCTATGGTGTATGGCTTTCCGATCAATATCAGCAATCCGTTACCGAAATTGGCTTGATCACTTTAGTTATCGGGCTTGGCAACACCGTTGGCAGCTTACTCAGCGGTTGGTTACTCGAGCGTTGGAAGAGAAGTACGATTTTGACCGTTGGGTTTCTGGGCAGCGCCCTACTCTATCTTGTTTTGCCTTACATACCGGGAGTCGGCTTTTTGCAGGTTGTCCTCTTCTTCATGTACTGCTTTGGCGGTGTACTCGTGCCTGTTCTGATGGGTTACTTGCAATCATTGTCCGACACCTCGCGCGGTACCATATCGAGCTTGGCCAACGCTTGCATGTACATAGGGACATTCATTGCCTCTTCTTTCGCAGGCAGTTTGTATTCTAATTTTGGTTTCGCGGGGGTCAGCACCTTCGCCTCATTCACGTTTCTTATCGCTTATTTTCTCTTTGTTTGGAGGACTGGTAAATTAAATGTAACCGCACAAGCATGAGTCCTTTACATTCCCTCTTCGCCTTGCTACGCTATGGTCAAATTCATTTTATCGAAGTCAGCAGGACGGAGAGGGTCAACGTGGATTCATCCCCATCTTTATGGAAAAATAGTTCGTTCCTCAAGCTCTGGCTTGCACAAATGACCGCAAGCATCGGAGATCATTGCTACAGCTTCGCTTTACTCTGGTATTTGCTCCAAGCAACCAAATCGGGTACGGTGTTGAGCCTGCTCGCAATCCCGGAAATGGTGGCGGGTCTCATGTTTTACCTCGTCGGCGGGGTCATGGCTGACCGGTACAGCCCACGCATGCTTATGGTGGGTGCAGATGTTGCGCGAATTCTAGTCGCGATCACGGTAGGCATCATGGTCTACATAGGTGTGGAAGAGTTTGCTTTTTTTCTGGCAGCCCAATTCTTGTTGGGTTTGTTCTCCAGTCTGTTTCAGCCAGCACGAACCGTTGCACTCAAATCAGCGGTTCCCCAAGAGCAGCTAGGGCGAGCAAATGCCATTTTGGATACGACTTTCCGAACGATTCGGATTATTGCGCCTATGTCGATTGGACTGGTCGCTTCGATCATGCCGCTGTCTACTTTGTTTTTTGTGAATGCAGGCAGCTATTTGATTTCCGTCTTGTTCCTTTATGCCATTCGTATTTCGTTGACTGATCAACAACAAGGATCTACTACGAAAATGACACCCAGTCAGTACGCCCGGGATATTGCCTCAGGTTTACGGGAGCTTAAACAAAATCGCGCTTTGTTCTTGATTCTTCTTTTTAGCAATATGGGCTTTCTCGTCTGGCAGGTTACTTACACGGTGGGCTTTCCGTTTATGGCAGAACGCATGCAGCAAGGTAACGGAAGTACATTAGCTGTCTTGTTGGGCTTCTACGGCATCGGGAACTTGCTGGGAAGCCTGTACATGGCTCGCTCGTTCTACACCCGGTATTTATTTGTGATTTTGGTTGGATGGGTGTTTCAGGCAGTCGGATTCCTGTTGCTAACGACAGGAGGCACCGTTCACTGGGTTGCCTTCCTCGGAGCAGCCGTGGCAGGGATCGGGGGGCCGCTCATTGGTATCCCGACCGTGACTGCTATTCAAATCAAAGCATCCAGCAGCAGCACAGGCAAAATTTTTGCGATCAACATGCTGATGTTCACCTTCTTTTGCACATTGTCCAGCAGCCTCGGTGCCATCTGGCTGGGCAAATGGCCCGTCGAGCAGCTTTTCCTCGTCAGTGGACTATTCCTCGCTGCCATGAGCTTCGCAGGCCTCCTGATTGAAAAACGAGCACCAGCCGAACAACACCAATCCTCCTCCGTTTAAGACGGAAGGATTGGTGTTTTCTCATTATTTGCAAAAAAACAATTGCAACCGATTTTTTCATGTCATATAATCTGACATAAATAAAAATAGTGTCAGGTTATATGACACGGAAAAGAGGTGGATGGATGGAACCTACTGTCGCAAGTCTCTCGTCTGCCATTGACGCCACATGGGTCATGGTCTCTGCTATTCTGGTCATTCTCATGCAGGTTGGATTCGCCCTGCTGGAAGCTGGTTCTACTCGCATGAAAAACGCTGGTCACGTCGCAGGAAAAACAGTCCTAACCTTCGGCATCTGCTCGATTGCCTTCTGGGCCTTTGGCTTTGGTCTGACGTTTGGAGACGGGAACTCTTTCATCGGACTTTCCGGATTCTTTTTTGACGGCATGCAAAAAGAAGCTTTCTCCGCTTTTTCCGCTGCAACTGTCCCTATCTCGATCCTCTTCCTCTTTCAGCTCGCTTTTGCAGCCGTTTCACTCGCGATCGCCTGGGGCGGTTTTGCTGAACGCGCCAAGCTATCCATTTATTTTATTTTCAGCGTACTGTTTACTGTCCTCATCTATCCTGTCGTCGGTCACTGGGTATGGGGCGGCGGTTGGTTGGCGCAGCTCGGGATGCAAGACTTCGCTGGTTCTACGGTTGTCCATCTCCAAGGGGCCATCGTCGCACTCGTCGCCACTATCCTTTTGAAGCCCCGTATTGGAAAATACAATCGCGACGGCAGTTCCAATCTGATTCCTGGTCACAACCAAGTCTACTCTGTCTTAGGTGTCCTGTTTCTTTGGATCGGTTGGTTCGGGTTCAACGCCGGCTCTACATTAGGCAGCACATCTGGATTTTTCGGCTATATTGCCGTCACTACCAATCTCGCTACCGCAGCGGGTGCTGTCGCCGCTCTTGCTATCTCCTGGATCGTCATGGGAAAAGCAGATATTCCAAGCATGCTCAACGGCGTCCTCGCTGCTCTCGTCGCGATTACAGCATCTTGTGCCTTTGTCGATCCGTGGGCAGCTGTCGTGATTGGCGCTGTGTCAGGTATTCTCACATTTTATACATCCATTTGGTTTGACCGCATGGGGATTGATGATCCTGTCTTCGCTTTTTCCGTGCATGGGGTGGCTGGTATATGGGGAACGTTGTCCACGGGCTTATTCGCTACCCCAGAGCTTGCTGAAAAGGTCGGCGTAGGCGGTCCTGGGCTGTTTTATGGCGGTGGCCTGCATCAGTTAGGGGTTCAGGCGTTGGGGTTGGCTGGCTCCGCGCTCTACGTCTTCGTGGTAGCCTTCATCATTTTGTATGTATTAAAAGTAACCATTGGCCTGCGAGTCACTGAAGAGGAAGAGGTGGTTGGTCTTGACCTTAGCGAACACGGGGGATACGGCTATCCCGAACTGCTCCAGCCTGAACGCGTACGACCGGCTGCAGCTACCCAAAGCAGCACCTCTCACTCTCTCACCTGAACAAGTGGAAAAAATACGGAATGTTGACTCCTTTGACGAGCTTGCCTTATTGCGACGAGAATTTTTGGACCCTTCTGTGTTGCGTCCATTAAATCGCGCAGGGGAATTAGCCCCCTTTTCCATCGTCGTCAATCTGATTCACGACAATCTCATCCGACAAGGGGTGCTCCTCGCTGTGAACGACCTTGCCAAAAGAGGCTTGGGTACCCCTCCCGTCCCCTTTGCCTTTCTGCAATTCGGCAGTGGCGGTCGATCAGAGCAAGCACTCATCAGCGATCAAGATAACGGTCTCGTCTATCAAATGCCAAATCATCTGGGCGAACAGGAAAAAGAGAAGATACATGGCTACTTTCAATTACTGGGGGCGACGATCGTTGCAGGCTTGGAAGTGGCTGGTTATCCTCCCTGCCAAGGGAATGTGACTTGCCTCTCACCAAAATGGCGAGGTAGCACCGAGCAATGGCTGGACCAAATAGACAGATGGGTCTCTCACCCCATATGGGAGAACGCCCGTTATTTACTGCTCGCAAGTGATGTGCGTGTCTTATGCGGGGAATCGGCCATTTTTACTCCCGTCCATGATCGTTTCCGTCAATTGCTTGCAGGGAATGTCTTCTTGCTGAATCGACTGGTGAGCAATACGTTGCATTATCGGGTGCCGCTCGGAATCTTTGGCAGAGTTTTACCTGAGGTCCATGGACGATTCCGCGGTGCCATCAATGTGAAGTATGGCATTTATTTGCCACTGGTGAATTGCGTACGGCATTTTGCCTTGGCGCATGGAATCTTTGCCAGTTCTACCTTGGAACGCTTGGATCTACTCGGCGAAAAAGGCGTCTGGAGCAAAAGCTTTTGTGACGAGGTAGCCGCATACTTCCGGCAAATTCAAGGTTTGCGACTGATCGCCCCCCTCCATTGGGAAGATGGGCAATACACAAGCAATAGCTATATCAAACTAGGGGAGCTTTCTCCTGACACCCAAGCGATGGTGCGACAGTCGATGAAGCTGGCGATCCGCCTGCAAAAAATGACCGAAAAGCTCCCCTCCGTTTTTGGGGGATAGGAGGAGATTGCGTGGCAAAATGGGACTTATTCGGTCGCATTTGGCATATGAACCGCGATGTTCCGGGTATTGCAGATGATAAGCAACACATCGCCTATCTGCGCTCCATCTCCAAAGCGAATAAACCAGTCGATTCCAGTGCCGATATTCCTCTACACGATCTGGAGGTTGTTGTCGTCGATCTGGAAACGACCGGTTTTTATCCCGACCACGGAGACGCGATTATATCGATGGGAGCAGTCGCCATGAGAGGAGAACACCTCCTCCTCGGTGATTCTTTTTATACGTTGGTCAATCCAGGACGGGCGATTCCTCCACACATCCGCTCTCTCACTGGGATTACCGATGATATGGTTGCCGATGCTCCCGAGCTAGTAGAGGCTTTGTCCCGTTTTTTTCAATTCGTTGGAGATCGTCCGCTCGTTGCCCATCACTCTCGCCATGAGCGTGAATTTTTGCGATCTGGGCTTTGGAAAACGAGCAGGCGTCCATTTACCCATCGCATGCTGGATACGATGCTGCTCATCCGATTGTTGAGCAATCCGATTGGCAACGGCTCGCTGGACGCCCTCTGTGTGGCCCATGACATCCCGATCTCACGCAGGCATCACGCTTACTGTGACGCTGTTGCCGCTGGTACACTCTGGGCGAAGTATTTGATTAAAGCACAATCCCAAGGCTATACACACCTGCGGCAGGTTTACGAAGCCGTACGCTAGAATTAATGCGAATCGTTTAACAAGTCCTACCAACCAACTTGAGGAGAGAATATCATGCTACAGATCCGAGACGCAGTTCTGAGTGACCTGCCCGCTATGCTCGCTATTTACAACTACGCGGTGGAAAATCTGGTTGCTACCTTTGACTTGGAGCCACAGACCTTGGCCCAGCGCGAAGTGTGGTTTCACAAACACGGTGGCAGACATCCGATCATCCTCGCCGAATCCGAAGGGAAAGTGATCGGATATTGCAGTCTGTCCGTTTTCCGCGAGAAGCCCGCCTATCAAAAATCAACGGAACTGTCTATTTATATCGCCCCCGATAAAAGCGGGAAAGGTATCGGCACTGCCTTGATGAGTGCGATTCTGGAGCGCGCCAGACAACTCGAATACCATACGATCGTGAGCGGAATCGTAGGCGGCAATGACGCCAGCGTGAAGCTGCACGAGAAATTCGGTTTTACATTGGCAGGGAAGTTTCAAGAGGTGGGATTCAAGTTCGGAGAATGGCACGATGTTCATTTTTATCAATGGATGGTCAAGTAACAACATACGAAAAGCCGACACCCCTTTCCACAAGGAAGTGTCGGCTTATTTGTTTTTGTAAGAAGCGAATCCCTAAAAGTGGCACATCTTAAGCCAGGGTCTAATCCCTTAGCCCTTATGATATTAGTGTAACCGACGGATGATTATAAGTCTATATCTTTTTGAAAATTTGCACTAAAGTAGGTATACCTGGCCAGGGAATCAAAAACAGGAGGTAGCCCTGCTGTGCAATGGCTGTCATGGGATCTGAATCTAAAGACCAGATTGATCGGCGAGACGCTTTTCAACTTATTGTTTTGGATGTACTTTCCCTTCCTCACCCTCCACTTTAGTGATACCTTTGGCAAAAATGTTGCCGGGTTACTCATGGCAGTACCACCGATTATGAGTACGATCGGCAATCTTTTTGGCGGCTATTTGGCTGATCGATTTGGTCGTCGATATGTCATGCTGTCAGGAGCGTTTTTGCAGGCAGGCATGTTTGTGCTGTTTGCCTTCTCCCTCTCTTCTTGGATCGATTATCTTGCGTTTATAGGAATCGGGCTTGGTAAAGCGCTATACAGCCCGGCGAGTTCTGCCATGGTCGCTGATCTCACCTCCGAAAAAGACAGACGGAGAGTCTTCGCTACCTTTGTTACAGCCATGAACATTGGCGCTGTTTTGGGACCCGCTCTGGGTGCTATCTTTTTCTTTCAATACCGAAGTGAGCTGCTATGGACTTGTGCGCTTGTCACTTTTTTGTATTCGATTGCAATCTGGTTCAATGTGAGAGAGACACTGCCACAGTCCGTAAAAAGCTCTGTCGCCTCTATCCATTTCCCTTCCGTTATGAAGGAGCAATGGCAGAGCTATGCCGTCATTCTACGCGACAAAGCTTTTGCGATCTATATTTTCGCAGGCATGCTGATTACGATCGCAATCGTGCAGCTCGATCTATTTTTGGCAGTCTATGTAAAAGAATTCGTCCCAGCACAGACGCTGTTTTCGTGGAATGCCTGGTCACTCTCGCTTAGCAGTACGGAGATTTTCGGATGGATGCTGGGAATAAGCGGCCTTCTTTTTGTTCTGTGCGCTTTGCCTGTTACCAAATGGTTTGAGAACTGGAGCGACCGGAATGTCTTCCTCTTGTCCTCCCTGCTATTTGGCATGGGCATGTTTTTGGTAGGATTCACGACGAATGCCTGGCTGTTGTTCGGATGCGTGGTCGTCTTTACCGTAGGGGAAGTGATGAGAACTCCGGTTGAGCAGAGCTTCGTCAGCAAATACGCACCAGAACATGCACGCGGACAGTACATGGGTGCGGCTAACCTGCAGTACTCACTTGGCCGCTTCCTCGCTCCCGTGACCGTCATTCTTTCGGAGTGGATCATACCGATTGGCGTTTTTGGGTTTATCCTGTTCTGCTCCCTTTTGAGTGCCGTTCTTTACGTAAAGCTATTCCAAATCGTTCAGAACCGCGAGTCCTCTCCTTCCAACTAAACGACAACAAAAAACGAAAAGTGGTTGCGCAGCCATAACCTCTGCCAACCACTTTTTCCTTTTCAGCATTATAATTTTTTGGGAGCTTCTAACTTCACAGGGTCAACCATTACTTTTATCTGTGCTGGCGTTCCTTCAATCGTTACTTTCACATCGGAAGCAACCATTTCTTTTGGCGTTTTTGCAATGTTCGTAACCGCAATGAACTGATCCAGCTCCGGAGTCCAGGCAAGTCCAATAGCTTGGATCATCGCCTTCACTGTATGAACGTCAAAAACCCCTTCATACATGATACCGTCTATTGTTTTTTGATCACCGCTCAGCATGACGCTAACCCATATTGCTTTTTCACTTGCCACGTTTTCTTGTTTTGGATAATAAAAGCGGTAGTAATTCGTCTGCTTGTCTAGCTCAAGCTGAAAAGGAAGGGTATGAATTCCTTTCACAGCTAAATCTTCTTTGATTTTGTTGTAATGACTCAGGTACGTGTCTGTTGACATCTCTTTAAACGAGGAAGCAGAATGGGAGATGCTGTTTTCAATTGCAGTCGTTTGGTTAGACATTCCGAGGATGGCAAGACCAGCGACTACGACAATGGCTACTGCTGCGATGGAGACTGCAATTTTTTTCATGATGCGCTCCCTTCAGCAGAAGCCGCATCGATTTCCTTTGCCCCTGTCATTTCCAACAAGGCCTCATAAGAGACTGGCAAAAGTGATTCTGCGATACCAGCCGCCGTATAAACCACAGAAAAGCGTTTCAAGGACCGATCCACATAGACAGGCACTTCTTCCTGCAAAGCAAATGGACAAACCGCTCCGACACGGAAACCTGTCATTTTTTCTACTTCTTCCGGCGTAGCCATCTTTGGCTTTCCTTGTCCAAACGCTGCCTTCACTTGCTTGGGATGGACGCGTACATCGCCTGCTGCCACGAACAAGGCGAACTGCTCATCCACCCGAAACAAGATCGACTTTGCAATTTGGCCGATCTCGACACCTAATGCCTGTGCAGCCACTTCGGACGTAGGCAACGGCTGTTCAAACAAAATCGGCTCGATACTCGAATCATAACGTTGTACGTAGCTGCGAACCTTTTCCAAAGGGCTAACAATCATTCCCCGTCACTCCCAATCTCCACTAAAAAAACGTCATCGCCTTGTGACACGCTGCCCGTCTTGACAACCGAAGCATAAACGCCAAAGTGATTATTATGACGCTTGACGCATGCCTTCAATACGGCAGGAGTCATCGCCAAGGTTTCTGGATCGATATTGACATACACACAGCGCTCGCAGTGCTTGTTGACTTGCAAGGTCACATCATTGATTTTGATCTGTTTGCCCAGCCATTTGTCTTCAGCAAACGGCTCATCATCCTCCAGGACAACGACCAAATTCCCTCGAAAGCGTCGTGGATCTACCTGTTCTGCCCCAATCTGCCGCGCGATCTCTCTGAGAGATGCATCCGTGACCAGCAGAATGTGGTCTTCCCAGTTCACGCCGCCTTTTTGCGGACTACTAATCATAGGCGTAATGGAGCGCTTCACCGTCTCCGCGACATGGGCAAATAAAGCATCATCCCACGTATGTACACTGCCATCCCGGGCTTCAATCCGAATCGGCGGGTACGCTTCTTTTCCTGTCCCTTCGCTCATGCTGGCATGATATCCGATAAGAGCGGGCACAACATCCGCACTGAGATACTTGCCTTGACGAGTATTGTCCCAAAAATAATAGGCACGGTCTCCATACAAGCCAAATTCATCGACCGTACTTGATGCAAGCTCTTCCCCTCGCATTCCTTTGACAGGATGACGGAAAATGGTCTGTAATGTTCCTACTTTTTTCATTCGGTTCCCCTCCCCAACGCTTTCCTATCCGGATATAAACGAATTGCGAACCCGCCCCCAAAACGTCAGTCGCTTGTAGCGAGCGAATTTCACTTTGTCGGGTCCCACTCTGCAACGAATGGAACACACATCTTTCCACACTGCCTGCTCGCGATCCAAGCCGATCATAATCTCGGGATTCATGACGATCAGCTCTACTTCATGATGCTTCGGCAATACGAGCGAGCTGTTGATCGTCCGATACGCTTGGTTATTGATCGAAGCAATCTCGGACAACTGAATCGCCTCAATGGACGGATGGACAATCGCTCCATCCACCGCCTTGTTGTAGGCTGTACTTCCTGATGGTGACGAAACGATCAAGCCGTCACCGCGAAACGTCTCCAGCTCATCGCCATTTATATAGACGCATGTCACCAAGGTAGACAAATTCGCGTTACGCAAAACCATTTCATTCAACGCCCACTTTTCGTACTGCTTTCCATCTCTTGTACTGATCCTGCATTGGACAGTCGGGTATTCCGCGATCAGAGGCTCTTCGTGTATCAAACGCTCAACGAATTCGTCCAGCTCCTCGGGACGCCAGTCCGCATAGAAGCCGAGATGTCCCGTATGAATGCCCACATAAGACGGCTCGATCCCGTATTGATGGACGGCTTCCAAAAGTGTCCCGTCTCCCCCGATGGACAACACCATATCCGGTTGCTCACCGGGTCCCTTCACAAAAGTAAACGGGCTGTTTGCTGCATGCAGCTTTTCTTTTAATGCTTGTTCTACTTCTCGTGTATAATCGTCATTTCGCAGTACAGTCGCAATCTTCATGCTGGTCTGCCCTCACTTATCCTTACAAGCGGTCATGTACGCTCTGTTGTTTGTCTTCACTATACCATAGGAAAAATCGACTTGCATAAAATCCCACTTGTCACCAGCGGTCACTCTGAAAAGACTGGTTGCGAAATTGAGATAAACGCCTCTTCGTAGCTGGTGATATTTCCCGAGGAAGCTCATCCCAAGCGAAAAAGCGCATTTCCGCTACTTCTTTGTCATCCTTATGCAATTCTTGGCCAGTTGTAAGGTCGACATGATACAAGGCAATATGATCTCGTTTCCCTTCCCGCTCACTGTAAAAAAGATGGCAGAGGGTAAGTCCGTCCGCTCGTATTCCGCACTCCTCCCACAGCTCTCTGCGAGCAGCATCCCCAAACGACTCTCCTCGCTCCACTCCCCCTCCCGGCAAATACCAGCCATGGACATACGTATGTCGAATTAACAAAACTCCCTTTTCTTTATCCGTTACAATGACACGAACACCCAAGGTGAGAGGCTTGCGGATTTTCCAATACCATTTCGCCACTGTATGGTACCAGGCCATATTTCCACCTCGCTTTTTCCATGTGCTACCATTCTTTAGCCACCTATATTTTCCCTGCCATAAACAAGAAAAAAACAGGCCTATCAACGGCCTGTCTCACGCGAGGCGATTCTCCAGCTCTTTGACAACCGCTTCTGCTTTTCGAATCCATCTCGAATCAATCTGTGCGTCCTTGTCTACCGGCTCTTGAAACTGATTCATCAAGCCCGAAGCGAGCGCCTCCGTGTAGCCGATATCTTCCTCTACCCCAGTCTGGTACACATGTCGGATCACAAACGGCCGCCCGATTTCCAACCATGCATCTGGGCTATCAAGCTCGCCTTGCAATACTTTTACAGGTAAGCGCAAAAAGACCGTGTTTTTGTCATCCAGCGCCCGGTCGAAGTACCCTTGCTCATAATCCCAGTTGGATAATGTAAAATGCGGTTGAAGCGCTTCACGAAAATAACCGAATGTCGCCCGCGTGCCTGGCAAATTGCTGTTTATGTGTTGCATCGTCAATCCCTGCCTTTATTTATTTTGTGAGAAACGTCCACCGTTTTGTTCGTAGTGTGTGACAAAAGGCGAAGTTGTACTCTCACGTCTACAAAAAGCAGCAAGCCTCCTAAGCCGTGATGGCCTTGAGAGGCTTGTAAGTTCCCCACCATTAAATCAAGACAATTGTCAGGAGTGTAAAGAGCGCCAATGGAATGATTTTACGTCCGTTCCGGCATCTTTTACGTCTTCTCCCTTGAACTCTTGGCAAAACATATGGCGGTGGGGGTGGTGGTGGCGGACAAAAAAATGGCGGATACGGCGGGAATGGTGGGAATGGCGATAGATTTTGCCCGTAAGGACTTACCTGCGGATTTTGCTCGCTATACGGACTGACTTGGGGAGCGGGGCGATTACTGCTGCTATACGGGCTGACTTGGGGGGCGGGACGATTGCTGCTGCTATACGGGCTAACCCGTGAGTTGTTGGAACTGCCGAAAGGGCTGACCTGACCGTATGGATTGTACCCATCACCGTAAGGACTTACCTGCGGATAGTATGGATTGCCTCCATAAGGACTGAGATCGCCATAGGGAGGATAACCTGCATACGGATTATAGCTCACATACTGAAAGTAATAATCAGGATATTGCCCCCATCCTCCGTACGGCTGCCGATTGGCCACTTCCATTACTTGATAAGGATTGTAGCCATCATAGTTCTCATAATCATACTCATCGAAAACTTCTTCTTCCTCCGCATCCTGGTCCACAACTTCTACGTATACGTTCTGATCATCATAATCGACAATGACGCCTTCAAACACTTGCCCGTCAATCGCTTCGATGCGCACTTTTTTCTCCACGTGCTCCTTGCAGATGTTGTGCACATTTTCTCGCATATCCTTTAACAGGCTGACAAATTGAATGTCAGCCTGATACAGGTTTTTTTCAGAATCAGACTGCATGGAAACTCCTCCCCTTCTGGTGTTTCTTTATTACCATATACAAGTGCCCATGGGGAGGTTACCGGATTCTAGGCCAGACTAGCCCAATTTACAGAAAGCGGGCAGGTAAAAATGGCAAAAGGCGCTCCGTCTCCCCTTTTTCCACAAAGTCCGCCATCGATTTTGCAGTGACAGGAGAAAGCAAGATGCCATTGCGAAAATGTCCACCTGCGATCGACAGTCCTTCCCAGCCAGGAACGGGGCCCAATAGCGGCTTGCCATCTTGTGTCGCAGGTCGAAGTCCACCCCAAGCCTCCAGAAAGGTAGCGGAGTGAAGCGCAGGAACATACGGCATGGTCCCTTGCAGGATACTCGCCAAACCTGCCATTGTAACGTCTCGCTGGAAGCCACTCTCATCCTCAGTCGCACCAATGACAATTTTTCCATCCTTTTTCGGGGTGATGTAGCCTGTCGTTCCGAAAATCACCGTTCGCAATGGAATGCCCACGGACGAAACGGCCGCAATCTGTCCACGAACAGGGCGAATCGGCACGGAAATACCAAGCATCTCCAGCATCATTCCAACCCACGCTCCCGAGGCAATCACGGTCTGTTCGGCACGCAGTGACCCTGTAGAGGTCTCGATCCCGATTACTTTTCCGCCTTTTACCGCAATGCCGCTCACCACGCAGCCAGATAGCAGCTTCACTCCTTGCAATTGGCAAGCAGTTGCCAAGGCGCGAAGAAGCATTCGATTGTTGATGTGTCCTTCGTACGGCGAATAGATGGCCGCTTGCACTTGATCGGTCAGAAGCGGCTCTATCTCTTTCACTTGTGCTGTAGTCGAGAGCCAGTGTACAGCATGGCCCGCTTCTTTTTGCCAACGGTACTTGTCTGCAAGCTGTTGGACTTCTTCCTCATTTAACGCGACGGTCAGCAATCCCTCCAGGCTTAGCTGTACATCTCCGCCAGTCAATTCTTCCAGCTCTGCAGCCCATTCCGGGTATAGCGCAAGTGACTCCATGCCCAAATCGAGCATCGGTCCAGGTGCTGTGAATTCTTTCAAAGGAGCAAGCATTCCTGCAGCAGCCGAAGACGCCTGCCCTCCCCATTCACCCTGCTCGACGAGGGTAACGCTCACCCCGCGCCGCGACAGCTCGTATGCCAAGCTCAATCCGATAATTCCTCCACCCACTACCAGACAATCACTCATCTTTTTCTCTCTCCTCACCATGTTGACTAAAAACGACTTGTACGTTGCTGTTGTGGCGTGGAGGAAACAGGAGAAAACGCTCAGCTTCTAGGGCCACCCCCTGGGGGATTGACTGCACGACTCCATGCAAAAAGCGAAACCGCGTCCAAAGTGCTATCTTCAAGGATGTGTATCAGAGGTGGACGCTTAAGAGCGTGTTTCGCTTTTTGCATTCCGTCTCGGTCGGTGTCCCTAAGATCTTCGCTTATTTCTCCTGTTTCCTCTACGAGCTTTCCTTGTTTTCCGATAGTTTAAAGCTTTAAAAATGATGAAAAATGCCTTCAGTTACGCCAGAGAAGAATATTTCCAGACGTAGCGACTTGTGGAGTCCTACCGAGCGGAGAAGGGATTCGCGGGCAACAGAAACGCAACCGTGCCCATACGACGTAGCGGCTACCACTTTTGCGTTTCCCCGCGAATCCATTCGGAGCGGGCAGTCCCAGCCCCCAGCAGGACGGAGCCTGGAGCTTAGACTGGAAATATTCTTCTCTCCACTACAGCCACACATAGCCTCCATAACAAAAAGCCCACCAATTCCCGAGCAGGAAAAGGTGGGCTACATGCGCATAGGTAACAATCAAGCGAAAAGCGCTGTCTGCCGGCAACCGTATCCCTGCGCCGGCATGATCCGGATCAGGTGCAATGGGTCGATGGTCAGTTGCTTCCATCCTCTCAGCCCCGCATGAAGGACTCCCCAAGTTGCTTGTTCATTATGATATTCCTTTGTAAGTATAGTCCTGTTTGCAACCATCTGACAAGCACGTCCGCTGGTTAATCCTCATCCTTCACATCGTAGCTCTCCGGAATCGGTTCATGACGCGCGGCATCCTCGAACTCCCGGAGCTTGCGAATTTCCTCCAGATGATGATTGAATTGCTCTTTGTTGATAATGTACTCATTGCCGTCATGGACAGCACGGATGCGCCCCTGCTTGATTTTTTCCATAATAAACGTCTCGGGAAGCTCCAAATAGGCGGCTGTCTCCTCAACGGTCAAATACGTCTTATTCTCGCGCAATCTAGCCTCCAGTTCCGCTTTCTGCCGCTCGTAGCCCGGTTTACCCAGCAAGGCAAACATATTGGCTTTGTACGCCTCCACCCCTGGCTGATCAAACGGATTGACGCCTAGCAAATAGCCGCTGATTCCGCATGCCTTTTCAAAAAAGTAAATCAGTCCGCCAAGATAGTAA
The DNA here is from genome assembly GCF_022026395.1 of Brevibacillus brevis. Taxonomy (NCBI): domain Bacteria; kingdom Bacillati; phylum Bacillota; class Bacilli; order Caryophanales; family Paenibacillaceae; genus Brevibacillus; species Brevibacillus brevis. The sequence goes on along the minus strand of NZ_CP041767.1, from coordinate 952,695 downwards.
GCTGTCGCCTCCGGTATTTCCACAAGCAGATTCGGTACGCCGCCGTCCACATGGGCCAGCACCGTTCCCTCGAAAGCCTTTTTATTGACATACCCCATTCGTTTGCCAGTCAAAAAATTCAATCCATCGACGTCAGCGGGGTCCTCCTGGACAGTCAAATCCACAGCGGGCTTTGTCACAGACAGAACGGTCTCAAACAAATGCCTCATGCCGTCCTGTATGTATTGACCCAACGAATGCAAGTCCGTTGAAAACTCGGCTGAAGCCGGAAAAATTCCTTTGCCGTCCTTGCCTTCCGATTCCCCGAAGAGCTGCTTCCACCACTCCGCAAAGTAGCGAAACTGCGGTTCATAGCTGACCAACAGCTCCACCGTCTTGCCTTTTCGATAGAGTGCATTACGAATGGCCGCATACTGATAACACGGATTGTCACGCAAATCCATGACCATGTAGCGTTCGCGTGCATCCTTGGCCCCTTGCATGAGCGCATCCATGTTCGCCCCGCTTACAGCGATCGGCAACAATCCAACCGCGGTCAGGACTGAATATCGCCCACCAATATCATCTGGAATGACAAAGCACTCATATCCCTCATCATCCGCCAGCTTTTTCAGGGCTCCTCGCTGTTTATCCGTCGTAATGTAAATTCGTTTTTTGGCCTCTTCACGTCCGTATTTCTTTTCCAGCCATTCCCGAAAAAGTCGAAACGCGATAGCGGGCTCAGTCGTCGTGCCCGATTTTGAGATGACGTTGATGGACACATTTTTTCCTTCTACTACGTCCATCAGATGAGAGATATAAATCGGACTAATATTGTTGCCCACAAAATAAATCTCTGGAAAACGACGCTTGGACTTCGGCAGCAAATTGTAGAAGCTGTGACCTAAAATGTCAAGCACCGCTTTTGCCCCTAGATACGACCCTCCGATGCCAATCACCAGAAGCACATCAGAATCTGATTGAATCCGTGCTGACGCTTGGCGAATTCGCTCATACTCGTCCCGGTCGTATTGTTCCGGCCAATCGACCCAACCAAGATAATCCTTTCCGGGTCCAGTCCTTGAATGAAGCATTTGATGCGCAATCTCGATCGCTGGAGAAAGCTGCTCCCACTCATGCTGTTTGACAAAGGCTCGAGCGTTGGCGTAATCAAAGCGAATCGGTTTGTTCATAGCTCCCCTCCGAGGAACGTCATCTCATCTTTATCTATGATATCACGGCAATTGGCGGCAAAGAACTTCCCGATAAAACGTATCAAAATGCGTTTAAATGTGTCCAAAATGTGAACATTCGGCGTTTTATGTTACCTTTTTCCAGCACTACCGTAAAACCCTTTCGAGCAATGAAATAATATGGTTCTTACCAAAGCAAGGAGAATGAACATGAAAAAACGATGGTGGATCATCGGTTCCGTCGTAGTCCTCCTGGGCATCGGGGGCGTTGCTTTTTCCATGATGGGATCGCAACAAGCTATGGGAATGCCTGTCAACATCGGCGCACCAACGAAATCGGCTTTGGAAAGCAAGGTTTTGACATCAGGGCTCGTCACCGTAGAAGACAAGCTTAAACAGTACGCCAACGTCACCGGAACCTTACGAGAGTTTGTTCTCAAGGAAGGCGATAAGGTGAAAAAGGGGCAAGTGATTGCGAAAATCGACACATCCGATGTCGATAGCAAAATTCTCGAGCTGGAAGCGCAAATGGAGTTGGCCAAAGCCAACCTCGCCAAGGCACAAATCGGCAACGAGCCGGAAGAAGTCGCACAAGACCAAGAACGTGTCTCCCAAGCCCAGCGCGAATACGACGCGGCAAAGCGAGAATATGATCGGATGAATCAATTATTCACTTCTGGCGCTTCTACCCAGCAAGAGCTGGACAAGGTGAAATCACAAATGGATAGCGCTCTATCTACGCTGAATGTCGCCAAGCAACAGCTCGCTCTCAAGCAAAAGGGACCACGCAAGGAAGACATTGCCGCTCAGCAAGCCCAAATCAACAAGCTGAACGTAGAAAAAGCACAGCTGAATAAAGAACGTGTCCAAAGCGTCGTTGTAGCACCTATGGATGGAACCGTCGTTGGCGTTGCAGCGGATAACGGTCAATACGTCAACAAGGGAACGGAAATCTTGACCCTTGCCAATCTGAACAATCTGTTGATTGAAGCAGATATCAACGAATCCGATGTCAACAAGCTCAAAATCGGTCAATCTGCCACGATTGAAGGCGTGACACTCGGAAAGAAAAAGCTGAATGCGGAAGTTACTCGCATCTCTCCAACCGCGACCACTACTGCCACCAAGTCGGGGCAAGGTGAAAAAACACGCGTCAAAGTCACCCTCAAGCCATCTGGAGATCTCTCTGCTTTGAAGCCTGGCTTCCATGTGGACATCAACATCTCCGTCGAAAAAATCGATAATGCCTTGCAAGTCCCAATCGAAGCTGTACAGCAAGATGCTGACGGCAGCACCTTTGTCTGGGTATCTGCTAATGGTGTTGCGAAAAAGCAGAAGGTCGAAACCGGTATGGAAAATGAGTTGTTCACTCACGTCAAGTCCGGACTGAACGGTGATGAGCAAGTGATTCTAGGCCCTGTCGAATCCCTGACTGAAGGAGCACCAGTCATGCCGATGAGTGGCGGCGGCGCACCAATGGGCATGTAACACGTAAAGAAGGAGGTCAGCCGACGATGCTTCATGTAGAAGGCTTGACGAAAGCATACAAGACGGGTGATACCGTACTGCCCATCTTAAAAGGTGTCTCCCTGCTGGTGGAACAAGGCGAATTCGTTGCCATCATGGGGCCATCAGGATCAGGGAAATCGACGTTCATGAACATGCTGGGCTGTCTGGATCGTCCAGATTCAGGTTCGTACATGTTAGATGGCATTGAGGTCAGCAGCCTGAAAGATACCGAGCTCGCCGTTGTTCGCAACCAAAAGATCGGCTTTGTATTCCAATCTTTTAATCTGCTCGCCCGCTCTACCTCCTTGCACAATGTAGAGCTGCCGATGATGTACGCCAATGTCAGTCGCTCAGAACGGCGCAAACGGGCTACAGAAGCACTCAAGCGAGTGGGACTTGCTGAACGTATGGATCATAAGCCAACCCAACTATCCGGTGGTCAAAAACAGCGTGTGGCGATTGCCAGAGCACTGGTCAATAAACCAGCGATCCTGCTGGCAGACGAACCGACGGGAAATCTGGACAGCCGCTCCGGGGTCGAAATCATGGCCATGTTTCAGGAGTTGCATGCGCAGGGCGTTACGATCATTCTCGTTACCCACGAATTGGATATCGCCCAGCACGCTGAGCGGATTGTGACTTTCAAGGATGGCGTGATCATTCGCGATGAAAAGGTTACGGAGCGGATATTCTCCAAGCCGTCTGACGAGGTGATTGTCACATGAATTTTATGGAAAGCTTTAACACCGCCGTGGAGGGTATTTGGGCGAACAAAATGCGCTCGATCTTGACCATGCTCGGGATCATCATCGGGATTACCTCCGTCATTGTCGTCACGGCACTCGGTGAAGGTGGACAGAAAGCCATCAATGAAGAGATGGAAAAGTTCGGGCAAAACACGTTTAGCGTCTTCATCAATTGGGAGACAAAAGAAGAGATAGCCGCAGAAGATATGACCGTGGAAGATACCGAGGTGCTCGGCAGGATTAGTCCTGCCATCGAATACATCGTGCCTTCCAACTCCAGTACGATTGATTTGAAGGGGCCGAAAAAAGAAGAGCGCGTCAACCTCACTGCCTCCACTGCTGACTATTTTTCGATGCAATCAACCTTGAAGGTGGCAAAAGGACGACTTTTCAACGAGGTAGATGACAAAGAGCAACGCGCTGTCATCGTTCTTGAGGAACCTCTTGCTCAAAAGCTGTTCGGTCAAATGAGCCCGATTGGTCAGCGAGTTCGCTGGGGCAATCAATCTCTCGTCGTAATCGGAACGTATACGGAAGAGAAGTTCAAGTTTGACATGGCAACGAGCTATGGAGCGATTATTCCCATCCGTTACGAAATGAGCCTGCAGGAAGAGCCTTCTGTTCAAATGATCATGGGAAAAGCGATCGACAAAGCCTCTGTCGACCCAGCCATGCAGCAGGTCAAACAGTATTTAGGCCGCAAGCATCAAAAGGAAGACCATTACAGGGTTCGCAGCATGCAAGAATCGATGGATCAGTTTAATCAAATGACGGGCACCTTAACGCTGATCTTCAGTATCATTGCAGGAATCTCCCTCGTGGTTGGCGGTGTCGGCGTTATGAACATCATGCTCGTATCCGTGACAGAGCGTACTCGCGAAATCGGGATTCGCAAAGCCTTAGGGGCACGCAGACGAGATATTTTGATTCAGTTTTTGATTGAATCGGTCATCGTCTGCTTGATCGGTGGATTGATCGGGGTGTTGTTCGGCCTTGGTATCGCTTCGATCATTGCCTATTTTGCACAGTTGCCGCCGCTAATGTCCTGGAACAGCGTATTTATCGCATTCGGCTTCTCCAGTGCCATTGGTATATTCTTCGGCCTCTATCCGGCCAACAAGGCAGCCAAGCTCGATCCAATCGAAGCACTGCGCTACGAATAAGGAAGAATGGTGCAGCCAATTTTCCTTCCTTAAATGGGCGTGTAGCCTTTTCGAAAAAACAAGCACCTGTAAGCTCTCTGGCTACAGGTGCTTGTTTATGTTGGCAACGTATCCGTTACCAGCTTCAAAAGAAAAAAAAGCGCAATCCCCACGCTCGCGACTGTCCACCAGAGCGGCTTGCTGTCAGCCTTTTCTGCCTTGTAGATCCCGATTAACTTCCAGGTCCCTACTGCCACACACAAGAGGCTAAACAGGAGCAGGATTGTCCCCATGACCTCCCTCCCCTCACTCCTAGCTATATGGGAATGGGAGAGAAAAAATCACTTCTTCGAGTCCTTTTTGCCCAATCGGCCGAGGACCATCCGGCCCCGCTCCTTGATCGACTCGTCCTTGATATCTTGTTGCCGCTTCTTCATCAAACCGTTTTTGGAAGTATCCGGTCGGTCCGTTTGCCGTCCATCCCGCATTAGCTGTACTTGCCTCCGCTTTTTTTCTCGTAATCGTCCAAAAGCTCAGCAAAGCTCTTGTTGCGCTCGCGTTCTTCCTGCTCCCGGCGCTTTTGTTCGGCTGCTTCCTTTTCTTTGCGCTCGCCTTCTGTCTTCATGTCTTTTTCAAGCTGCTTGAGTGCTCCGAGCGCATCTGCATTCAGCATATCTTTCAAACTGTTCAATCCGCTTTTCGCGTCTGCCGTAGTTGTTGTCACTGCTTGACGCTGTTGTGGTTTTCGTTGTTTTTTCGCCATTGAATTGCCACCCTTTCCCTATCCTCATTCTGTCCTCATTCTCTGGCCCCATCCGGGTCATACTATCTTCATCTTTCACAAAGAGGAGGACATCACATGGTTCGCAACAAAGAAAAAGATTTTGGAAAAACCGCTGAAATTCGAGGACCCAAAGCCCAATCCGAGGCTGTCCGCTCTGACGGCTCCATTAATAGTGAACCACAAGAAAGGCTAAAAGAAAACCGCTAACAAGAAAACCGCCGGGCAGCCATTATGCTCGGCGATTTTTACTGGACGGCAGGCGCAAGCTCCCATCCGAAACCGAATAAGGGGTCAGTGACTGATGCATGCTATGGGAAAAAAGGAGGTCCAGATGATGGATAACGAGAAGCAGAAGAACGATCAGACGAAGGATATTTCCCTCGATGGGACGCTGCCGCATCAAATCAGTGCTCCTGACTTCAAAAACTCGTCCCGTACGATTCAAAAGCCATTCGTCAATGAGTTCGGAGTCGTCATCGGTGACAGCTTGTACGAGTCCAAGGAATCTCCCTTACACAACTGGAGCACAGAAACCGATCCCTCCGTCATGGCAGGGGACCGGTGGGTACATCCGACCAATGACATTGGCTGGAACTCGATAGAAAACCGTGAGCTCCTTGAGGATCAAGAAGAACCAGATAGAGCGCGCTTTATGCACCCTACCCTCGATGTGAGCAAAGGCAAGGACTAATACCAGCTTTTTCATGCAAGCCCGTTCGGCAGAGGCACATCTGACCGGACGGGTGTTTTTGGATTGCACCTGCACCTTGAGCCTCGGGACACTACTCTGACTTGTGTTACAATGGAAGTCAAGTAGCAGAAAGGAGCTAGTCCATGAGTATTACACTTGCGATAGAACCAGCGTTTTCCCTTGCCTATCAACGTTATGCCGGCTTTGTTCCGGGAGATACGCTTCGATTATATGTACGAACAAGCGGCCCCGGGACCGGTGGCATGTTTTATGCGATTGAAAAAGATGAGACCCTCACCGATGATGCTGTGTTTGAAGTAGAGGGATTGCGATTTGTCATTCGTCCGACTGATTTCTGGTACTTCGACGGGGGACATCTGAGCTACAATCCGCTCCATGGCGAGTACGGCTTTTACTTCACCAACCCTCGTCTGGATGGCAACTAGAAAAGAAACTTCTCTCTCTTTGATTCGTAAGAAGGAATATCTGCCTATATCTTCTGGGAGGAAAAACGATGAAAAAAAGCCGTTCAGTCCTTTTGGCGATCGGTGCTTTCTTACTTGCCAATTTAAAATGGATACTTAGCATACTGAAGTTTTCGAAATTCGGAACCACCATTATATCCATGGGGATTACCTTGTGGGCGTATGCCGTTTTCTACGGATGGAAATTCGCCGTGGCTCTCGTCTATCTGATCTTCGTCCACGAAATGGGCCATGTGATTGCCGCCAAGCGAAAAGGAATCGCGACTTCACCCGCTGTCTTCATTCCTTTTGCCGGAGCCTTCATTGCCATGAAAGACATGCCGCGCGATGCAAAAACGGAGGCGTACTTAGCCTACGGCGGACCCTTGGCGGGGATGATTGCTTTCTTGCCTGCCCTCCCGCTGTATTGGTATACGCAGGACCCTTTCTGGGGCTTGGTTATCTACTTGGGCGCCATGCTCAATTTATTTAACCTGCTGCCCATCTCCCCGCTGGATGGCGGCCGCATCGTTTCGGTATTGTCGACGAAGATTTGGTTTATCGGGTTAGTCGGGCTTGGCGTTATGCTGTTCGCCAACCCAGGACCGATTACTGTGATCATTTTCATCATCGGCTTGATTACGTGGTACAACCGCCTACGTGGAAGCTATCAACAAAAGCTCCTGCAATACGAGCGCGAAAAGATTGCAGACTTCCAGCAAAGCATAGCCAAATGGCCCGCTCTGGAATCGACATGGGATATTCGCACGCAAATGAATGCCGAGGTCAATGCGATCAATCAGGAAGATTTGAAGAAATTCTATGTTCCATTTTTGCAGGACAAAAAACGCCTTCAGCGTGATTTCAAGCGACTCGATAAAGTGTATGTGAACAGAAAATGGGAACTGTTCAGACTGTGGGAACGAGAGCCTGTACTGTATTACGATTCTGACCCGAACCGACCGATCCCATCGGATGCGCTCCGTGATGGAGAACGTGCGGCGCAAGAGAGGCTGGCTGAACTGGATGAGCAAATGCACCAGCTCACTACGTACTACGACGCACCTGCCTCTACGAAGTGGAAAGTGTTGGCTGCCTATCTCGGTTTAGCTGCTGTTTTGTCAGCGTTTTTCGTGTACGCCCAACAAATACTGCACAGGTAACCGCTTGCACTTTGCGTTGCTTGACAAAAATGGATGCCCATCTGCGGCGTTCTCCGAGCGCAAAAACATGCGCTACGGTTATCTGAGAGTCGCTCTTCCCGACCAAAAGGGCGTAAAACGCCCCCTACGGTGGTATATCGCTTTTGTGCGTTCCACCCAATCAGAGTAAAATAGAAAATAGTACTTTCATAAAATTCCAGAGAGGATGACTTGTTACTTGGACACCGTCCCGATAGTGCTCAACCTACTGCTTGTTATATTTCTTGTTTTTCTCAACGGCTTTTTCGTAGCCGCAGAGTTCTCACTCGTGAAGGTGCGGCAGACGCGCCTGACACAGATGGTGAATGAAGGTAACAGACGTGCAGTCTATGCCCAAAAAGTAACGCATAAGCTAGACGCTTACCTATCAGCCTGCCAGGTCGGGATCACTCTCGCCTCGCTGGGACTGGGTTGGGTCGGGGAACCGGCCATTGCCCATATGATTGTGGAGCCTTTGCTTGGATCCTCAGGATTGCCTGGATATGCGATCTCCGCGATTTCTTTTGGTGTAGCCTTTGCGATTATTACGTTCCTCCACATTGTCTTGGGTGAGTTGGCTCCGAAATCATTGGCCATTCAAAAAGCAGAAATCACCTCGTTGTGGGTTGCCGCGCCATTGATGTTTTTCTATAAATTGCTTTACCCTGCCATCTGGTTCTTGAACGGAACCGCCAACGCTCTCATGAGACGACTCGGACTCGAAGCCATCTCAGAACATGAAGCGGCACATACGGAAGAAGAAATTCGAATTTTGGTCAACCAAAGTCACCAAAGTGGCCATATCGACCAAACCGAATTGGCTCTTGTGGAACAAGTTTTTGACTTCTCCGAAACCGTCGCTCGGGAAACGATGATCCCGCGCATTGATATGGTTTGCTTATATACGACGAATACCTTTGAAGAAAACCTGGAGATTATCCGCTCGCAGCGCCACACGCGTTTTCCGGTTGCAGCTGAGGACAAGGACAACATCATTGGTTTTGTCCATGCGACAGACTTCTACCTTTCTGCCTTGCAAGACGGAAGCGTAGAGCTGGATACGTTGGTCCGCCCTGTCCTGACCGTACCGGAAACCATGGAAATCAGCACGGTATTGCGCCTGATGCAGAAAAACCGTTCACAGCTCGCGATTGTCATCGACGAGTACGGCGGAACAGCCGGTCTCGTAACGATGGAGGATATTTTGGAAGAAATCGTTGGGGATATCCAAGACGAGTTTGATGAGGAAAGACCAGAGATTGAAAAGCTGGACAATGGCCTCTCTGTATCCGGTATGCTCGTATTGGCTGACCTGAATGACCATCTTCCGTTCGAACTCGAATCCGAAGATGTAGACACGATTGGCGGTTGGTTGTACAGCCAGTTGGAAGAAGAAATCGCTGTTGGTGCGACAGTAGAATGGGAAAACCACCTGTTCACCGTCAAGCAGATGGATCATCACCGTGTCACACGCGTTCTGATTACGCGTTTGGAAAAAGATGAATCGGAGCAACAAGAACTGTTGACCGTCTCCTAATCATCACACCCTTAACACAAACCCAAGCCCCACACCTGCTTACTTACCTGGTGTGGGGCTTTTTCTATTTGTCTACGTGATTCCCTGGTCCGTTAGTTGCTTCCAGTTGTCCACGCCGTTGTCCTCCAAAATCCCCATTGTCACATCGCTAATATCCGGGTCAGTCAGCAAGCTGTCGCGAATGCGATATTTAATATCGTCCGCCACAGCAAGGCTCAGTCCCGTCCGCAGCTCGACGTAGCTCTCCACATGGTAAAAACGCCCTTCCTGTACAATCCGCAGCTTGTTGATGTCCGTCACATCCGGATCAGCAAAAATGACTTTGGCTACCCGATCCTCGATTTCTTTGGGGGCTGCAATACCAATTAAACCGACCATGTTGTCGTACCCTACCCTGAATGCCACGCCCACCATGAGAATCCCGATCAGAATGGTGGCAATCCCGTCCAGCAAGGCAAAAGAAGTAAACGTAGTGATGATAACGGCAATCAGCGCCAATAACGCACCGAGTGTAGCTACGATGTCTTCGTAAAAGACAAGTCGTGTCGGGGGAGCCGCACGTCCTACATTTCGAAAGGCTGCAGGGATGACAGCAAAGCCTTTCGCTTCCACCCGAGCTTCATGAACGATTTCGAACATCACTTTCACCAGCACGTATCCATCCACAATGACCGCCAGAGACAAAATGATGAAATTCAACCAAAAATGGCTGGATTCTGCTGGCTCGGAAATGAGATGCAAGCCTTTGATAATGGTTTCGTAGGCCATGATGGTTACGACGATCACAGCGACCATACAGAAAATGTTAATGACACGACCAAAGCCTGTAGGGAACCTCGGTGTCGGTTTTTTCTCTGCGAGTACGCTGCCAAAGAAAACGAAGAACTGGTTGACCGCATCGGCTACAGAATGCATCGCCGACGCAAACATGGCTCCACTCCCGCTATAGACAGCCGCAAAGCCTTTTGCGATAGCAAGCCCTGTGTTCCCCAAAGCCGCTGTCGCCGAGGACGTATTTCCCTTTTTTAGCGTTGCCCAGATAGAGCTCATGGTGTTGCCATTCCCTCCTTGAACGAGACGATTTCCTTTACTATTCCCTATTCGTAAGGAGTGTTCCTTATGAGAAATGGAACATATACACAAAGAAAAGGCAGACATCCGAAGGGGAATATCTGCCTTTTGCCTTTCCTTAATACCGCTACCTTATGCTACTAATTTCAATCCTGCTACTGCTATAATCACCACGGCGATACATAAGATCCGCAGCTTGTCTTTTGCTTCTCCATAGAACAACATCCCAACAAGAGCGCTACCTACCGTACCAATCCCTGTCCAAACCGCATAGGCCGTTCCCATAGGGATTTCTCTCATGGCAAAGGACAAGAGGAAGAAGCTGAGGGAAAAGCCACCGATCAGTACCGCAAAGGAGCGGAGAGAAGGCTTCTGGTTGACCTGTGTAATCCCCATCACGCCTACGACCTCAAACAACCCCGCAAAAATCAAGGATACCCATGTCATGCTACTTCACCCTCCCTCTTCGGCTTCTCTTCATGGTCCGGTGTGACCAGCTTCAATCCAAGGATTCCCCCCAGAAGAAGCGCGATCAAGCCCACTTTTGCCCAGCTAAACGGTTCTCCAAACAGGACCATTTCGCTAATAACGGTACCGGCCGTACCCAAACCGACGAAGATCGCATAAACCGTACTCGTCGGCAGCTTTTTCCCTGAATAGACCAAAACACCAAAGCTGATAATAATCGCAATAATGGTTAACACCCATGACCAAAAGCTGTCGGCGTGCTTCAAGCCAGCTACCCACATGACTTCAAATACTGCTGCTACGACAACCATCAACCAATATTTCCCCATTTCTGGCTCCCTCCTCTTTCTTTTACGCTCATCGCAACGGACGTATCCGTTTTTATCGTTCCCCAAAATACATACTCATCCAAGATGGCTCAGGCTTTCCGAATGCAAAAAAAGCCTCGGGTGAATACCATCACAGATATTCCTCCCGGGCTTTTATCCCTCCGTGTACACGACCGTGGTCGTGGGTTTTCTCTCGGTCCTGACCGGCCAGATGACTGACCGCGGAACCCTAGAAAACTCCGTACATATGCAGTTATTTTCTTGGGGTAACTCCCATTATCATATCAAAAAACGCCGCGATTGGCAATGAACGTAAGCGCTTCGCTAAAAAAGCAAAAATCCCAAGCTGATAATGGCGCCTGTCACAATCAGCATCATCAAGCAGTAACCCATGATATCCCTCGCACCCAATCCAGCAAGAGCTAGCACAGGTAATGCCCAGAAAGGCTGAATCAAGTTCGTCCACGCATCCCCCCAAGCAATGGCCATCGCGACTTTTGCATGGGAAACACCCAATTCAGTGGCAACAGGCAGCATGATTGGTCCCTGTACTGCCCATTGCCCTCCACCAGAAGGAATGAATATGTTCAATAAGCCTGCACTCCAAAACGTGAACAGCGGGAAGGTAGTAGGCGTCGAGATGCTAATAAACCATTGAGAGATACTCGCCGCCAATCCTGAAGCCGTCATCATTCCGATGATCCCTGCATAAAACGGGAACTGGACGACGATCCCTGTCGTGGTTTTCACTGCTTCATTCATGGCATCCAAAAACTTGCGCGGTGTCCCATGAAGCAGTATGCCCAGAAACAAGAAGCCCATGATGACGACATCCAGATTCAGCTTAAAGCCTTTATCAGCAAAATAGTAAATCAAATAAATAATTCCGAGTACTGAAACAAGAACCGAGATCAAACGGCTGTTTTCCATTTGAGAAGCAGGAGTATTGTCAATTGTAGTTTCAGTAGCAGCAGCCATTTCTTGTTGCGCTATCCCTTCTCCCTTGAATACAATCGTATCTTTTTCGGCAGGCATCATGAATCTGTTCACAATCGGGAGGACAATCATGATTGCGGCTACAATGGTCAGATTCATCGGTGAAAACATCGTTTCCGAAGTAGGAATGACACCGATGATGTTTTCCAGGCTATGCTTTTCCGTAGCGATCGTCAAAGGAACAGAGCCGGCAAGCCCTCCGTGCCAGACGACAAACCCGCCATATGCGCTGGCGACGAGCAATCGATAGTCTACCTTTTCCACTTGATTGGCAAGAACGCGTGCCAACAGTGCACTGATGACAAGGCCAAATCCCCAATTGATCCAGTTCGCCACACAGGAAACGACTGTGACGAGTACAATCGCTTGACCTGGCGTCTTTGCCAGTGATCCCAAGGCATTCAAGCCACGCTTACAAATATTCGTACTGGCTAGCGTATGACCCGTAATCAGGATCATGACCATTTGCATCGTAAAGCTGAGCAAGCTCCAAAAGCCACCTCCCCAGTAGTTGACCATTTCCATCGGCGTTTTGCCATTGACGACGATCCCGGCAACAAACACGAGGAAGGTCAAAATGATTGCAAATAAAAAGGCGTCTGGCAAATAGCGTTGCACCATGCGGACCGAAACATTCGTTAACGCTTGAAACACATTTTCATCCCCTTTTCTAAAAGCATTCGTGTTCTTGTGCTTTTCGATATAGCAAGAGGGATGCCAATCTGTTTTTCAAGGAGAATGAATGCGCTTTCAAAACATTTGCTCTGCTATGCTGACTACTTTTTGCACAGTATGACACTTGTTTGCGCACATCGGGTGACTAGTCTCTTTCGTCCATTGCCGAATCCAATCCGTACATTTGGAGCTTGTAGAGCAGTGCCCTCCGTGATATGCCCAGCCTTTTCGCTGTCTGTAGCTTGTTGCCGCGTTCTTTGCGCAAGGCATGGGCAATTGCTTCCTGCTCAACCTGGGCAATGATTTCCCGCATGGTTCGTCCTTCATAGCTGATTTTGCCAAGGCATGGGGTTGGTTCGCTCATCTTGTTTTCCTGAAGAGGGGATAAAACATGCTCGTGACCGATAACTGCTCCTCTACTCAAAACAACAGCCCGTTCGATCGTATTCTCTAGCTGACGAACATTGCCTGGCCAGTGATAGGCGATTAGCGCTTCCGTGGCAGCAGCGGACAAGCAGAGGTCATGCTTCCCTGCCTCTTTTCCATATTTAGCGAGGAAGTGACGGATTAGCAAAGGAATGTCCTCTTTTCGCTCACGAAGCGGCGGCATGCGAATCGGAACGACATTGAGCCGGTAGTATAGATCTTCGCGGAAAAGCTCCTGGCGAATTCTTTCCTGCAAATCACGGTTGGTAGCAGCAATCACGCGGACGTCAACCGATACGGTCTCGATGCCTCCTACCCGGATAAATACGCGATCCTGCAAAACCCGCAGCAGTTTTACCTGCAAAGAAAGGCTCAGTTCTCCTACTTCGTCCAGGAACAACGTACCTCCATTCGCAAGCTCCAATAGTCCTTGCTTGCGATGAACGGCACCTGTAAATGCCCCCCGTTCATATCCAAACAACTCGCTCTCCAGCAAATTTTCAGGAATCGCACCGCAATTGACAGGAATGAGTGGCTTGTCCGCCCGCGGGCTATTGGAATGGATCGCTCTTGCAATGAGCTCTTTGCCTGTTCCGCTCTCCCCTTCAATCAAAACAGTGGCTTTAGACATCGCTACTTTTCCCACCAGCTTGTACACGTTTTGCATAGCCAGACTCAGGCCAATCAAGCTGGTTCCGTTTGGATTCGCTTGCTCTTCCTGTAGGACTCTTCCGACTTCGCCTTGCTCAAGCAGCTCTCCCTGTGTAAGTGCGTGAGCAACGACTTGTTTGACCTGCCCCAAGTCGAATGGCTTTTGCACATAATCAAATGCTCCCAGCTTCATGGCCTCCATGACGTCACTAGCGGAACCATAGGCAGTCATCATCACGACTCTCGGAATTCTTCCCTTTCTCTCGTTCAGGCGGCGCAATGTATCCATACCGTCTAAATGAGGCATACGCAGATCCAAAAGCATGACCTGCGGGCAAAAGCGTTCGACCTGTTCCAAAGCCTCTACTCCACTGCCAGCCTCCATGAGCTCGTATCCCATTTTGCGCAGCGTAGTTGACAATGCCTTTCTTACATTGGCCTCGTCGTCTACGATCAGCACTTTGCTCGTCATCACAATCCTCCTTTTGCCCGAATCGGCAGTACGACGGTGAAACAAACGCCTTCGGGGGTATTTTGAGCAACAATATGTCCGCCATACGCTTGCACAATCCGTTGGGAGATCGCCAGTCCCAGTCCCGTACCTGTTTGCTTTGTCGTGAAAAACGGTTCGAATATAGCCAGCAGATTTTCTTCCGCAATAGGCGGACCGTCATTCGTTACCTGGACATGCACATCATTATTTATGTTGTTGATTTCAATCTGGATACGACCTTCCGTAGGCTTTGCTTGCAGTGCATTGTGCAATATATTCAAAAACACCTGCTTTAACAACTCTGGCGAAGACATCACGGCAGGAATATCCTCGTTACACACAAGCTCCACAATCACTCCGCTAAAGCCCTCGACATGTTCCATCAGCTTGAGCGTATGCTGGATTACCTCTTGCACGCGCACAGGTACATTCGACTCTTCATTGGGACGAGAAAATAACAAGAGCTCGTCAGCAAAACGGTTCAAACGCTCGACTTCCTCCACAATAATCCCTGTGTATTCCCGAGACTCATGATCTTTTGGCCATTCCTCCTCGATGATCTGGGCGAAGGCTTTGATGGCCGTTAACGGATTGCGTACCTCATGGGCAATGCTAGTCGCCCACTCACCTATGACCGCAAGCCGCTCAGCTTGAGCCAGCCTTGACTCCATCCTCCGCCATTGTGTGCGATCCTCCAGCACGACGATAGCCCCCAGTACTTCATCTACCGTATTTTTCCAAATGGAAGAGCTGACCTTTAGCCAGAGCACGCCCCTGTCCCGATGCTGATGGCGCCACATAGCATCCCGGATAGCTTGACCGTTTTGCAGCGTATCCAACAGGATATGAAGGAGAGCCTCACTCTCTGTAAAAACTTCCGTGAAATGCATCCCCTTTGCTCGACTGGACGAGAAGCCAATCATATGTATCGCTGTCTCATTCCATGCAATCAGGTGCCCGCTCTGATCCAACGCGAGGACCCCACTGTCCATACTATTCATGATAGTCTCCGTACGGCTACGGCTAGTCTGCAAGTCACTCGCCAGATTGTTGATCGCACCTGTAATTTCTCCAGGCTCTCCGTCCATTCTCCTTAATCGAAAGGAAAGGTCTTGGCTAAGCCGCTTTAGCCCTGACTTGATCTCTGACAGAATCACTTCAAAGCGATGGACGAGCAAACCGCTGGCCGCTGCTGCGATCATACAGCCAATGCCCAAAATCGCATAAATGCTTTGTCGCATTCCCGCGAGTTGTATATCAATCGTAGACATGAGCTCATTCGCCCAAGCATAGCCGATCACTTGATCATTGCGAATGAGTGGAACCATGGCGTTCATGATGTTGCCACGTACTTGTTCGCCGATTACTACATCAATCTGCCGCGTCTGCATGACACTGCGACCCGGATGGGTTTCGCTAATTGATTGTCCTATGTACAAGCTCATTTCACTGCTGGGTCCATACGTCACGATGGAATCGAGAGCTGCGGAATAATAGCCGACGCCAATTCCCGGGTGGGCTAGAGCGATCCGATCTGTAAGCGCTTGCATTTCCTCGTTTAATGCTTGGAGCTTGTGCTCTTTTTCCGCCTTTTCTAAACCAGCTTCCACGACGATTGTGTCAAAATCTTTCGACAGCGCAAAATCCAGCTGCTGTGTGATGGCGATTAGCTTTTGTTTCTTTTCCTCCAGTAAAGCCTGCTCTGCCGATTTTACCAATACGATTCCGGTAACGATAATCGGTAAAATGGTGACAACAATGACAGCCACGACAAAACGTATGCGGTACAGATATGTTTTCATTGTAAATGGCCTCCTTATGGTATTCTAACATACAGAAGCATCACACACAGGAAGGGAGGAACGTACATATGACAACCGTTTTGTTCGTTTGTCTGGGCAATATTTGCCGCTCGCCCATGGCCGAAGCTGTATTTCGCCATCTCGTAGAGGCGGAGGGATTGGCAGGGGAAGTATCTATCGATTCAGCGGGAATTGGTGGCTGGCACGCAGGTGAACCCCCTCACAAAGGTACACAAAAGGTGTTGACCGAAAATGGGATTGCGCATGATACACTGCGTGCTCGCCAAATTGTCACACAGGACTTCTCGGAGTACGACTATATCGTCTGCATGGATGAGGAAAATTTGTCCGCACTCAAGCAGATGGCGCCGTCAGGGAAAAAGGTGTACCGCCTGCTTGACTTTGCCGATTCTGCCCAGGAACAAAACGTGGAGGACCCTTATTATACGGGGCGATTCACGTATGTGTATGACCTGGTGAATGCGGGTTGCCGCGGGCTCTTGAACGAAATCAAAGCCAATATCGCCAAAAAGGGATAGCCCGTCATCAGGGCCATCCCTTTTTCTTATACCGCGACCGTCTCCTTCTCAAGCAGTCGATTCAACCAGCTCTTCGTACTCCCAATCAAGCGTTTGTAGCTGTCCGCCGAGGAAAAGGTATGATCTCCCCCTACAACTACTTCTGTTTCGCAGCTCCCCCGTCTCCGCAAATGCAGCTCTCGCTCATAATGGAACATGGCATCCACTGCAATGACATCATCCCGATTGCCATGCAGGATTAACACATCTCCCTCAAACTGCTTGGCTTGACGCAGCGGAAGAGCGGTACCCAGCGACTGAAAAAAGCGCTTCTCCAATCCGTAGCCCAAATGATCCGTTTTACCGTAGGAAAGTGCTTCCTTGTATTCCTTTTCCCCCACGATCCGAACGATATCATCGAAGGGACGTGCAACCGGTGCCCATAGGATGAGCGAGTGTATTCGTCTATCCTGGCTCGCTGTCAATACACTGACTGCACCACCCAAACTATGCCCTAACAGGCACACACGCTCCTGATCTACCTGTTCCAGCGTAAAAACATGGTCGAGAACATCTCGTGTTTGCGCAAGCAGGACGTCCAAACCACCTGCTCCATAATCGCCGTCGCTTTCTCCGCAGCCTCCGTAATCGAAGCGCAGTACGCCAAAACCGTGTGAAGCTAATTCTCTGGCAGCTTTTACAAACAAGCGGTTCACACCAATCCGACTGCCGATAAAGCCATGGCAAATGACAACCAACGGGTACTTCACTCTGGTCTTGCCTGTTGTGCATGTAGGTTCATGCAAGGTAGCTGTCAACGAAATCGTGTCGCTAGGTATTTGTAAAATCCGTTCCAAAGAACTCACCTCTTTTATTTTTACTATTCCGAGTTGTTTACTTAGTTATTATGATTATTATCTTCATTTTCATGAACGCTGTCAAGATGAACCGGAAAACTCAATGAAAAATCATCCTGCACGGTTTATGATGGAAGGAAACGAGGCGCAACATAAGAAGGCTTGCTTTGCTAGAGCTGTTGCATCGAAGATAGAATTGTGAGGAGAAAACTATGTCCGATTTGCGGAAAGAAACCTTAGAAAAAATAAAAAACGGTGATTTTACCTGTTCCAAGGAGCTGACCTTGTCTATGTTCAGCGGAAAATGGAAAGTCGTGATCCTGTGGCATTTAGGGGTAGAAGGCCCGCATCGCTTTAGTGAGCTGCAACGGCTATTCCCAAAAATTACACATAAAATGCTGACGAATCAGTTAAAAGAGCTAATCGAAGACGGGATTGTTCACCGGGAAGTATACCCGGAGGTCCCTCCTCGCGTGGAGTATTCCATGACGGAGCTGGGGATGACTTTGTTGCCCATTGTGGAAATGATGTATGAGTGGGGCGAAATGCGGATGGGGCAGTTGAAGCTGGAATTGGGGGAGAACTCTGTTTAGCTGTTGTGGTGGGGAGGAAACAGGAGAAAACGCTCAGATTCTTGGAACACCTGCGCGGGAGCATGGGGTGCCCGGCTCCGTGAAAAATAGCGAAACCGCGTCCAAAGTCGACTGTTCAGGATGTGTCTCAGAGGTGGACGCTAAAGGCAGTTTCTCTTTTTTTCACTGCGCCTCGGTAGGTGTGTCCAAAGATCTTCGCTTATTTCTCCTGTTTCCTCTGCGAACTTTTGTGATTCCACCTTCTTTTTTAATAAAGGAATAAACCTCTTGAATGCTACTCTCAAGTTGTAAACACTAGCTACTTGGGAAGAAGCACATTTCCAGTCCTAGCGCCTCTGGAGCCCTACCAAGCGGGGAAATAAATGGCGGGGGTTTTCAGCTTCAACCTCTGCGAATACATCCTCGAAACTCTACTTTTGAAGCGCTCCCGCTATTTATTTCGGAGCGGACAGTCTAACCCCTTGCGGGGCGTAGGCCGAAGCGTAGACTGGAAATGGGCTTCTTCCCCTCCACTACAGCTACTATATAAACAAAAACAAAAAAGGATAGCCTCCAGAGGAAGCTATCCTTTTTATTACGGATTCACAGTATTTTTCGGTGGAGAGGCCAGATCACGCAGGATTGCTACCTCTACCCGTCTGTTTTTCGCTCTGCCTTCTGCCGTCGTATTCGGCGCTACCGGATGGTATTCTCCCAAGCCTGTCGCGCTGAACTTCGTCGGGTCGAGGTTTTTGTTTTCCAGAAGCACCTTCAAGAAGTTAACGGAACGTTTGGCACTGAGATCCCAGTTGGAGGGGAACTCAGCACGGCGAATCGGCACATTGTCCGTATGACCAGTTACCGTCACTTTTTTCGGGTGAGGCACCAGCATCGCTGCCATTTCACTCGCAAGCTTTCTCGCTTCCGGTTTCAGATCGGCCTTACCGGAGTCAAACAACGCATTGTCCAAAATGGTGATCAGCAGTCCTTCTTCGGTCAGCTTGGTCTGGAGCTTGTCCTGCAGCTTGTTTTGCTGAATGTATCCGTCCAGCTTTGTCTGTAGCTTTTTCAAGTCCTCTGTCTCTTTGCGGACCGCTTCTTCCAGACGCTTTTCTTCTTCTGTCTTCTGTTTTTCTGCTTCCTGTGCGCCTTTGTGCAAGGTTTGCTGCTGAAGCTGCGGGTCTAGCGGTACCGGGCTTGGGTAGTTCATGACTCCCGTACCGCCGTTGATTGCAACGCTGAAGGACCGAACCATTTGGTCGAACTTCTTCGCATCCATCTCGCTAGAGGCGAACAACACGATAAACAAAGCGAGCAGAAGGGTGAGCAAGTCCGCGTATGGAATTAGCCAAGACTCGTCCATATGCTCTTCATGATGAGCATGTCTCTTTGGTCGCTTAGCCATTTACCGCAGCTCCTTCCTCCCTCTTCTCTTCCTTCATTTCTTCTTTCATTTCCGCACGCTCTTGGTATGGAATGTAAACCAGCAACTTTTGCTCAATCGCAGTCGGGGATACACCTGCTTGAATGGAAAGCAATCCTTCGACCATGATTTTTTTGATTTCAATTTCTGCCTTTGATTTCCGTTTGAGCTTGGTTGCGAACGGGTGCCATAATACGTAACCCGTGAAAATACCGAGCAAGGTAGCTACGAACGCAGCCGCAATCGATATACCCAATGCATCGATGTCACTCAAGTTACCCAAGGCGGCAATCAGACCCACAACCGCACCCAATACCCCGAGTGTCGGAGCGTAGCTTCCCGCTTGGCTAAAGACGAGTGCCCCTGCCTGATGGCGTTCTTCAATGGCGTGAATTTCTTCATTCAGAACATCGCGAACAAAATCCGGTTCCCCACCATCAATAATCATCTTCATGCCGTTACGCAGAAATGGATCTTCAATCTCATCAGAAGTGTTTTCCAGTGCAAGCAATCCTTCGCGACGAGCGATGGAAGCCCAGTTCATAAACTGACCGATCAATTCTCTTTTTTCAGGGAGCTTTTCTTCTTTAAAAATTATCTTGAAAAGGGCAGGAATACGCTTGATTTCCGACATGGGAAATGCGTTGAAAAGGGCAGCAATCGTACCTACGATGATGATCATAAATGCTGCTGGATTCAGTAATGCCATCGGACTTGCATGCTTCAAGATCATCCCGACTACTACTGCGACAATACCTAAAACTATACCTATCAAGGTAGACTTTTCCATCGTGACACTCCCTACTTCCATAATCGAAATCTATCTATATATGGTTTCGGAATTTTTGCTCTCACTTGTGAGGCTTTTTGAAAAAAACCGCTCATCCAAACGACTGAACTAGTCCAATCATGACCAAAAGTCCCAGGATAAACGAAAAAGTCGCAGATCGAGCATGACCATCTCCATGGCTTTCGGGGATGAGCTCCTTGTAAACGATGAACAACATCGCGCCTGCGGCAAAGGAAAGCCCGTATGGCACCAGCCCGTGAACAACAGAGGTTAAATAATAGCCACAGATCCCAGAGACGATTTCAACTGCTCCGGTCATCGTTGCCAAAAGAAACGCCTTGAAGCGACTGACCTTTTGATTGATCAGAAAAAGTGCCACCAGAAAGCCTTCTGGTGCATTTTGCAGACCGATTGCAAAAGAAATCAGGCCACCCAAGCCAGACTGTTCACTCGAATAGCTCACGCCAACGGACAAGCCCTCTGGAATATTGTGCAAGGTAATCGCAGACAAGATCAGCAGCGATTGCGAATCCATCGAAATGTTGATTCTCGTATGCTCCAAATCGATATGCGGGACGATGCTTTCCAACACCGTAAGCAACAATGTTCCGGTAAGCACTCCCAAACAAACGATAATAAATGGCGCGCTCTGAAGTGCCTGTGGGATCAGACTGAATGTCGAGGCAGCCACCATAATTCCTGCCGTGAACGCCAGCAATATATCCCGCCATCGATGTGATACCGATTTGAAAAAAAGGATAGGCAAGGCGCCCACACCAGTAGCCATGGCAGAAAGAAAGCTACCTATCAGTAGTTGTTCCATGTATGTTCCTCCACGTAAAAATGCCGCTCTCTTCAGATATCCGGAACAAACGGCCTTCTACTATCATATTTCCCGTATGGAGACGGTACGCCTTTTTGTTAGGTCTTTTTTGTTAAGCGGATCACATCCAGCAAATCGACTTTTTGCCTTGTTTTTTCATGATACAGCCATTTTTCCTGAACATGATCCACAAATAAAATTCCGTCTAAATGATCGATTTCATGCTGCATACAAACGGCAAGGAATCCGTCTGCTGCAAGAATTATTTCCTCGCCTTGTCTGTTCAACGTCTTTACCTTTACATGCTCGGCTCTCTTAACATTGCCAAAGTAACCAGGAAAAGATAAGCAAGCTTCCATTCCGATTTGTTCGCCACTCTTTTCTATGATTTCTGGATTAATGAGCTCAATTAATCCATCTCCGCAATCCATGACAACCACCCTGCGAAGAATGCCTACTTGAGGTGCGGCAAGGCCAGCACGGCCGTCCGTGGCATATAAGGTTTCAGCCATTTCGTCCAGTAGCTTGAACGTTTTCGCATTCAGTTCATCCACTGGCTTGGCTACTTTACGCAAGATTGGGTCTCCAAAAGGCAAAATCTGTTTCACTGCCATATTTTTATGCTCCCTTCACTCTATTAGGCGGTGTATACGCCCACAAGTCATTTGGTGTACATTCCAGAGCAGTACAGAGTGCATCAAGTGTCTCGGCTTTCATTTGTTTGGGTTGACTGGTTAGTAAAGCACTGATGGAGGCTGGAGACAAACTGTAATTTGCTCTCTCTTTTAACAGCCTTGCTAAAGCGGCCCCCGTCCAAACTCCTCTTTCTGCCATTACTTTTCGCAACATCCAGACAAGCATCTTTTCACCCCGTATTTTTTGGTATTAACTAATTTTATTAGGCAACACCTAATATACCATATTTTTCATACTGAATACAAAAACGCCAAAAACTTGGCGTTTTTGACGTTCTACGTTTCCGATCGATATGTTTTTCCCAACTGATCACCTAGACCAAAATAATGACGGAAGTTGTAGATCAATGGATTCCATGCTTGAGGATTCACGTGATGAGCACTTTGTACAATTTGTTTGTCTGCATGAACCTGACGCACTTCTGTCTCCACGATCGCAAACATGTCGGCATATTCCGGAAAACGGATGGTGCGGACCACTGCTTCGAGTTGAAGCGGGCATTCTCCTACTCGCTTTGGACGAACGATATTAGAATCAACAGGAGTCAAATTGGCTGCCTGAAACTTATCCGCTTCATAGCGGAAGCCCAGCTCCTCTTTGTAGGCGGGTACGGGATTGCGGCCTGTTAGCGGAGCCAACGCTTCCACTTGCTGCCACATCGAGGCATCCGGCAAATTGATAACACACTCCGGCCGCTGACGCAAATTTTCCAATCCATGCGAGCCAAATCCGAGTCCCAGAATGACAAAATTTCCTAACGCCCATGACGATGAGATGGGACTGATGTTTGTTGTTCCATCTTCATTTTCAGTCGTCAACAGGACAACGGGGGTTCCGTAATACAAAATCTTCGGTTGGATGGTCGTATGGCTTGGCATGAACATAGCCTCCTTTGACTAGAATCAATCTTGCTACGACTTATTCTAGTCGAGGATTATTTCCATCGCGCTCGAAGTATGAATGTATGCTTACCTCTGCAAATTAGCGTGCTCCAGCTTTTTGCAGGATTTGTACGATCTCGTGATAACCTCGTTCATTTG
This sequence comes from Brevibacillus brevis, assembly GCF_022026395.1. Taxonomy (NCBI): domain Bacteria; kingdom Bacillati; phylum Bacillota; class Bacilli; order Caryophanales; family Paenibacillaceae; genus Brevibacillus; species Brevibacillus brevis. The sequence continues at coordinate 929,839 of NZ_CP041767.1, read as the reverse complement.
CACGATATAGGGGTGTTTTTCCTTCGCTATCCGGGATGTTCACATCAGCACCGTGGTCGATTAACAGTTGGACCATCTCTTGTTGTTTTTTTCCACCATCGTTCAATACGATTGCTTCCATCAGTGCTGTCCAGCCCGGATTGTTCACATGGTTGACGTCTACATCCGTCCGTGTAAGAATTTCCTTCGCTACTTCCACATATCCATGTTCTGCCGCTGGAATCAAAGGTGTTCCTCCGAAGCGGTTGTAGATCTTCGTATCTGGACCTGCATCGATAACCAGCTTCAATATCTCCAGGTATCCTTCTGCTCCCGCATACAAGAACGGATTATCTTGCCGGTCGTCCTGAATATTGATGTCAGCTCCTGCTTCAATGAGGACCTTCACTGTTTCCACATGGTTGCCGTGTGTAGCGGCCATCACTGCTGTTCTTCCACGATCATCCTGTGCGTTTATCTCAGCCCCTGCTGCCAAGCTAGCCTTGACTTCATCGGTTTTGCCCTCGGCTGCTGCAGAGAGCAGTTTTTTGTTCCGTTCTTTCACTTCTTCTTGAGATAGAGTTGGTTTTTTCCCTGGTTGAGACCGTTGTTGTGACGGCTGTGGTGTTGCTGGTTGTTGTTGCTGTACGGTCGTTACAGCCGGAGCTGTTACGGACGGTTCATCCACACAGCCAGTCAACAGCATTCCGAATGGGATTGCAGTGAAAATGAGTTTGTACATTTGGCACCTTCCTCCATGGTAAGTCATTGAGATATAGACCTAAGCCCGGTTGCGTACCGAGCTTAGATTGCCTGTTATACCTCTGAATACATCGTAGTCCGTAGAGATAAACTCCTACTAAACCTGTTCTTAATGAACTATTTCCTAAAGATTAACTTTTTCTAAAAAAATGAGAATGAAAAGAAAAAAACGCCAATCATGTTGGCGTTTTCAGGCTGTCGAGAAAGTCGACAGCCATTTTTGTTTCACTTAATTTTAAAGCGACACCGCGTTAATTTGTTATAATTCTTATAATTACATTTAACAGTAGGTGATAATTGTGCTTTCCTCCAATGATAAAAATCCGCAAATGCATTACGAATTTGTGTGCCTCGATGAATTGGTCCCAGAGGACCATTTATTAAGGGTCATCCAAAAACATATAGATTTCTCTTTCATCCGAGAAAAAGTACGTCAATATTATTGCGAGGATAACGGTAGACCTTCCATTGATCCTATTGTTTTATTTAAAATGATTTTCATTGGATACCTTTACGGTATCCGCTCAGAGAGGCAGCTCGAAAAAGAAATCCAGACTAATATCGCCTACCGTTGGTTTCTTGGCCTTTCTTTAACAGATCGAGTTCCAGATCACACAACAATCAGTTGGAATCGTCGAACCCGTTTTAAAAATACAAATGTTTTTCAGGAGATTTTTGATGAAATTGTGCGTTTGGCGATTCAGCATCGAATGGTCGCTGGACGTGTATTGATAAGTGATTCCACGCATCTTAAAGCAAATGCGAATAAACGAAAATTTAAGAAGCATGTCATCGAGAAAACGAGTCGTGCCTATCTCAAAGATTTAGAGGCAGCAATTAATGAAGACCGCGAAGTACATGGAAAAAAGGATTAAAGCCTAGAGAGGGTGTGAAGGAAGAAAAGGAAATCAAGGTGAGTACTACTGATCCAGAAAGTGGCTACATGGTTCGAGACAGCAAGCCCGAAGGCTTTTTCTATCTCGATCACCGGACCGTCGATCATAAGTACAATATTATTACCGATGTCCATGTCACTGCTGGCAATGTCCATGATTCCGTTCCTTACATAGATAGGCTGAATCTCCAAATCGAGAAGTTTGGGTTTAAGGATACAATTGAAGCAATTGCATTAGATGCTGGTTACTTAACTACTCCAATCTGCAAGGCACTTCACGATATAAATGTATTTGCTGTCATCGGTCATCGTGCCTTTACACCTGTTAAAGGCCTTTTTGCTAAATGGCGTTTTAAATATGCTCTGGAGTCCGATGTGTACATATGCCCTCAAAAACATAAGCTTACTTATTCGACTACTGATCGAAACGGATACAGGATGTATAAGTCCAATAAAGAAATTTGTAAAACTTGTCCAAGGCTTACTGAGTGTACCCGATCTAAAAATCACCAAAAGGTGATAAGCAGGCACGTTTGGGAAGAGAGTAAGGAATGGGTTCGACAGAACCGTTTAAGTAAATCAGGGAAATATTTGTATAGATTAAGATACCAAACCATAGAGCGAAGCTTTGCAGATGCTAAAGAACTGCATGGGCTTCGCTATTGTAGGTTACGCGGACGTGAAAATGTCCAAGAGCAGGTATTGATGACAGCAACAGTTCAAAACATTAAAAAGATAGCACTACACCTAGCGAAAGCAAGTTAGGTGCAGGCTATCCTCTTTTTCAGCACTTCGTGCTGGAACAATACCAAAAAGAAATCCCCAAAATGGGGGTTTCTCTTCAGTCTGAAAACGCCAATCATGTTGGCGTTTTGCGTTCGTTTGCACATTATAAGCCTACACCTTAAATCGGCGAATCATGTGCTGCAGTTCTTCTGCCATATTGGAAAGAGCTGTCGCTGACGAAGCGATTTCCTCCATAGAAGCGAGCTGCTCCTGTGTAGCAGCGGAAACGTTTTGCGTGCCATCAGCAGTCAAGTCGGAAACTTCTCTGACCAGCTCCATCGCTTGTACGACTTGTTCGGAATGGGCAGACACTTCCTGGGCAGATGCGGACACGTCGTGTATTTGGTCAGCTACTGTACCAATCGAGCTCTGAATTTGACCGAAAGTTTCGCCCGCACGATGAACGACGCGAATTCCTTCTTGTACTTCCCGCGTGCCTGACTCCATCGATTCAACCGCGACTTTTGTATCTGTCTGAATCGTACTGATCAACTGCGCAATTTTTTGGGCGGACTGAGCCGATTGCTCCGCCAGCTTTCGCACCTCATCTGCTACGACCGCGAATCCACGGCCATGCTCTCCTGCGCGTGCTGCTTCAATCGCTGCATTGAGGGCCAGCAGATTGGTCTGATCCGCAATGCCTGTTATGACCTCAATAATCTCTCCGATTGCTTGAGAATGATTGCCCAGACCATCTACCACGGATGCGAGCTCACGCATGGAGGTGTGGATCGCATTCATTTGTTGAACCGCTGCCTGAATCGACTGGTTCCCTTCTCCTGCCATGTTGGCGACTTCGCTCACCATATTGGATGTTTGCTGTGCGTTATTTGCGATTTGGCGAATTCCTCGTGACATATCATCAATGGATTTCGCCCCATTCTCCACACTCGCTACCTGGCGATCGACACCTGCTGCCACTTCTTGAACAGTAAAAGCAATTTGTTCAGTGGCCCTGCTGGTCTGATCTGCACTTGCCGTCAATTGCTCAGCCGATGAGGCTACCTGCTCGGAAGTTCCGCCTACCTGACGAATGACTGTAGTTAAACTTCTAGTCATATCATTGAACGAATTCGCCAGATCCAAAATCTCGTCACGACTCTTGACAACCAATGGCTCCACACGCAAATCACCATCAGCCACTTTCTTCATCTCTTCCATCAAACGCAAGATCGGTCGACGGATGCTTGACGTCAGTACGACAGCTAGCGCCACACACGCAATGATAGAGATAACCAAGAGAATATTTAGGTCCCGCCTGACTGACTCATAAAGTTCCGCACTTTCTGCGCCAGCGCGTTGTGCTCCCTCACTGTTACTCGTCATCATGGCATCCAAATATTTCTTGCGTTCTACAAACAATTCACTGCCTTTTTTCTTGATGCGCTCCAGCTCGGCCATGTCTGCATCCGTAGCTGGTCTTCTGATGTCGACCTTTTTGGCGATTGCCACGTATTGCGGACTGAAATCCTCGTATTTTTGCAGCGCCTGCTTCAATCCTTCAAAATTGTTACGGTCCTCTTCACTGAAGATCGTTTTTTCATAGCTTGCCAATAAGCCGTCCATATAGGCAAATTGTTCATCAACTTGCTTTGCGTACTTGTTCTTGTCATCCATGTTCTCTGTCGTAAGCATGGTTTGCGTAACTCCATAAACGGTTTCCAGCGTCATGTTGATCTTCAAAATATCTTCCAGACCTGGGCGCCAGTTCGTATTCATTTCCACCATCTTCTGATTCATTTGTTCCATCTTGATAATGGTCGTGATCCCCATAAACAGCATAATGACCAGGATCAGCGCGTACGCACTACCCAATTTTTTTCCGATCGTCCATTTCATTTCGTAAACACCACTTTTCTTGACATATGATGATAGCGTAATCTCCTTTTCCCTCCCAACTGATGGAATAAACCTTATTGCGCACAAAAAAATGGATTTTTACACAAAAATTAAAATCCACAATTCAGAAAACTCCTGTAAGATAGATGAAACTAAAGCGGAATGGAGGACTGTTCATGCAAAACTACGACGTCATTATTGTGGGAGCAGGATCGATGGGAATGGCGGCTGGCTACTATCTGGCGAAACAGGGCGTGCGTACACTCATGATCGATGCCTTTGATCCCCCACACACAATGGGCAGCCATCATGGGGATACCCGTATCATTCGCCATGCGTACGGAGAAGGAAAACAGTACGTCCCGCTCGCATTGCGGGCACAACAGTTGTGGTCAGAACTCGAACAAGCATCTGGTATACCGATCTTCGCCAAAACGGGTGTTTTGAACGCTGGACCCTTGAATTGTACTTTCCTGAATGAAATTCGGGAGAGCGCCGAGCAGTACTCCCTTCCCTTGGAAGTACTCAGTGCCGATGAGGTCAAGCAACGCTGGCCAGGAATCAATCTGCCTGCTGATTACTACGGTTGCTTGGAGCCTGCTTCAGGTGTGCTTTATTGCGAAAACGGCATTCGTGCCTATCGAGAGCTCGCCCTTGCCTCAGGAGCTATACTGTTGACGAACACGCCAGTCACGCAGTTGGAACCAGCAGAAAATGGGTTCATCGTGCATACGGAATCTGCCAGCTACCACGGCGATAAAGTCCTGCTATCCGCCGGTGCTTGGAATGGTTCGCTCCTGGACTCATTGGGCTTGTCCATCCCGCTTAAGCCTACACGCAAAACGGTCGCCTGGTTTGGTGCAGATGAGGGCCAGTACAGTGCGGATGGCTTTCCCGCTTTCATCTTTCGCCTTCATGACTCCATGTTCTACGGATTTCCCAGTTTTGATGGCGCTGGTGTAAAAATCGGACGCCATGACGGAGGACACGCCATCGATCCCGATAAACTGGAACGTACCTTTGGCACCTATTTGTCGGACGAAGGCTGTGTTCGCTCTTTTTTGGAAACGTATATGCCTGAAGCAGCCGGACCATTGCGCCAAGGCAAGGTATGCATCTACACGATGACACCGGATGAGCATTTCGTCATTGACCGTCATCCTCAACATCCACAGCTTGTATTTGCAGCGGGCTTTTCCGGGCACGGTTTTAAATTCGCCAGTGCGATCGGGGAAGCGACCAGCCAACTGCTGGTAGAGGGAGCCTCTACCCTTGACCTGTCTATGTTTTCTTGGAAGCGATTCTCCTGCCCCTAATAGAGATTGTTCAAAAAGCCTCTCGCCGCATTTCTGGCAGGAGGCTTTTGTTCGTTTTACCACTCCCAAGACAAAGAACCGATCTGCGCTGTAATTCGACTGCTTGCTTGTATGGGATGGCCGAAAGCTCGCATGGTAGAACGACCGTTGTCGTAGGGAAACAAGTAGGCGAAACCAGGCCGAGTCGCCTGATTGACCAGATAGGCTGACCGCATTGCGCCTTCTCTTCGTTGTTCATTCAAAAACGCTACCATCTCATTTGCTCGTTTGATCCCCGCACCATGCCCGTAATACAAGCCATTGCCGAGCACAACTGCATTTTCCCCTTGCCACTGTGGTGTGGCGCGATCGTAATCAGGATTGGCAAAATAAATTACATCACCAGGCAAGAAGGTATTTGTCCTGATTGTTTGCAAGTCCAGATCCTGATCGTACCGCCAGTCATACAGCAAGATGTCCGAAAACATTCTCTCAAAATCCGGTAAACGAATGGACTGTAGGACTGCATGATAAATAATAATGACCATCGCTGTAGCGCATTCCGTGGCGTATTTTTGGCCCTCAAGAAAAATATTGATAATCCCGTTGGATGGCAGTACTCCGGGTCGCAAGCGGAATCCGCCCTGGTCTGTTCGTATCCAGTAAGCTGGATTGGCACGAGATTCTTCAAAAGTAGAAAAGGCCAGGCCGCTTTCGTGCAGTGCCAAGGCAGACCTCACCAGATGATCGCGCATGTTCAGTTCAAATTGCAGGAGCTCAGGAGTTGGATATTCAAATGTTTCATCACTACGTGCCATAATCGCTACTGTTTCACGCTGTACCGGATTTAATCCCCATTCCGCTGCCAACGAGGCGGGATTAGCTGGTCTCCCCGCTATGACGATCATATACAACCTCCCCTTCACACACTGTCCTTCTTATTTGTATGCGAAAGCCTATGTCCACGTGATCGACTAAGAATAGCCATCAGAGAAGCATGGAAGCTTCTTTTGGATTGAGTCAACATAGTGGTGAAGAAGAAAAAGCACAGTTCTCTTCGACTCTGACACGCCAGCAGGGGGGATTCACTGGACGTCTCCACTACAAAAAGGGGACCGTCGAGCCAAAGCCACCCTACGGGCGGAAGTTTCTCAAGGGAGCAGTGTTCGACAAGCGTGGTCTCCTTTTTGTAGTTCCGACTGGGTAGGCGTTGTCAAGGTCTGCGAGTCCTGTGCTTTTTCTTCTTACTAGCCTTGTGCGTTGATCGGTACCTTCTAAAACTTGCACGTTGTGCTCATTGAAAATAGAGTAATAGACTGGAATCCTTTATATGGCGGGAGTTCTTTCACGAAAAATCTTCAGTCTCACAGAATAAGATTTAGACTTGTACCCAAATTTAAAAAGCCGCTGACTAAGACTTGGAAAATAAATTCTTAGACTGCGGCTGCTTATTTTGCGCTAACGTTCTCCGATAGTTGAAAAGTGCTGTTGATCATGACGATCTATATGTATTCCTAACCTTGGGGAATGTCTTAAAGAAGCTGCCATTATTTCGGCTTCTTAAGACATATGTTGAGGATCAATCACTTATTAATCAAGCATGAGATACCAATAAATTGCTATCTCATCACTATCTTTATCTAGACCTGTGTAGACGTAGGAATCGAAACCTCCGATGACAAAACCACAACTTTCGTTGAATTTACATGCGCGGACATTATTATTTTGTTTCTCCAGCATGATTCCCGTCATACCGCCATCCTTCATCCAGCGTTTAGCCTGATCGATTAGTTTTTTACCGACATGGTATCCTCTATATTGCTTATCAACTTTAATATCTTGACATAGGCATATTTGTTCCAATTTCTTTTCAAAACAATCCGACCCACAACTTGATTAATTTACGAGCGCTACATAAATGATTTGATGGGGATTGCCGATATAGTTGGAATCATCCTCAACAGTATCTTCTTCAAGCTGTTCATCATCTTAGCTTTTATTCCTAAGAGGTCTCTCCTTCACCAATTATCCGATTCGCTGTCCCACTAGTTGCAAGACAAGGGTAAAGTCCACGATAAAGCTGTACAATCATTGCTTAGCAGGTGCGACAGCTATTTCATCGTTAAACCCGTTAGCTTAGTGATGCCCACGACAGTCTAATACTTTATTTTCCGGTCTAACACTTAATTTTTCAGTCCACAGTGCTTCTTCCCTACCACAACTTATAACTCAACTTTTGCACCTGATTAGACGATGTGAAAGCAACGCAAGCACGGTGTAACCTCAATAGAAATAGTTCTCTTGACAGAATACCAAAAAATCAAAAAAACCTACGGGATGCGTTGGGGTATTGAAGTATTCTTTAAAACGGTAAAGTCTTTAATGCGTCTTCAGAAGGAATTTCAAGGTCGGTCCTTCGATCTATTAATTAGCCATACAACCATTGTATTTGTACGCTATATTGTACTCTCTTAGGAACACCGCTCTAGCAATGATACGAGGACGTTAGACGGACTATTTTCGAATTAGTGATGAAGTTAGCCAATTGGAATTGGTGATTGCTTTGCAGACACTGCTCGACTTCATAGAATATACAGTCATAAAAGCCAACAAAAAAAATCACAAATTTAATCAAAGTACAACTACAACAATGGATGTCAGGATTTCCTAATTAAATCAAGGCCTACCTGTCTATTTCGTGCTGCGAAAGTTGAGTTATAAATCACTTTTTCGTAGAATTCACCTGTAAAATCTCTTTAGCGTAGGTTTTATGACATTTGGCTTAAAAAACCATTTTACATTAAAACTTTAATATTATATTATTAACATATATTTACATATTTTGGATAAAAAGGAGGCAAGCATACATTTTTAAATGTATGCAAATAATTATGAAACGTAAAAGTATCATTAGTTCTTTTCTAGTTATGGTATTACTTTTCTTAACCCCAGCTTATTCGCTCGCTTCTGGAATCGACAATTCTAATGTTGATACGGATCAGGTAATTACTAAAGACACCGTTAGGGAGTTCATTGATACCTTAACAGAATCAGATTACGAGCAAGATCCGTATTTAGAAAGGACTGTTAGTGAATTAGAGGAATTACTATCTAAAGACGATGAACTCCCTCTCCAAGAAGTAAATGAGATACTTGATAAGTATACCAACCAATCAAAAAGCGAAATGGATTTAGATGATTTTGAAACACTTCAAAATGAATTAGCGAGAATAGATGAATCAGCACAAGAATTTTATTCGGAAAACTATGATTTTTATGAACAAAATGGTTACTTCCCTGAGGAAGATGAATCTATGTCATTCACAGTAAGAAGTACTAACGCTATGGCCCTTAATCTTTTAAAGCAATATGGGGTTAGATGGACTGAAAGCCAGTTAGTTGCAAGATTAGCAACATTAGGAGCTATTGCTGCTATTGATGGTCCAGTGCCGGTAGGGGACTTTATTGCGCTAATTGGCGGTGCTCTTATTCTTAGTCCACACTTCGACAATTATGTTGACAATTTAAATGATATTAAAAATTTTCTTGAAAGTGTTTCGTTGAGAGATGCCGTTTCTAGAGTTACTGGAGCAGTTGAACTTACTTCTGAGGCGAAATATGAAATCAGAAGAAATAGAGTTAAACATTTTACAGCTAGATTAGCTTTTGATGGTTATGGTGGAGTTGAAGTACAAAATCCCATTTCGTTAGGTACTGCGCAATTACGCGCTCGCAATGGAAAAGACACATTTAGTGTTAGAAAAAGTCGTGCAGAACAAGTAGTTGATCAAGATGGGTATTCGTTTTATGATGAAGGTCCGCATTACGGTCTAGGACAACTTGCCAATCTCCCCCATTACCATTTGACAGAAGAGGGAAATTTAAATAATAAATTAAGGGGTCATCACTTTTTTCCATACGACCCATTTGATTAGGATGTCTACTTACTCTCCCGAGTGAATATTCTCATTTCGTAAAAACTGAAACCTCTCCGCTCACATAATTGTGAGGGTTGAGGTTTGTTTTTACTCTATTACTATCAATTTTTTCTGATACAATGACTTCATCCTATAAGAAAGGTTGGTATGGGTAGTAATGAAGAATGAAAGTCAACCTTACACGGATTTTGGAGAAATGTACCGAGATATCGATTTCGCAGCAGAAGCTTACTACAACGAGTTTTTTCATGCCTACAAGACGGATGGGCGATTCCCCGAAGTATATACGCTCGAGCAAACGAAAAGAGCTTCTAGTGCCATCCAACTTCTTCAACTCTTGGAATGGGAATGGAACCCGGTTCGTTTACTGGCATTACTATCGACAGTAGGTGCTGCCCTAGGAATCGGACGCCCTATACCTGTTTTGGATTTTTGTACAATGATTGAAGGTATGAATCTAATAACTTCTCCATATGCAGACTACTATATTGAAAAGAAAGACATTCTTATAGCTACGTTGGAGATGTTTGCAAATGAGGAACCATAGAAGTTAAAAAGCACGTTATACCGTTAAACCCCGCCTCGACTCTGATAGAGCTTTTGGCGGGGTTTGGCAATTTGCAGAGTGCCTAATTTGCACTCTGGTAAATTTATTTTTTATAAATGCCTATTTACCAAAAAATCCCCCGCCTGTTTGAGCAGACGAGGGATTTCCGTTTTAGCCTTGTGCTTGTTTGACTGAATGTGCTGTCGGAGTCGTGACATGCTTTAAGCGTGAGAACATATAGCAGCCGACAATGACGATTACACTGCCGAGCACTTGGATGATGGTCATACGCTCCCCGAGCAAAAGAAATGCGAGGATGGCCGTAAAAACAGGATTGAAATTGAGGAACATACCTGCTGAGGTTGCGCCAACCTTTTGTACACCGATATTCCACAATACCATGCTGACGACAGTCGCCATTACACCAACGTAGAACAGCGACAGCCAGAACGTCCAGTCTGTGTTGCTGATCGTAAATGTAGTGACATTAAAGGGCAGCATCAGCGCAACACCGAAAATCCCCGAGTACAGCGTGGACATCATCGGCGAGACGGTCTTCATCGCCCACCGCGCGCATACGGAGTAAATCCCCCACATGGCGACAGCGGCGAGCATCCACAAATCGCCCGTGTTGAAATGCAACTGGGACAAGTGTGCGAAGTCTCCTTTGGTCATCACCACAAGCACGCCTGTAAACGAAATCAGCATCGCGACAATCTGCAACGGTCGAATTTTATCGCCCATCAGCAAAAAGGAAAAAATCGCAATTGAAACTGGATTCAGCGTGGACAATAGCCCGACATTGGTCGCGTCTGTCCGCTCAAGGGCCCAGAACATGAATAAATTAAAAAGTGCTACGCCGGTTACTCCCATCACGATCAAAGGAAGGAGTGCTTCTCGCGTTGGAAAAATCCGCTTTTCGCGTATCCAAACAACGGGCAACAAACAAACAACAGCAATGAGCCAGCGCAAATTGGTCAACGTCAAGGAAGACGCGTGCCCGACAAGAAATTTACCGACAACAAAATTTCCTCCCCAAAGGAAGCTGGTACAGAGTAATAGGACGATATATAGCGGTCTCATGTTGCCTCCTGCCAAGATGAAAGAGTTATGAAGCTTTTATTTGTCCTCTATCATACACCTTTCGCCAGCATTTGGGCGGTCATGATACACTTCCATTTTTATCCTTTACCAGAAGCAATCCACTTCTCCATGAAAATTAGTTCGTCACGCTCATACCCAAGCTGATTGTAAAAAGCTTGTACACCATGATTGGCCGGCTCGATCAACAGATTAATCTTTTCACACCCGATATTCGCCAGCCGCTTTTCCAGCTCATCCATCAGCCTGCTCCCTATGTCTTGTCCTTGGAAATCCGGATCGACTGCCAGATGATTCACCCATCCTCGCCGTCCGTCATAGCTGCCCATTACAGCTGCTATCATCCTTTCCTCCTCATTCATTGCCACCAAGAAAAGCTCTGCGTCTCGCTCCAGCTTTTTACGCAATCCCTCACGTGTATCCGAGCAAGAAAGCTGTAATCCGGCTCGTTGCCATAGCTGAATGACGTCCTCGTATTGTTGCAAAGAGAATGATTCAATTCTCATGTTTGCTCACCACTATCTTGTGTATTTTTATTCACTTGATTCTATTTTTATACGATTATTGTAATACAAAAAGGGGCTATCTAACAGCCCCTTCCTTCACACAGCCAGCCACGACATAATCACGGGCAGCAAGGCAAACGCCCACACTACTGTAATCATCGCTCCGGCGATCACAGCCAAAGTCGCACTGCTTCCTTCTGTTTCCCCACGCTCAAACGCTTTTACCATCCCCAACGCATGTGCACCCATTCCGTACATCAAGCCAATGGAAACAGGATGACGGAGCCTCATTCTCTTGATGATCTTGGGAGCAAGAAAAACGCCTGCGAAGCTGGTCAGCATGCCAAATACCGCTGTCATCGTAGGCATTCCGCCAATCGCCTCGGTTACGCTCACCGCAATAGGCAGAGTAATCGAGCGAGGAATGACGCTAATCGCCGCTTCTTTTCCCAATCCGACGAGCATCGTCGTAGATACTCCTGCAATGATGGCAATCAGGGAACCCGTAGCAAGACTCGTCAAAATCATCCGGCGATGCGCCATTAACACCGACCAATTTCGGTACAGCGGAATCGCAAACGCCACTGTGACTACGCTCATCATCTCACTAATGAGCGAGGTTGCTTCACTATACACCTGATAAGGAATGCCTGCGAAAAGCAAAAACAGAATCAATCCAATCGGCGCCAAAACAGCCGGAGAAAACAGCAAAGACGGTCTTTTCTTATTGAAACGTTTGGCCCCATAGAAGAAAAAGAGTGTCAGAATCACGCTAGATGTTTTCCACAGGATCATGCTGTTTCACCTCTCCACGATTGAACATGCGCTCAGCAACAACACCTGTCGAAATCATCACAAGCGCACAACCGCTCACGACGACCACAAGCACCAGCAATCCTTTTATACCTAATAACCATGGATACTGCATCATCCCGACCAGCGATGGTACGAAAAACAGGATCATCTGCGAGAATAACAGAGTCGCTCCTGCTTCCACCCATTGTAGACGAATCAAGCCGGTATATAAACAAATGAACAAAAGCGCGAGTCCGATCAGACTGCCGGGAACTGGAAGGTGAAAAAACAAGCTCACCCATTTCCCAAGCCAGGTGAAGCCGAACAAAAGCAAAACTTGTGCGATGATGGAGAACCATCTTTTCATCGAGACCACCCCAGTTGCTCTACAAAGGTTGTTCAAAAAGTTACTGTTTGAACGAGTTACCTTCATTCTAAGCCGTCCCGATTCCATTCGTACAATACATAAAAATCATCATTTCTATTCCATTTGGTTATGACTGTACATTTTCTCTACAAACGATATAAAAGCCTTAGTCGCATGCGATAAATACCCTTCTTTTCGATAAATCAAGGCATACTGCCAGTCAATCACCGGGTACGAAATGTTGACAGTGTGCAATTGTCCGTTATTCAAGCGTCTCACGATGGATCGTGGAATGAGTGAGATCCCCAGCTGGGTAGCCACCATCTCTCCGACAAAATCCCATAAAGAGCTCATGTAAGCGACTTTCGGTTCAAAGCCGGACAGCTTGCACGCTTGGCGCACCACATCATGCATCGCGTACTCTTCGGTAAACAAAATGAAAGCCTCGTCCTTGAGCTGTTCCAAGCTCACCTCATCGACTCCCGCGAGCCAATGCTCCCGATGAACGATCGCGACGAGGTCCTCTGCGAGCAAGGGAACCGCCACAAATTTTTCCTGATCCGTTGGAAGAACGGTTAATGCTACATCGATGCTGCCTTGCTCCATTTGGATTTCAAGCAGCTTGGCGCTGTATTCCTTCATCTCGATATCGATGCCTGGATACTGCTTTTTAAACAAGGCGATCACATTCGGCAAGAGAAAAGAACCCACTGTCGGCATCATACCCAGTTTGACCCGACCACGCTCGACATTTCGCAATTCTGCAATCGCCGACGACATGCCTTCCATAAGCTGCAACACTTTGGTCGCATAGCTGTAGACCATTTCCCCAGCGTCTGTCAGATCCATTTTCCGCTCCGTCCGATCCAGCAGAACTACCTCTAGCTCTTCTTCCAATGCCTTGATCATTTTGCTGATAGAAGGCTGGGAGACGTGAAGGGATTGCGCGGCCTTCGTAAAGTTTTTATGTTTAACTACTTCCACAAAGTATTGCAGCTGTCGAATATCCATGATGCCCTCCGTCTTCGTCCAATCAAAAGCGTTAGCTACAGATTACCACAGGCTAGAGTATGCGAAAAAGCCAGGTACGCAGTCGCGCCCTGGCTTTTCCTCCAGCGTGAGTTACTTCACGGTTACTTGTATTTTTACAACTTTTCCATTATACGTCGCCGCAATCGTTGCACGACCTGCTTTTACAGCCGTGATCTTGCCATCCGCTACAGTCACAACGGAGCTGTTCGTAGAGATCCAGTCTGCATCGGTTGTGACGTCAACCTTGGTTTTGTCGGTATAGATAACAGATACCTTCAAGTCTTTTGATTCGCCGACTTTGAGATCGGCCTTTTTCATGTCAAATTCCAATTTGGAGATGACAGCAGACTCTACAGGGATCGAGATCGTCTTACCACCGTAAGTTGCTTTGATTCTCGTTTTGCCTGAGCCTACAGTTGTCACGACTCCGTTTTCAACTATGGCGACTTTTGCATCGTCGGATGTCCACTTGGCTTTGCTTGTTACATCGACTTTTTCTTTGGTAGACAGGGTAGCCAGCAGCGTAATCGACTGGGTAGTGTCTGGACGCAGGTACAGCTTTTTCTTATCACTGTCCAGCTTGGAGACGACATCCACCTCTACTGGAATGGATACGCTTTTTCCACCGTACTTTACTTTGAGCTTCGCTGTGCCCGAGCTTACTGCCGTAACCAATCCATTCGCTACCGTTACGATCTCTGTATCATTGCTTTCCCACTCTGCCTGAGCCGTTACATCAGCAGTAGACTTGTCAGAGAAGGTCGCAGTTGCGTTTACCTGTTTCGTGCCTCCCACGCCGAGAGCCAGTTTCTTCTGGTCAGCTGTGAGCTTGGAAATCACATCGATCTCAACAGGGACATTCACACTTTTGCCCCCAAAGCTTGCTTTCACTCTTGTTTTCCCGGAACTAACTGCTGTAACCAAGCCCTTGTCAACGCTTGCGATGTCACTGTCAGAGGAAGTCCACTCCGCTTGCTGTGTGACGTCTTCCGTTGTTTTATCTGTGTATTGAACGCGGACGTTCAACTGCTGTGTCCCCGCTTTTTTCAACTTTACTGTCTTTGTATCAACCACAAGCTTGGAAATCTTCTTCTGCGTACTTGTCGTCGAAGAATTTGCCAACGCCGGTACTTGACCGACACCGGAAAAGATTAGCCCAACGGTAACAGCCGTAGCGAGCATCCCTTTTTGCCAGTTTTTCATACTCACATCCCTCTCCTTTTCCTCTCTACTTTTCCACCATTTCCTATATCGGCTAAACAGCCGTACTTGTTGAATACAAAATGGCCAAGCAAGTCATGATTCTTCTGCCCATCTCCCTGCCAAGGGTGCAAAGTGTTGCATCGCCAATGCTCCTGCTCCCATCACGATCGCCTCCCCCTTCAATTCAGAAGGGATGACACGGAATTTCCCCTTGAATGGCTCCCAGATCACTTGATCGCTATGCTCCTCGACCAAGTCAATGATTTCGCGATAATTCTCTACCAAATCACCGCTTACTATCACAGTATCTGGATTGTACATGCACACAATATTGTTAATCGTGATTCCGAGGTACAACGCAGTACGTGAGACAATTTCCTTCGCCCAGCGCTCTTCGTTTCTCGCCGCTGCGAAAACCTGTCGGACATCACTGACATCCTTCACCCGACGCGCTTCTATGATCAAAGAATTTTCGTCTATGTAGGTTTGCAGGCATCCTCGTTTTCCGCATTCGCACAGATTCCCATTCGGATCGAGCGTCGTATGCCCCAGCTCTCCTGCGCTATTGGAGCCCCCGCGAAACACTTCGCCATTGATAATCAACGCAGAACCGATACCCGTGCCAATGCCGATCAGGGCTGTCTTGTTCGAGCCTTTGGCAGATCCGTACAAGTACTCCGAGAGAATTTTCACCTTCAAATCGTTGTCGATAACGGTTTTGATTTTCAGCCTTTTTTCAATCAGGCTGGCGAACGCTACGTCCTTCCAGTCCAGCGTAGTGGATAGCTGAACAATCCCTCGCTCATAATTGATCACCCCAGGCATTCCAATCCCGATCCCGACCACTTTTTCTAGCGGAATACCGGTCTGGTTGAGCATCCCTTCGATCTCGTTACAAATCAGTTCAGCCGTTTCTTCCGGTGTAGAATCCTGTGTTTTATGATCCATCCGGTGCTGTGCAATAATCGCTTCGCTAAAGTCCATGATCCCAAAGCTAATGCGTTTTTTTGCCATATCCACGCCAATTGTATAAATGCCTCCCGGCTCGATGTCGAGCATGATTGCCTTCCTGCCCACACCTGATGAGGTAAGCTCTGTCTCTCGAATCAGTCCTTCTTCGCACAGCTCGCTGACAAATCTGCCAATCGAGGTGGCACTCATCCGCGTAATTTTGGCGATTTCCGCACGCGATATCGGTCTTTGCTTTTTGATAATGTCGAGGATCATTTGCTTGTTATGCTGCTTGGTGACGTCCTGATCTTGTTTCATGATTTTTTTCATCATACAAAACTCCCATCTTGCTTGAATTCCCGGTAGTATTCCTGCGCGATTATTCTCACACTACCTGTCGCCATTTATTACGTCAACCGGGCCAAACAAAAACCATCCGAATCACCTCGGATGGCTGCTGCGTTGCTATCGCTTGTTGTTGTTCAAATCATACGGTGTCTCTTGGTAAACGTAATAGTTTAACCAGTTGGAAAACATCAAATTCGCATGTGCGCGCCAAGTGACGATGGGCTCGCGGCTTGGATCGTCCTTTGGATAGTAATTACGCGGAACAGCTATATCCAAGCCTTTGTTCACATCCCGCTGGTACTCATCTTGCAGGGTCGTCGGATCGTACTCGGAATGTCCTGTCACGAAAATTTGTCTGCCATCCCTCGTCGCTACGATGTAAACCCCTGCTTCATCAGACTCGGACAAAATCTCCAGTTCAGGCACTTGCTCGATGTCTTCCCTGCGATTTTCGGTATGCCTGGAATGCGGGATGTGGAAGTAGTTGTCAAATCCGCGGAACAGCTTCACATTTTGCTTATTGAGTGTATGAGGGAAGATTCCGAACATTTTTTCTGGCAAAGGATGCTTCGGAACGCCAAAGTGGTGGTAAAGACCTGCTTGTGCTCCCCAACAAATATGCAGGGTCGACGTGACGTTCTCCATTTTCCAATCGAGAATTTCTGTTAGCTCCTGCCAATACGTGACGTCTGTGAACTCGAGCTGTTCGACTGGCGCTCCGGTGATGATCATGCCATCAAATCGCTGGTCACGGATCTCCTCAAACGTTTTATAAAACATCGATAAATGTTCTTCCGACGTATTTTTGGATGTATGACTGGACATGTGCAATAGCACGATTTCCACCTGTAGCGGTGTATTCCCCAGGAGACGGAGCAACTGTGTTTCCGTTGTTTCCTTCACGGGCATGAGGTTGAGAATGACGATCCTGAGCGGTCGTATGTCCTGCGTGAAAGCACGACTATCCTTCATCACAAAAATATTTTCTTGGGCGAGTATTTCCGTTGCAGGCAATTCGTCGGGCAATTTGATTGGCATAAAGATCCCCCTTTCCATCCTTTGAACACAGGTAGAAAAACAATAATCCGACAAATTCGACAAAAATACTTGCCTTCCTGCTAATCCCGCAGGGGAAAATGAAAAAATCCCCTTGCAAGCAAGTTGCAAGAGGTCTCTTCCCTTAAATCCAGCCGCGCGCTTCCATCGCCTCCGTAATTCGCAAAAGCGAGATCATATAAGCTCCCGTGCGCAAGTCCACCTTGTATTGATCTGAGAGCTCTTTCACGGCCCGATAAGCGTTAATCATGGTCGTTTGCAGCTTTTCGTTTACCTCAACCTCGGACCAGTAGTAATTCATCAGGTTTTGCACCCATTCAAAATAAGAAACGGTTACGCCACCTGCATTGGCGAGAATATCCGGGATCACGGTAATCCCTTTTTCCCGCAAAATGGCATCTGCATCGGGTGTAGTAGGTCCGTTAGCCGCTTCTGCAATCCACTTGGCCTGAATGCTGTGGGCATTCGCTGCTGTGATGACATTTTCCAACGCGGCCGGGATCAGAATATCCACTTCGAGCTCCAACAGCTGTTCATTGGAGATGACCGTACCACCTGCATACTCCAATATAGTGGTGTTGTCCTTTAACTGGCCTACCTTTTCAATGTCCAAGCCGGCAGCATCATAAACTCCTCCGCGTGAGTCACTGACCGCCACGATTTTGAAGCCCAGCTCTGTTAAAAGCCTCGCTGCTATTCTTCCCGCATTGCCAAAGCCTTGAATCGCGACTGTTGTTTGTTCCGGCTTGCGCCCAGAATCTTTTAACGCCTCCAATATTGTAAAGACACATCCACGGGCAGTCGCTTCGTTTCTTCCCTTGGAGCCGCCGACCGAGAGCGGTTTTCCCGTGATCACTCCCGGAGAATAGCTGCCTTTTAATCGACTGTACGTATCCATCATCCAGCCCATGATTTGTGGGGTCGTATACACATCAGGTGCAGGTATGTCTGTCTCAGGTCCGACAATATCAGCGATAGCTTCCATGAAGCCGCGGCTGACTCGCTCCAGCTCATTTTTGCTGAACTCGTGAGGATCACATATGACACCGCCTTTTCCGCCACCATAAGGAAGACCAACCACGCCACATTTGAATGACATCCACATGGAGAGCGCCTTGACTTCATCCATCGTCACATCAGGATGAAAGCGAATCCCGCCTTTGGTCGGTCCTACCGCATCATTATGCTGTGATCGGTAGCCTTCAAAGACACGCACGCTGCCATCGTCCATCTTGACAGGAAAGCTGACGGCCAATACGCGTTTGGGTCGCTTTAAAATTTCTACAGCATCGCTACGCAAACCCAACAATGCCGCTGCAGCATCAATCTGTTTTTGCACAATTTCGTATGGATTCAGGTTTTCTTTCTCTACAGTATTTAGCATCTCTCTTCCTCCCCAATACTTTTCGCATGCATTTTCTACATCACCTTGGCGCAGAGCTAAAGGATGAATGGAGTAATTATATACGATGAAAGTAAATTCAGACAATTTATTTTCCTTGTTTTCACATTATTGTGTTATTTTTGGCAAACAAATAAAAAACGCCCGATGCATCCTCACGACACATCAGACGTTTTTCCCTATTTTTTCAAATACGCCTTCATCAGTTTTGTTTTCGTCTCCCACATCTCTTCGCTGATGTGCAGGCGGTAATGCTCCGGATTCAGCATGCGCAAGTATTCAGGCCAGAACAGCTTGAGTTGCTCACGATGGTAGTTGCGAATCTCTTGGAGGGTCGGCAGTTCATAAACCAGTTCCCCATCCATAAATATCGGAATGAGCAGCGACTCTGCCTGGTAGTTCTCCAAATTCTTGCTCAAATACGTATGGCTCGGATGGAACAAATGGAGAGGGGCTCCATCATCGACCGTTGTTTCATGTGGGAAGCACATGTAGTCAGCAATCGCTTTCCCTGTTTCCGGATCAATCAATCGGTACATATCTTTGATGCCCGGCGTTGTGACTTTTTCCGGATTCCCGGAGATTTTGATGGTCGGCTGATATTTTCCGTCAGCGCCTTCGCGCGCCACCAGCTTGTATACGCCTCCGAGTGTCGGCTGATCCGCTGCCGTGATGAGCTGCGTTCCTACTCCCCAGCTATTGACGCGTGCTCCTTGTACCTTCAGATTCATAATCGTGTGCTCATCGAGATCGTTGGAAGCGACAATTTGCACATCGGTCATGCCCGCCTTATCAAGCATTTCGCGCGTCTTGCAGGACAAATACGTCAAGTCGCCACTGTCAAGGCGCACCGCCGTCAGCTTTTTGCCTTGTTTCTCCAGGCGTTTTCCGACCTTAATTGCATTCGGTACGCCGCTTTTGAGCGTATCGTAAGTGTCGACCAGCAAGGTTACCTGTCCTGGTAGAGCTGCTGCGAAGCGCTCAAATGCTTCTTCCTCACTCTCAAAGCTCTGTACCCATGAGTGAGCGTGCGTCCCTTTTGTCGGAATGCCAAACATTTTCCCTGCCAGCATGTTCGAGGTCGCGTCGAATCCAGCCAAGTACGCTGCCCGCGTCCCCCACAGCGCGGCATCTGCCTCCTGCGCCCTTCTTGTTCCGAACTCCATAAGAACATCATTGCCCGCCACGTTTTTAATCCGCGAAGCTTTGGTCGCAATCAGCGTCTGGTAGTTCATGTAGTTCAACAGGGCCGTCTCAACCAGCTGTGCCTCCATGACACGCCCCTCTACGCGAATCAACGGCTCATTCGGGAAAACCACGGTTCCCTCCTTCACGGAGTAGAGCGAGCCGTTAAAACGAAGCTGACGCAGCTCTTCCAAAAACTTCGGATCGTAGTTCTCCTCCTGCTCACTCAAATACTTGAGATCGCTTTCTTCAAATCGCAAATTTTTAATATAGGAAACAATTCGTTCCAATCCGGCAGATACAGCGTACCCGTTTCCAAAAGGCAGCTTGCGGAAAAATGCTTCGAAAACGACCTTCTGATTGTGTGTTCCGTTTACCCAATGGGCGTACATCATGTTGATTTGATATTTATCTGTGTGTAGTGCCACACCAAATGATTGCATGTCACTGAGGCCTCCTGTGTATTCCTTTCTATCATCATACCAGAAGCGTCCGCTGGTGCCCATCCGCTGTGGAGGATATTAGGGAATGTGGTATAGTATGGGGATAAAAAGAGAAGCAATCGTACAGGCTGGGAGTGAGCATTAGTTGAGCAGAAAAATCGTTACAATTAGTAAAGGATTACCTAAAAGTAATATGTACAACGGCAAGGAATATCTCTCCGGAATTTGGAAGGAAGAAGCAGACGAGCTCGTTGTCCGTTCCGAGAAAATTGCTGACGACGATATCGCGAATCCAGAGTACCACGGTGGGCCAGACCGCGTCGTCTGTGCGTATCCTTTTGAACATTATGCCCATTGGGAGAAGTTATTCGGCCAGCCTCTGACCATTGCGGCATTCGGAGAAAATCTCACGCTCGCTGGCATGACAGAGGAGCAGGTCTGTATCGGGGATGTGTACCAATTCGGTGATACCATCCTGCAAGTGACCCAGGGCAGATTTCCTTGCGCGACGATCAACAAGCGCAACAACAATAACCAGTTGCTCAAAGCGGTGGTGGAAATGGGCTATACGGGCTATTTCTTCCGCGTCTTGCAGGAAGGGACGATCAAGCCAGATACAGAGATTACCCTAATCTCTGCTCATCCGAAGCAAGTCAGTGTGGCTTCCATCCATCACTTATACTTCCACGACAAGTCACCTTCCCAAGAGACGATACAGCGTATGCTTGAGGTGGAGGAATTGGCCCTTCCTTGGCGGAATAAACTACTTGAAAAACTGGAAAAGCAGCAGCAATAGCGAAAGGAACGTCTCATGCGAATTAATAAGTTCATCAGTGAAACCGGCATTTGCTCGCGAAGAGAAGCCGATAAATTAATCGAGGCCAAGCGCGTGACGATCAATGGCCAACTCGCGGAACTGGGAAGTACGGTTGCGTCAGGAGATGACGTGCGCATCGATGGGCAGCCGCTCGGTATCAAAAAGAAAGATGTCTACATCGCCCTGAACAAGCCTGTCGGAATTACGTGTACCACTGAACTGCACGTCAAAGGCAATATCATCGATTTCGTGAATCACCCGGAGAGGATTTTTCCTATCGGGCGTCTGGATAAGGATTCGCAAGGCCTCATCCTGTTAACCAATGACGGGGATATCGTAAACAAAATTTTGCGTGCCGAGAACAATCATGACAAAGAGTACATCGTCACCGTAGACAAGCCCATCACAGCGAATTTCTTGCACGGAATGGCAAACGGCGTACGTATTCTCGGAACGACTACAAAGCCTTGCAAAGTAACCAAAGTCAGCGACCGCGTCTTCAATATTGTGCTGACACAAGGACTGAATCGACAAATCAGACGGATGTGCCAGGCTTTTGGTTATCAGGTGCGAAAGCTTGAGCGGGTACGCATCATGAACATTGCTCTGGGGAATTTGAAATTGGGGCAATGGCGCAATCTGACGCCCAAGGAATTGACTGATCTGAATAAAAGCTTATGAAATCAGGACGGGTTGAAGTTAGTATAGTGGCTCATCTATATTTTCTTTCATAAATTTACGCGAATAATTTGCTATCCTTTCAATATCCTGTTATGCTAATAGAGAATTATTTTTGTTCGAAGCAACGGATAGCGTAGATAGCAAATTTTCGTCTAGATGATCCTGAGAGCAAGGATAGTAATATATGTGTGTAACACACTAGGAGGCAATAACAATGGAACAAGGTACAGTAAAATGGTTTAACGCAGAAAAAGGTTTTGGTTTTATTGAGCGCGAAGGAAAAGAAGACGTATTCGTTCACTTCTCCGCTATCCAAGGCGACGGTTTCAAATCCCTTGACGAAGGTCAAAAAGTTACTTTTGACGTAGAGCAAGGCCAACGCGGACCACAAGCTACTAACGTTCAAAAAGTTTAATTTAACCAAACACAAAAAACAGACTCCTGTAAGGGTGTCTGTTTTTTTGTTGTCTGAGACACAAATAAAAAACCCTACTCACGTAAATCGAGTAGGGAATGCTACAGAACAGTAAATGGTAGACTCAGTATAACACAGTACATGTCGCTTCCTAAAATTTTTATATTTTCAAATAGGGATTATTCGACTATAGGCAGTCTAAAACGTTGAATATCCGTAATTTGTCCCCGTGCAACACGCAGTAGCCCTTCTTTTTCCATTTTCTTTAGTGTCCGGCTAATCACTTCACGAGCAGTCCCCAGCTCAATTGCCAACTGATCATGGGTAATGGCGAGCGAATCATTCTCCGCACTTGTATGCTCGATCAAATATTCGCAAATCCGCACTCGAATGGACTTAAAGTTAATGTCGTCAATCAAGTTCGACATGATGATCAATCGCCGCGCAAAAGATTGAAAAATATACTGGCGAAAGCCTTGATGCTTCTCGATCCATTTCTTATAAATCTTCGTCGGGACGTTCAGGACCATACTCGGCTTCTCCACACAAGCCGAGGCTTCATACACTGTTTCTCCCAATATGCTAGACGCGATAAGTGGGCAGCATTCGCCAGCCGATAGCCTGTACAAGGTAACCTCTCTCCCATCGCTGCTCAGTTTAAAAATACGAACCAACCCATCCAAGATTAATGGCGCATTCTCCAAAAACTCGCCTTCATCAATGGTAAAGTTGGCTGGAACCGTAGTGATGGAGATTCCCTCCTCTTGCCATTCTTCTGGAGTAAGTCCCGCCAGACTTGGAAAACGTGCAAGGACTTCCGCAATCTGCTCCTTTTGCATATGGACGAAGAACCTCCTTGTGAAAAAAATAACTTGGTGACAAAGTCACAGATTACCGATACAGATTTTTATTATTATTGCACTCAAGAGGCACGAACACAAGAACACGCTGGTTAAGCAGAAATCGCTTCGTTAACACTAACGAACGATCATCATGAAACGAAGGAGATGTATGTATATGAGTACGTATGTATTGGTTCATGGAGCATGCCAAGGTGAATGGGTATGGGAAAAAGTAAAACCTGAGCTGGAAGCATTGGGACACAAGGTCGCGACATTGGACTTACCTGGAAGTGGACAAGACATGACACCTCCAGAGCAAGTGACACTGGATCTCTACGTAGAGAAAGTATCCGACCTGATCAAGCAACAAAACGAAAAAGTAATCCTTGTCGGACACAGCATGGGTGGCGTAGTCATTACGCAAACCGCTGAAAAAGCACATGACCAAATTGATAAGCTCGTCTACCTTTGCGCATTCTTGCCGAAAAACGGGGAAAGTCTCATAAGCAAGTCAGAAGGAGAAAAAGGCCCGGAATTCGAATTGAATGAAGCCGACATGACACTGGCTCCAAAGCTCGAGACTGTAGAAGAAACATTTTTCAACGCGGTTGAGGATGAGACACTGCGGCTGGCTTCGATGAAGCGTTGCCGTCCCCAAGCGCTCGCGCCGTTTACACAACCAGTACAAATTACGGAAGAGAAATTCGGAAGTGTCGATCGCATCTATATTGAAACAACATTAGACAACGCAATTCCAATCGATTTCCAACGAAGAATGAATACAGAAACACCTTGCAGCAAGGTGTTTACAATGGAAGCCGATCATGCGCCTTTCTTGTCGAAGCCAGAAGAGCTGGTAAATCATCTCGATCTAGTCAGCAAATTATAAAATCACCAAAAACAAGGCTGTCGACCATCAATGTCGGCAGCCTTGCTTCATTCCTATTCCTCTATATTCAACTGACGAACCGTACTGACGAGTCTTTGCATTCCATCCCGCAACTGTTGTTCATTCAAATAGGAATAACTGATGCGTATCCAAGAGCTTAACTCCCGCAGCGGATCACAGATCGCACCGGGCACAAACGTAATCGATTGTTCTATGCATTTCGCCAAAAGACTATCCATCGGGACGGAATCAGGCAGCTTCACCCATAAATTAAAGCCTCCTGGTGGACTGGACCACTCCCAGTCGGTCACAGACAGCTCTTCCTCCATGATATCCCGGCGAATGGCCAATGCAATCCGCAGCTTCGCCAAATGCTGCTGCATCCGTTCGGAGAAGAAATAATGCAAAAAAATCTTTTGATTCAGCAGGGGCGCCCCACTGTCGGACAGTGATTTCGCCTGAATCAAATAATTCATAATAGATGGACGGCATGCCACAGTCGCAATACTCAACCCCGGCCCGATGTACTTGCTAAAGCTTCGCAGATAGATGACATAGCCTGCCGTGTCGTAAGAAAAAAACGGCAGTGGAGGCTCGTCACCGAAGTAAATATCGCGGCACGGATCATCCTCTACGATCAGACACTGATACTTCGCAGCCAGCTCCACCAGTCTCTTCCGTTGTTCAGCGGGAACCGTATACCCTGTCGGATTATGAAAGGTCGGATTGAGATAAAACAGGCGTGGTTTTTCTTTTTGCATCAACAGTTCAACCTGCTCCAAATCATAGCCATCCGGCGAAATCTCGATGGAAATCATGTTGGCGCCCTGTCTTCCGAATACATCGATGGCCGGACTGTACGTAGGTCTCTCAATCAACACGACATCACGCGGCTTTACAAGGACTCTGGCAACCAAATCAATCGCTTCCTGCGAACCAGATGTAATCATCAGCTCATCGGGGGTCAGGTGAAAATGATTACGGCTAACATAATAGCTGCACAGTGCTTCCCGCAGCTCCTGATCTCCCTGTGTGGTTGAGTAGGTACCCAGCACTTTTGGATACAGATCAAACACTTTCTTCACGTACTCGGAAAAGTAATGATTCGGCAATAAATTAGGTTCGATCAATGCTTTGGAAAATTGATAGGTCGCCTGCACCTGATGAATTTCCGAAAGATAACTCTTGTGCACATAGGCAGAAACGATTGGATCATTCATCGACTCCACTGGCAACAGGCTGCTCGGTTGTACATAATACCCCGACTTATCCTTCACGTACACATGGCGTTTTTGCTTTAATAATTGAAATGCTTTAAAAACCGTCAGGCGATGCACATTCAATTCCAACGCCAACGTTCGAACAGATGGGAGCTTTTCATGTGCCCTCCACTCATCGCGTCTGATTCGGTCCAGAAGATAATCATACACTTGTTCGAACAGCTTATCAGAATGACTGTTTGAAAGAGCCTTCCTTTTCATGCCGCTCCCCCCTTCCCCCATGATAATGGATGGATCTTTGTATCTGTTCTATTCTATTTCATCTGTTCTATTCCCTTCCCCTTATGATGAGGAAAAGGGAGGAATCATAATGGTACTGCTTAATTATGTGGTCATGTGCTTGATATTCGGAACGACTTTTCTGGCAATCAAAGTCGGGATCGATGCTGGAGCTCCGCCGTTTTTCTCAGGAGGACTTCGGTTCTTTCTGGCAGGTGTCATTTTGTTTTCATTTATGCTCTGGAAAAAACAGGCGCGTCTCTCGCTGCTGTTTCATAAAGAAATGCTCCTTACCGGTATCGGTTTGACGTTCGGGACATTTGCCCCCTTGTATTGGGCAGAGCAGCATGTAAGTTCAGGAATTGCAGCGATATTATCTGCAACAGGCCCTCTCATGGTGATGCTGCTTCAGACCGGTATTACTCGGCAAAAGCCCCCCGGTATTGCGTTGGCGGGTTGCTTGGTTGCCTTTGTCGGTGTCTTTTTGCTGATTTTACCCGGTGTGACCATCTCATTCAGTCTCCTTTGGCTTGCAGGGTGCATGGCAGTCGTATTCGGGGAAATCTTTTATTCTGCTGGTGCAGTATACTCCCGGAGCGTCATCCAACGGTTTCAAGATACCTCACCCATCGCTTTGAATGCGGCACAGATGATGTATGGAGGAGCCATACTGCTTGTTTTATCGTTATTTACAGAGCAAGTGCATATCGAATCGATGCTCACGGCTAATGCGATCCTCTCGCTCCTGTACTTGGTCTTCGTTGGTTCCATGATGGGGCACACCATTTTCTATTGGCTTGTTGCCAAAACCAACCCTGTGTTTCCATCCACGTGGCTCTATATCTCTCCGTTGATTGCCTTAAGCTTGGGCGTCATCCTGTACAATGAACCGCTTTATCTCCTGTCGTTAGCAGGGGGAATCACGATTATTGTCGGGATTATCCTGATTAATATGGATGGCTTGAAACAGTTGATGGGCAAAAAGGCAAACAAGCTACGTGATGTAAGCAATTAGCGAAAGAAAAGGAGTACCACAAGCCAAACTGTGCTTTGTGGTACTCCTCTTTTAGGAATATGGTTATTTCGTATCGTTGATCTGCTCGGTGTTTTGATCAACTCGTCTTTGGATGCCACTTTCTCTGAAGGAATTTCTCATTATTTTGCTTGATTGATTTGTTCCGCCATTTTCAGCAGCTCTACTTTCGTACTTACACTCATCTTGGCTCTCAAGCTATAGTTAATCTTTGTCCCATTTTTCACCCAATCCAAAGAGTGAACGGTGTCCCCATTTTCAGGTACGAAAGTGGAGTACACGGCTTCATTGTCGTCAATCATGACTTTCTCCAAATTCTCCGCAAGTGTACCTCCACTTTTATTGTTGTCACCCAGGATGGAGACTTCTAAGAAAGCACTTCCTTTTTGGCCCTTGTACTCAATCTCTGCATCACGAAGCTTGTCTGATAATGGAATTGGTTGTACCACGTATTCTTTTTTCGTTCTTTCTTGTTCCTCTTTCATCGCTTTCTCATCATACTTGTCACTTGGAAGATAGATCGCTTCACCTGCTACAAACTTGAAATCCATCCCCAGCTCTGCCGGTACCTTGAACAGATGGCCAACCTTTTGTTCCATGTTCTTCCACGTTGTATAGGTAAAAGGCTTGGATCGAACATCTACGAACGGAGTACTGTTTGGATTTGATTCCAACTGAAGTTTTGTCAGCGGCCAATAAATGGCAACCGCTTCGCCAGGTTTTAATCCATTGACGATTTGTTCCCCCGTATCCAACTGTTTAAAAATCTCTGCATTTCGATTCTTGATCTGATCCTTTATGTCAGGGGGGAGCTGTTGCATCTTTTGTTGCTGTTCTTCCATACTCATTTGTTTAAGCTTTAGCACTACTTCGCCCTTCTCATTTTTCAATTGAATCATTTCTACTCCTGCCCATACAGAAGACGCTCCGACGAGCATACCTACAGTGACTAGCAAACCTATTTTCTTTTTCACGACTTTCTCCTCCTTGTTTTCCTTGGCGCGAATTGCTGCCATGACTTTATGTTTGACATCGACTTTCGGGACTGGCTTCGCTCTCAGCATGTCTTGCATGCGATTAAACGGATTTTTGTCCATTAGCGGCCACCCCTTCCATCGTTGGCAAATAACGTTTGCACTTTTTCAAAACGCGTTCGAATTGCTTGCGCAGAGCCGCAGGATTTTTGTCCATCAGCTCCGATATTTCCTCGTACTCTCTTTCCTCTAGCACACGCAGGAAAATGAGTGTTCGTTCTTCAGCGGACAGCCGTTTCCAAATACGCTCGATCGGCTCTCCGAGATAATTGCTGTCGATGCTCTCCTCGACATAATTGCGTCCATCCTGATCACGGTTGTACAAAAAGGGCAACACGCGACTTAATTTCCTGCGCTTTAGTACATTCGCACAATGGTTGTAAGCGATCCGGTACAGCCATGCAGAAAATGACAGCGAGTACGTATACTGGTCAAGATGCTCGTAGGCACGAAACAGAACTTCCTGGACAGCGTCTTCCGCATCTTGGCGATGACCGAGCATGTGATAGCAGTATGTAAAGATCGGTTGTTGATAGTGATCGATGATGAGTTCGTATTGCTCAAGAGAACCCGCTTTTATTTCGATCAGCAGGCGCTCTATCTCTGTTTTTTCCACGGTTTGCCCTCCTCTCACTATGAATAACAACTGGCATCTTTTGTTTGTGACACCTATTTTAGAAATTTTTGGTTCTGCTAATAAAATGAAAAGGGTGTTCCACCCGTCTCGTACGAAGAACCTCGTACTACAGGAAGGAACACCCTTATTCCATGCTTGCATTCATTTGTTTGTCTATACTTTTGTCGAATGTCTTTATTCTTTCCCGGGAAATCGACAGCACCTGTCGGCTGCTCTTTAGAAATGCTCTCCGTTGGCGTAATAGCTTTCTTTTTGATAAGCGACAAATGCCATTTCCACTTCTAGGATGCCAAGAGATAAGACATGCTTCGTTACAATTTGGGCAAACTGGTCACGAATTTCTTGTCCCCGCTCAAACCATGCTACTTCAATAAAAGGAAACGACTCCACGATCTTCCCGCCAAAAACGCCTGTTGTATGCAAGCATTCGATTGTGAAATTGTCTGTACCGCATTGGCAGAGTGCAGCAAGCTCCACTGCAAGCGGTTCGCTAATCGTAGCCATTTGTTCAGCTTGAATGCCTCGAACGATAAGATGTGGCATGATGATCCCTCCTGAAAAGTCCATACTTCTATGCTCTATCTTACCGTTCAAGAAGCGAAAAGAGTAGAAAAAACTAGGTAAGAGCTGCGGCGCTCCCGTGCTTACCTACTGCCTCTTGCACCCGCACTTCTTTGTTCCCTTGCTGCAATTGATACATCTGATAGTACCTGCCTTGCTTCTCCATCAAGTCTTCATGCTTTCCTCGCTCTACAATTCTGCCTCGATCCAGTACGAGAATTTGATCTGCATTTTTGATCGTAGACAGGCGATGAGCAATGATGAAGGTCGTTCTCCCTTTTTTCAACACTTCAAGTGCATTTTGAATAATGCCCTCTGTTTCCGTGTCAATGCTGGCAGTCGCTTCATCCAGAATAAGGATAGCCGGGTCAAACGCGAGAGCACGCGCAAACGAAATCAACTGACGCTGTCCGAGTGAAAGCGTGCTGCCCTTCTCGATAACAGGTTCATCGAATCCTTGCGGAAGACTGCGGAACAGTTGGTCTGCCCCTACATCACACAAGGCCTTCTCCACTTTTTCCGGCGAAATCGACGGATCATCCAGACTCACATTGGAACGAATTGTTCCTGTAAACAAAAACGGGTCCTGCAAAACAATAGCCATATGCTGCCGAAGCTGCTGTTTGGAAAACGACTGGACATTGCGCCCATCAATCATAATCGCTCCTCTGTTAACATCATAGAAGCGGAGTAACAGATTGATAATCGAGCTTTTTCCCGAGCCTGTGTGACCAACCAGTGCCACTGTCTCTCCTGGCCAAGCTTCGAATGAAATGTTTTTCAACACATATTGGTCGTCTTTGTAGGCAAAAGAAACATCGTCAAAACGGACATTCCCCTGATAGCACGGAACCTTTACAGGATCAACGTCAACGCCTTCTTCATCCAGCAGTTCAAAAACACGTGATGCCGCAACGAGAGATTGCTCCAGGTTCGCCAGTTGGTTGACGATTTGTGTCATCGGCTGGAACAAGCGGTTGAGATAATCGACGAATGCGTAGAGGACACCAAGCGAGAGCAGTGTACCTATACCGAGGGACGCTCCGCCGAAATACCAGATGAACAACACAAACGCGATATTGCGGATGAACTGAACCAGGTTAAACGAAGCGGTCGCATTGAGCCGTAGCATTTTATTTTGATAGGTGAACAGTTCTTCGTTTAGTTCGCCGAATTCCCGCATCGTTTCCTTTTCTCTGCGAAATGCCTGAATGATCGGCATCCCTTGGATCGACTCATTGATCATTCCGTTGATGTCACTGATGCGTGCCCGTATGACATGGTTGAATGCAGAGGCGTACTTGCGGTACAAGTAAATCCACACGACCATGATTGGCAAAATGACCAGACAAACGAGCGCGAGCCGTACATCAAGCAAGAACAGGGCTGCGAAAATACCGACTAAATAAATCCCGCTCGTAATAAAGTTGCCGAGCACATTCGTAAACAGCTCACGGATTGCCTCCGTATCGTTTGTGACACGAGCAACCACCTTCCCGGCAGGGAGATGATCGAAATATTGAATCGGTAATCGTTGAATATGCGCGAACACGTCAATACGAAGTCTCTCGATGACCTGATTCGCTGATTTTTGCCATAAAAATTTTTGTCCATAATGGAAAAGTGAGGCAACTACCAATAATCCGAAATAGAGAGCTGCCAGTGTGAGCAATCCGCTTGTCTCTGGCCGAAAAAATTCGAATATCTCCTGATTGCTTAAGAGAGTGGCCTGGTACTCCGCTCGATCCGCACCTTTGACAATGACGAGCTTCCCATCCTCAATGGAGCGCTGCCCATCATACGAAATCGCCTGATTCAAGAAATAATAGTCGCGTCCTACTTGTAAAACACGAACTTCCCCACCTGTGCTCTCCCCTGCTGCCAAGTGGTCCTGTCTCGTGTAGTACTTCCCTTTGTATAACACGGAATCCTCGCGCTGTGCCGTCTCATACCACGGGAATTCAATGCCCATGATGTGCGTATCGATCATTTTTTTTGCCAAAAACGGTCCCGTCAGTTCTGCCCCAACCGAGATGGACAGCATCAATATCGCCAGAAGGATCGTCTTTTTAAAAATGGATGCATAATGGACTAGCCTTTTCCCTGTCGTCATTCATTCACCCGCTTTCTGTCAGCGTCGCTTCAATCTGCTGTTTCTCGAATTGTTCTTTATACCAACCGCCCAGCTCCACTAGCTGTGCATGTGTACCTTCCTCGACGATTCGCCCTTCGTCCATGACGAGAATCCAATCTGCATGCTGGACGGCCGATAAGCGATGTGTGGTGATCAGTGTTGTTTTACCTGCACGCTCCCGGCGAATATTGGCGATCATCTCCGCTTCGGTTTTTCCATCCACGGCTGACATGGCATCATCGAGAATCAAGATCTCCGGATTGACCAAAAGAGCCCGGGCAATCGAGACCCGCTGTTTTTGCCCGCCAGAAAGGGCTACGCCTTTTTCACCAACGAGCGTTTGCAAGCCTTCAGGCAGTAGTTGCACATCCCTAGCAAACGCTGCCTGCTTCAATACTTCCTGTAATTGTTCTTCTGTTGCCTCGTTGTTCCCGAACAGGATGTTTTCGCGGACTGTCTTCGAGAACAGAATCTGCTCCTGCGGTACATAGCCGATCCAACTCTTGATGTTATCCAGGCTGATCTGTTCTAGCGCCTCTCCCGAAACACTGATAGCTCCCCGTCCTACCGGAAATTCGCGAAGCAACTGTCGCACCAGCGTGGATTTCCCGCTTCCCGTACGCCCGACGATTCCTAGCGTTTGCCCCCGACCAAGGGTAAAGGAGACATCCACTAGTTGGTCAACCTGCGCAGATGGATAGCGGAATGTCACGGAGTCAAATCGAATGACTTCTGGTACTGCAATATGAACCGGTCTGTCGTGATCCGTCACATCGGCTTCGTAAGCCAAGGTTTCATTGACCCGATCCAGCGAGGCACTTCCTCTTTGCATTACATTGATCAATTCGCCAATCGCAAACATCGGCCAAATGAGCATCCCGAGATAGACGTTAAACGAGACCAGCTCTCCCAAGGTCAGTTCTCTTTGAAACACAAGATAGCCACCGTAGATCAAGCCGATCATATAACTGATCCCAACCAATATTTTGACGGTCGGCTCAATCAACGAATCGATTCTCGCTACATCGATATTTTTTTGATACACTTCATGTGTTTTTTGACGAAAGCGCTCCTGATCCGCCATTTCCTGTACGTAAGCTCGAATCACACGAACACCAGAGACAGATTCCAGTACGCGATCGTTTAGCTCGCCAAACGAGGATTGTGCGGTTGAAAATCGCTCGTGAATTTTTTTCCCATACTGCTTGATGATATAGGCCATGAACGGCAATGGAAGGATCGCCGCTAAGGTCAGCTTCCAACTGATCAAAAAGCCCATTGTCAGCACGATTGCCCCTGTAAAAGATAGCGAATCCACCATCGTCAAAATCCCGAAGCCTGTCGTCATTGAGACAGCCTTGAGGTCATTTGTCGCTCGCGCCATCAGATCACCGGTACGATTGCGCTGATAAAACGTTGGCGTCATCCGCAAAAAATGCGTCATAAGCTTCGAACGCAACGTCCGTTCCGCCAGAAACGCTCCCCCGAACAGCTGGCGAATCCAGATAAAATTGACCCAATAAATCGCGACAGACAATACGCCGAAAAACAGCAAAATGGATACCAGCCGCTCTCCAGTTAGCGTCCCCAGGTGAATCTCATCAATAGCCACCCCGATGATTTTTGGAGGGATAATCTCCAGTAGGCCGCCTAGAATCAATAGCAGAATAGCGACCGTATAACGTTTCCAATGCTCCTTGAAAAACCAATCAAGCTTTGCCAAAACCGAGAACATCTTTTGTTTCTCCCCTCTCTTTAGCTGGCTGGGTGCCTTTTTTAGGGACAAAAAAGACACATCGCCCGTGAGCAACATGCCTTTTCCTCAACAAAAATAGAAAAGGCGCAGGCTACAAAAGGTAACCTACGCCATGTTAACGAGATCAAAAAAACGATACTACGCTCGTATCAATGGTGGGGTTACGTCATGTATGCCCTTGTATGGATGACCCATGCGTACAATTCTTTTCATGACTAGCCCACCTTTCCATTAATATTTTGAATTTCCAATAAATACTTCTGAACTTTACCATTATTGCGGATACATTGTCAACTGATCTTTTCCGTGCTTTTGCTTCCCTTCATTTATTTGGTATGATAATCCTCATGAAGCTTATTCAGGAGGCCATTTATTTTGTTATCATCCAATCAAAAGCGTCGATTGACATCTGTTCAAATCATCGTGTTCGCCTACGTTGGGCTCATTCTGATCTCAGCGTTTCTTCTGTCATTGCCGTTTTTTCACTTGCCGGGAGCCTCTCTTTCTTTTATTGACTCTTTGTTTACCGCGGCGAGTGCCATCAGCGTTACCGGGCTGACTGTCATTACGATTCATGAGGTTTTCAACCAGTGGGGGATTCTCTTTCTTACGTTGCTCTTCCAGGTTGGTGGGGTCGGAATCATGACACTGGGAACGTTCATTTGGATCCTCATGGGCCAAAAAATCGGTCTGGAACAGCGCATCTGGATCGCGACGGACCACAACCGCTCCACATTGTCCGGTCTGGTCGACCTGATGCGCAATATTCTCGTGATTGCACTCTTGATCGAGCTAGCGGGAACCATCCTGTTAGGCAGTCATTTTATTTACGCCGGCTACTACGACGACTGGTACACCGCGTTCTACCACGGTTACTTTGCCTCTGTCAGTGCTTTTACGAATGCCGGGTTTGACCTGCACGGAAACTCCATGCTCGACTTTACCCACGATTATGTGTTTCAGACTATCGTGATGATCTTGATTATTTGTGGAGCGATCGGGTTTCCCGTCCTCGTGGAACTGAGAACGTACTTTTCCTATCGCCGTGCAAAAGTGCGTTTCACCTTTTCGCTCTTCACCAAGATTACGACACTGACGTTCTTTTCCTTGATCGCCATTGGTGCCCTGCTCATTTTCGTTTTTGAACGAAATCAGTTTTTGGCCGATAAGACCTGGCATGAAATGTTGTTCTATTCGTTGTTTCACTCCGTCTCTTCGCGAAGCGGCGGCTTGGCTACGATGGATATCAGCCTCTTGTCGACCACAACACTCATCATGCTCTCCGGGATGATGTTCATTGGCGCCTCGCCGAGCAGCGTGGGCGGTGGGATACGCACCACGACGTTCTTCGTCCTGATTGCCTCGGTTTTTGCCAACATGCGTGGCTACAAGGAAGTAAAGGTGTTCGGAAGAGAACTCGTTGATGAGGACATTCAGCGCTCCTTCACTGTCTTTTTCATCGCGATCATCCTGGTGTTCACAGCGGTCATGCTACTCGTCTGGCTGGAGGATTTACCTTTCCAGCACGTCTTGTTCGAGGTCTGCTCTGCATTCGGTACGACCGGATTGTCTACCGGGATAACGGCTCAGATGGGCATAGGCGGCAAGCTCATTCTGATTATTACGATGATGATCGGACGTATCGGGATTATCAATTTGCTCCTCTTCTTGAAGCGCAATGACCGAATCGTACGCTACCATTATCCGAAAGAACGCATTATCATTGGTCAATAGAGAAAAGGAAATCCCCCAAAGCTAGTAGCCGTTGGGGGATTTTTTTCTAGCATCAGAAAGCTGGCAGAGGACAGGTCTTTCTTGTCATCGAATGTTGGATTAATACGGGCCCCAGTTAATCAGGACCCCGATCACGATAAATACGATGGAGAGGACTGTCCATACCGCTGTGAGTGGAAGCATGAACTTCAGCCACTTGCCGTAAGAAATGCCACTCATCGCCAAAATACTCATCAGAACACCTGAGGTCGGGTTAATGCAGTTGACCACACCTTCTCCGAGCATCAGTGCCTCGACTGCTACCTGGCGCGTAATGCCCATCAGGTCAGCCAATGGTGCCAACAACGGCATCAACATAACGGCTTCACCTGAACCGGACGAAATCAAGAAGTGCAGCCCGGCGCTTCCGAGGAACATCCCAATTGCCCCAGCCATCGGGGAAAGCGGCTCCAGAACGGTAGCAAGCCCGTACACGATGGTATCGAGGAACTTCCCATCTTCCAAAATGACCGTGACCGCACGTGCCATACCGACAATCAAAGCCCCATAAATCAGCCCTTGACAGCCTTTTAAGAACGTTTTGGCGATATCGTTGCCACTCATCTTGTTGAGCAAGCCTACCCCGATCGCAATAAAAATAAAGATTCCGGACATCTCGTTTACGTCCCATTTGAACAAGATCGTGCAGACGATAAAACCAATCAGAACGATCCCCGTAAACGCAAGGATCAATTTGTGACGAGTAGTAAAATCAACATTTTTCGTGTCTACTTCCATCGTGGTTGAACCACTATCGGAAGGAAAGAGCTCACCCTCCAAGATACTGTTGTTTTGACGAACCTTACGCGCGTAACGCCCGATGTACAGGATGGTAACGGTCACAAACGTAACATAAATGATGGTGCGGTATCCGATACCCGAAAACAGCGGCAGCTCCGCAATTTCTTGGGACAAGCCCAGTGTTCCCGGAAAAGCGATTGTCGTATTAAATCCGGCATACACCCCCAGATAAATCAGAGCCACACCGAAGATTGCATCCATTTTCATCGCTCTCGCAATCATGATGCCGAGTGGAACGAAGGCAATGACGGAGTTGACGATCACACCCAACGTACCCAGTACGGAAAAGACGGAAGTGATCAAAATAACCAGCAGCCACTCTCTATTTCCCAGTTTTCGGACCATAGTCAAAATCGCTGCGTTGAGTGCACCTGTCTTATCCAAAACAGCTAAAGCACCGCCTGTGAACAAAACGAGGAAGATGATCGGCGCCCCTTTGACCATCCCTGTCTGGATCGCGGTAAAAAACTCGATAAAACCCGTAGGATTTGGCTCCACCGCATGATAGCTACCCGGTACAACCGTGGTAACATTGCCGTTTTTTACACGCTCAAATTCTCCAGTCGGGACCACATAGGTAGCCAACGCACATAGGAGTAAAATGCAAAACAAAAGGACGTAGGCGTCTAGCCGAAGTAAGCTTTTCTTTTTTAGTTGCTTGCTCTCTGTCATAAGGTAACCCCCTGCGTGTGTAGCGCTTCTCTAAGAATGTTGGGCTGCTTCATAAATCGCAGCTGTCATGATTTTTGCCCCATAAATCAAGGCATCCGTCTGAAAAGTCATCTGTGGATGATGCAGAACAGGTGTGAGCCCACACCCCAGACCAATCATCGTGGTAGCCAGCTCAGGGCGGTGGATCGCGTAAAAATGGAAGTCCTCTCCGCCTGGCGTCACACATATATCGGCAACTTTGTCCTCACCCAGCACTTGCCCAATTGCCTTTTGCGCTACTTGGATCATGCTCGCATTGGCGACCGCAGCGGGTGTGACTCCCGACCATTCCCACTCGACATCCATGCCCATCAAAGCCCCTGTCTGACTCATGGCATGCTCGGTTTTTCTTCGCAATTCGGCCATGCCTTCATTGGACTGTGCACGTACATCGAGGCTAAAGGTCGCTCGATCAGGGATGACATTCACCGTTTCTCCCCCTGCTTGCAATTGAGTCATCTTCACGGAAAAAGAGCATCCGTCTTCCAAACGAATGTTTTGCAACGCCTGAACCAAAAACGAAGCGGCTTCGATGACATTTTTTCCGAGCGCCGGACGTGCTCCGTGAGCTTGTAGACCTGTAATCGTCCCCCTGATGGAGCTAGACGATCCATGCAAAATCGCTGGAGCAGCGCTGCCATACGGGACTTCCATTTCCGGGCGCAGATGGACGCCGATCAGCTTTGTCACGCCTTCGAGGGCACCATCCTTCATCATCTGCAAGGCTCCGCCCATCTTCTCCTCAGCAGGCTGGAATAGAAAGCGCATCGTTTTCGGCGGCACCACCCCGCTTGCTTGAATAGCCAGGGCACTGTAGAGAGCAAGTGTCGAGTGAGCATCGTGTCCGCATGAGTGATTCGGTCTCACCACGCCGTCCACTTCCTGCACAAGTGCATCCATATCCGCGCGCAATGCCACGATTTCAGCACTCTCTCCAGGAATCTCCGCATAAAAGCCGTGGTGCCCCTCGAAGCCTGTGACGGCAATACCGGCCGCCCCCATGCGTTCCCGCAAATATCTCGCCGTTTTCTCCTCGTGCCAGCTCGGCTCCGCCAATTGATGCAAATCTTTGTATGTTCGCACTATTTCGTCGCGATGCTCGTCCATGTATAAGAACGGATTCATCCGATTCATCATCCTCCCTGATGTCTATCTCTAGTATCTGGTTTGCTCTACCGAATGTATAGCAAGATTTGTGCCAAAACCATATTGTTATAAAAGTTAAGCATTTCTGAACAATTAAGGATTTTTAGGTTATAATATAGGTTGTTTTTACGGATATCTGATCCAATATTTTCACCCAAATCTAAAAGCTTTTCGGCAGATATAAAGGAGTCGCATCATGATAAAACAGAAACCATGCATCTTGTTGATGACCAGGCTGGAGACGATCAGCTTGCTGTTTGCAAACACGCTCACGTCTTTTTTCGGAAACCGCTTGGCCATCATTCGAAACCACATGCAAGAACGGCTTCACCCGAGTGTGTACGATGAAGTTGATCTCATCCTTGTTTCTGATACCAGTCTTTTGCAAGATCAGCCAGTTCCTCAACCAGACATCCCCGTGCTGCTAGCAAGGCGTACGATTGACATTAACAAATTGGATCAACTCATGGACTTGCCGCCAGGAACGCGCTGTCTATTTGTTTCCAACTCTATCGAAATGGTAGAAGGCGCGATCGAGCTACTGTTTCATCTCGGATTCTCTCATCTGACATTTGTACCCTACGTACCCGATACCGAGACTCCGCTCCCTGAAAAAGACCAAATAGATGTCGCTGTCTGTCATGGGCTCAGGGAGCTGATTCCTGCTCATTTCGAAAACGTCATTGAGTTGGGGCACCGCCCTTTGGATTTGACGACGATCTTTGATATTTCGCGCCTGCTTGATCTGTCTCCAGATAAGGCAAACCTGTACACGGCTGACTTCATCAGTGATTTCGTCCATATCGGGCGCAAGCTGACCAACTCGGTACACAATGAACGGAAGCTGAATGAAAAGCTGAGCTCCATTTTAAATGCCGTTCATGAAGGCATTATTGGTACAGATGCCGCAGGGAATATCACTGTGCTGAACAAGGAAGCCGAGAAAATTTTGCATATGACTGAAGCAACTTGCATCGGGCGAAATGTAGCAGAAGTCATTCCTGAATTTCTTATTCTGGAAGTAGTCGAGTCACACACGGAAGTAACGAAGCAAGTATTGGAATACCGCGATTTGTACCTCTTGGTTACCAAGATTCCCACGTTCTTGGATGATCAGTTTCTTGGCGCTGTCATTACCTTTCAGGACGTGACGAAGGTACAGCAGATCGAACAGGAAATACGGACGAAGAGTGCCAATCTCGGACTAATGACCAAGTACTCGTTTGACAATATCATCGGCAAAAGCCCGTCTATTCAGGCCAACAAGCGAGTCGCGACCAAGCTTGCCGAAAGTGACTTTACGATTCTCATTACAGGGGAAAACGGAACCGGGAAAGAAGTTTTTGCCCAAGCCATCCATCAACACTCGACGCGCCGTGACGGTCCGTTCGTCCCCGTCAATTTTGCAGGGCTGACCGAGAGCTTGGTAGAGAGCGAATTGTTCGGGTACGAGGAGGGTTCTTTTACAGGGGCACGAAAAGGCGGAAAGATGGGGCTATTCGAGCTGGCTCACAACGGAACCATTTTTCTGGACGAGATTGGGGATGCCCCGCTTAGCATTCAGGCGTCATTGCTTCGCGTTCTCCAGGAAAAGCAGGTCATGCGCGTAGGGGGCTATCGCGTCATTCCAGTCAATGTCCGCGTCATCGCGGCTACGAATTGCAACTTGATGGAAATGGTCAAAAAAGGGACATTTCGCGAGGATTTGTACTACAGACTGAACGTTCTGCCTCTGCACATCCAGCCCCTGCGTGATCGTCCCGATGATATTTTGGTGCTGATCGATTATTTCTTGCAGAAAAAAAAGCAGCGTCTGTCCTTCTCACGAGAAGTGACGGAACAGCTACTCCGTTACGATTGGCCAGGCAATATTCGCGAGCTGGAAAATTTCATTCACTATGCAGTCGTCATCGCAGAGGGGAATCAGGTGGAGCTGTCTCATTTGCCAGAGCGTTTTTTTGCGGGACATGTCTCTACTCAGCCACTTCTCTCTCACCGGGATGATAAGTTGGAAGATACAATCCGGTATTTATCCAGGCAAGGCTCCTTGGTAGACTACGCGGCGATCCTGCAAGTACTGTCCGATTGCTATCAGCGTCAGGAACGGATTGGACGCAGTGCCCTGCTCGCGAGAATGGAGGGTCCCTCCATGACTGAAGCCCAAATCAGACACAAGCTGACCGTTCTGGATCGAGCTGGATGCGTCTCGATTGGGGTTAAGAAGCAAGGGACGCAGATTACTGCGTTTGGGCAGCAGGTGTTAGCTGCTTTGCTGATTGCTACGAAGCGGTAATTATTGTTGTCTTCCAACAGATGTGGAGCCCGAAGCCCCGTAGGAAGAAGTGCATTTCCAGTCCAAGCGCCTCTGGAGCCCTACCCAGCGTAGAAATGAATAGAGGGGAATTTCAGCTTCACTTATGAGATACTTCCTCGAAACTTCAACGTTTGAAGCGCTCCCGCTATTCATTTCGGAGCGGCCAGTCAATCCCCTTTGCGGGGCGTAGGCCGAAGCGCAGACTGGAAATGCACTTCTTCCCTCCACTACGGCATCGATACAGCATATGAAAAACAAAAAAGCGGCAAGTTTTTAGCTCCTCCGCTTTTTTCATGAATCCATCTAAGTAGTCACAATGGACGTCTCTATTTTTTCTGGTTGAATCATAGGCAAAATAGGCAGCTCCATCAAATTCCGATGCTTGCCCGGCCCGTAGTAATTCTGCTCAGCATGAGCCAGACGGAAGCCATAGGCAGACAGCGCACGAATAGAGGATGCATTCGTTTCACTCACCGTAACCTGCACGGTACGAAGTGTTGGAAACTGGCGCAGGGCTTGCAGTCTGGCTTCGATTAGCCGCTTGCCGATGCCTTGCCCTTGGAACTCCTTGCTCACATTGCTGAACAGAAGCCAGCCAGTCGTCTGATACATATCAATTCCGGCACAGCTAAAACCGATGAGCTGGCCGTTGTATGTCGCCTTGAAAATCAGCTCAGGAAACAGCTCCATATACTTTTTCAGCTCATGCAAGTTCATTCGATCGGGTAATGTCATATCCGCCAACGTAATCATTTCCGCAAAATCATCTCTTACGACGCGCTCAATCCGCACTTCCACCCTACCCGCCTCCTGTACATTCGCTCTTACATTTACACTATAGCAAACAGGTATAAAGCTGGAATGGATGGCGTGTGAAGGTCATGTAAAATTCGCGAGCCAGTGGCTATTTTAGCGGAATATAGATGCTCATCTTTATCGCATCTGGGAAGCGAGAGCCCCACACATCTGTCACTTCGAAATCGGGTCCCTCGCCTCTCTCGTAATTCGAATTCGGCAACCACGTCCCGTAAATGTACCTGCGTGTGTTTTGCACAAGATCGACCTCCCCGTTCACCTT
Organism: Brevibacillus brevis; assembly: GCF_022026395.1. Lineage (NCBI taxonomy): Bacteria > Bacillati > Bacillota > Bacilli > Caryophanales > Paenibacillaceae > Brevibacillus > Brevibacillus brevis. The sequence continues at coordinate 889,288 of NZ_CP041767.1, read as the reverse complement.
GAACTCCGCATATCTCCCCGAAGGCAGCGCAAGTGAAATGAAGCCCTCAGGCAGTTCTTCTGGAAAGCCATGCACAGCCTCTCCTACAACAAAGGAAAAGCTACCGTCATCCTCAAATTCGCAGGAGATTCCGTACGACATGTCTGCCGCCGCTTTATTGGGAATCCGCAAAAAATCTTGATTGCTGCCAAACGCTTGATAGAAGCCCGGGATGTCCGTGAAATACTTTTCCTCCTGCAAACTCGTTCGGTATCTGCGCCCAATGATTAAAATTTCATCCAATGTCGTGATCGTCGGTTTGTTCATCGTGATCTCTCCTTTGATCGTTTGGCGAAAGGCCAAGAAGTCCATCTTGGCTAGATAAGGCAGCGAATGATTTTCTTTGCGATATCTTCCAGGTGTAATCCCGAACTGCTTTTCGAAAGCGCGAGTCAATGCTTCCTGCGACTGGTATTGATAGGCCACAGCAATTTCGAGCACATTCTCACTTGTCTGTTTTAGCGCAAGTGCAGCTTCCGACAACCTGCGCTTGCGAATGTACTCCTGTACGCTGAAGCCTGAGATTGCCTGAAACAGCCGCTGAAAATGAAACGCAGAGAAATGCGCCCGTGAAGCAATATCAGTGATGTTCATTTCTTCCTGAAGATGCTCTTCAACAAAATCAATCGCGTCCTGAATCCGCTTGTACGTGTCCATCTTTGACTTCCTTCACCTATTTTTTCTTTATTATGCGGGAGATCCCGAGCGTTTTTTTGATCAACTGTGCTATCTTTCTGGCTTTACGTCGTCAGCCGCTCTACCAATTCGGGCGACAGTTCCTTCTCTTCCTTTTTCCCATCCAACTGCTGTGTCCAAATCCGCTCATGGAGCATCTCAAATGCGTATTTTCCCATCGACATGCTGGAGCTGGATACAGTGGTGATCTCTAGTAATTCTCCGATTGGCTGATCATCGCAACCGACTACGGCTAAGTCTTCCGGTACGCGAATCCCCCATCTGCTGGCTTCTTTGATGATCCCTGCCGCTATATGATTGCACGATACGATCATTGCTGTCGGCCGCTCTTTTGATTGCAGCAATTTCCTCACGACATCCTTGCCGTCCTGGATCGTTAAACACTCTTCAAATGACCACTCAGGAGAGGGTGTCACGTCAATCGAATGTAGCTTTTCGTAATAGGCACGTTTGCGATGCTGACTGTTAAAGCTGTTCTTTCTGCCGATGCAATACCCGATCCGGCGATGCCCCTTCTTCATCAGATACTCCATCCCGATCAGAAACGTTTGATAGTGGTCGATATGAACACTCGAAACAGATGTGGTATCATTTGCTTCACACGTGATGATAGGTCCGTATCCTGCGTATTCATTGAGCGTTTCGCAAGAGCTGGATCTGGAACACATGATGAGCCCGTCGATTTTTTTATTTTTGAGCAAGTGTAAAACGCTGCGTTCTTGCTCGGGATTGTTATTCGTTTGGCACACCATCAGCTTGTAATGATGCTGGGCTGCTTCTGCTGCTATCCCTTCAATAATGGAGCTGTAGTATTGGTTATTGACGAGAGGCAATGTCACACCGATGACCATCGTTTTTCCGGTAGAAAGGTGCACCGCATTACTGTTTTGAACATAATTTTGTTCTTCAATAATCTTGAGAATCTCCGCGCGTTTTTTCTCATTCACGTACGGATGGTTGTTTAGCACACGGGAAACGGTTGAAACGGATACACCTGCCAATTTTGCGATTTCTCTTATGTTAGCCACTCAGATTACTCCTCGAAGTCGGATCAGTACTAATTACATACATCAAAACACATTCCGCTTGCTCTGAAAAGCGTTCCACATCTTATGCTCTCCTTATGTAGAATGAAAGGAGTCGTGTTTTGTGATTCGCTTAAAATTTGAATATCTCTTGTTTATCGTAGGCTTATTGATTTTGGCGCTCGGGATCAACATGATGACGACCATTACATCCTTTGGTCTTAGCCCGTATGATTCTCTGTTTATTGCCCTGTATCAAAACTTCGGGATATCGATTGGCTTCTGGATGTTTGCCATTAACCTGACCTTTGTCATCATCGTCCTTTTCATGGATCGCAGTTATATTTCTGTCGGTGCCATTTTGGTCATGGTGCTGATCTCCGTCTTTGTCGATTTGATTGGGTCCATCGATGGGCTCATGGCTGCTATCCGTTCATTGCCGCCGCTTCTGACCATGGCACTCGGAAACATTTGCATCGGCAGCGGTATCGGGTTGTATGTGTGTACACAAGTGTGCACTGCTCCCCAAGAGGCATTTGTACTGGTTATGTCGAAAAGATTAAAGTGGACATTCAGACGGACAGAAATTTTGCTGGCGTGCATGTTTCTTAGCGCAAGCTTCCTGTTAGATGGCCCGATTTATTACGGAACAGTCGTGCTGTCGTTTACGACTGGCTACATTATTCAAGCAGCAATCAACGTCGGGAATAAAATGCTTCGTCTCGTCAATCAAACGAAGGGGGCGGAGGCGTAATAGGAGGAAAGCCTTGAGAAATTTTCGACCAAAAGCTGTGTGTTCGCTTGCAGTGAGCCTGTTTCTATTGCTTGGCGGTTGCTCCTCTTCCACTGGTCTCGTAAAAGCTGGCGGAGATGTTTTTGCCCAGAGCGAAATTCACAGACTGACCCAAGATCCTGAAAACGTGAAGCATTACCAGCCGATGAGTATTCAGGAAATAACACCGCTATTGCCTTCGTCTCTCCAAAGCCGCATCAAGCAACTGGATAAAACGAAGCTGCCTTTTCCTGTCGAAAAAGAGTTGGCCTATCTCGTCTCATTCTCCTCAGGCTCCGAAAAAGAAATACGACACCAGCTACAGCTGACATACGCGCAGGATAACGAAGTCCCTCTTACGCAAGACTTCTTCATCGTACGTATGACGGAGACAGATGAAAACCCCTTGGCCCATGTGAAGCCATCTGCTTCTGGACTGGATTCGTTTGGGAACGTCATGCGCGTCGAGCCATTGACCGACGATATCACTTTCTATCATCATATCATTACGACAAACAGCTCTTATGTGTATAACTTTTACAAATATGATGATAAAAATCACGCAGTAAATCTGATCGTCACAAACGCCCATGAGATGGAGTTCTATGATCAAGGAATCTTGTATCATCTCGCGTACCACGCCGGAAGCAATCAACTGGACCCTACCCTTCATGATCAAATGGTAGCGCTGGCGAAAGATTTAATTTCTGTCCGTTCCTAAATGAAAAAGAAGGATTCCCCTGTCGCTCATAAGACTTGCAGGCGGAATCCTTTTTTCTATCTCTTGACCTTCACGTGGCGTGAGGCTTTACCATATTTTCCAGTACGATCAAGTAACTGGAGGATGAACGATGCCAAACCACGAACAAATTTACAAAACTCAAGCGGAACAGTACGATTTGATGATTTCCAGACAATCTAGTCTGCTCGCTGTCATCGAAGAAATCACCCCTATCAAAGGACAGGACGTGATCGATCTGGGAGCTGGCTCAGGTAGACTTACGTCTGTGCTTGCCCCTCATGCCAATTCCATTCTGGCTCTGGATGCTTCCGCTTCCATGCTAGAAGTGAATACACAACAGCTGACGCAAGCCGGTCTTTCCAATTGGAAAACCAGCGTAGCGGATCATCGAAATATTCCCGCGGACGATAACAGCGCGGATGTCATCGTAGCAGGGTGGACGGTCTGTTACCTCACCAGTTCTGAAGTTCCCAACAACGAGCTCAATCTTGAAAAGATCATTCTGGAGATGAAGCGCGTGCTTCGTCCTGGTGGCACGATCGTCATCATGGAGACGATGGGGACTGGATATGAAACACCTCATCCACCCGAATTTCTTACGCAGTATTATTCCTTGTTAGAAAGCAAATACGGTTTCTCTCACAAATGGATTCGCTTGGACTATCGATTTGCAAACTTGGAAGAAGCAGAACGGCTAGCAAGATTTTTCTTTGGAGATGAACTTGCGGACAAAGTCGTTGTAGAGAAGCTAGTAACTTTGCCGGAATGCGCGGGGATTTGGTGGCTGGAGGTATGATTGCAAAAAGGCCAACGGAAGCCCCACATGGAATAAAAACACACAAAAAAGCCATCCTGCTCGGATGGCTATCTCATTCCCTGAAAACTGAATACGCATGATTGCTAAGAATGTGTGGATAAGTCCTCGACCGATTAGTATTCGTCAGCTCCACGCGTTACCGCGCTTCCACACCGAACCTATCAACCTCATCGTCTATGAGGGGTCTTACCAGCTTG
>NZ_CP041767.1:360000-547500 GCF_022026395.1 Brevibacillus brevis | reverse complement strand
CTTTGGATTCTTCAACAGTGATTACGCCATCTTTGCCCACTTTTTCCATTGCTTCAGCGATCAGGTTACCTACTTCTTGATCGTCAGCGGAAATAGCAGCTACTTGCGCGATAGAGGATTTGTTCTCAACCGGCTTCGCGATGGATTTGATTTCTTCTACAGCTGCACGAACTGCTTTTTCCATACCACGACGGATAACCATTGGGTTAGCGCCAGCAGTTACGTTTTTCAGACCTTCACGGATCATAGCTGCAGCAAGTACAGTTGCAGTTGTTGTACCGTCACCAGCGATGTCGTTGGTTTTGGTAGCAACTTCTTTAACCAGTTGCGCACCCATGTTTTCGTAAGCGTCTTCCAGCTCGATTTCTTTCGCGATGGTAACACCGTCGTTAGTGATCAACGGAGAACCGAATTTTTTCTCAAGAACCACGTTACGGCCTTTTGGACCGAGGGTTACTTTAACCGCATTTGCCAAAGTTTCAACACCGCGCAGCATGGAGCGGCGAGCGTCTTCAGAGAATTTGACTTGTTTAGCCATCTAAACTCAACCTCCTGTTATGTGTTTATTCGTTCGACTTCCTATGTCAAGAGCCTTAACCGATGATCGCGAGGATATCGGATTCGCGCAGCACGAGGTATTCCTTGTTGTCTACCTTTACTTCAGTACCAGCGTATTTGGAGAAGATTACTTTATCGCCTTCTTTTACTTCCAAAGCGATGCGCTCGCCGTTGTCAGCAACACGGCCAGAACCTACTGCGATTACGCGGCCTTCTTGCGGTTTTTCCTTTGCAGAATCAGGCAAAACGATACCGCTTGCAGTCGTTTCGTCTTTGGAGATAGCTTCGATTACCACACGGTCACCCAATGGCTTAAGCACTAAAAACACCCTCCTCAAAAAATGTAGGTAAACAAATTTACGTTGTTAGCACTCGACTGTTATGAGTGCTAACACCCAATTCCTATAATAATGAATCACTATGTACTTTGCAAGTAGTTTCCCTCACTTTTTTCCATTTGCAACTGCTTGACTACTCTTCCTCCTATTAAATAGCATTCTCTAGCAAAAAGGTTCTAGTATTCGGACACGCTCATATAAATGAAACATAGAATCAGGCAAGCTCGCCAAGGAGGGAATTGTTCCATGCACAAATGGCTCTGGATTGGCTTAATTGCCCTGGGAGTCTTGGGAATCAGCCGTCTCTTCACTTCGGATACTACTTCCTTTATACGGGTCAACCTTAACCCCGCCTCCATCTATTGGGATGGCCGTGAAATCGTCACAAGCGAAAAGCCCGGGTACTACATGCAGGAAGGCAAGGAAATACCAGCTTCCCTAAAATACGAAGGGACGCTATATGTACCTCTCTCCATGATCAGTCGTCACTTGAATAAGCCTGTCGGGTGGGATGAAACTTCCCAAACCGCCTGGGTGGGTCAACCTCCCGTATTCTCCATCGGACAGCCTGAAAAACAGACTACACCCGATGCCGTCCCTGCCTCTCTGTCGCTTCCCCAAAAGCCTGCAACAGCCAAACCACCTGCAGCACTCATTCGAGAGGAGAAGCCTAACACGATTTTTGGCATCGCTCTCGGTATTTCTTCTGAGGAAGTCCACAAACGGTTAGGTGAGCCTGCTCGCAAAGAGCCAAGCAGTCTCGGCTATCAATGGTGGGTGTATAATCGTGACCCTGCGCGATACATTCAAGTCGGCATCGCAAATGACAAAGTCGTCGATGTGTATTCGCTCGCTCCTACAGCAAAGCTCGGAAACATCGGAGTCGGCACCAGCCAGCAATCACTGGAACGTCAGTTGGATGTACAAAACATTGTTTCTTTCTCTTTTCAGGGGGCACACATTCAGATCACCAATCAAAAGCAGCAACGCCCTCTCGTCATGAAAGACGGCACACCCTACATTTATTATTTGGACAAGCAGAATGGCAACAAGGTCACCGCAGTACGTATGATGGATACGCAAATGCTGTTGCGCGGCAGTTTTTACGAAACGAAATGGACCTATCAAGGTCAGGCGCCCAATTTTGATCCCCCTCCGCTTCGTGTTGGTGAACGAGAACAAGTCAATGCTGCATCTGAGCGCCAAATCCTCGATCTGGTCAACGTCTCCCGCTACCGATATAAGCTTCCGCCCCTTCAATGGAATGAAAAGGCTGCCGATGTGGCACGAAAACACAGCATGGACATGGAGGGTAACAATTTCTTCGATCATATCTCTGCGACTACGGGGAGTAATCCATTTGACCGCATGAAAAGTGCCTCTCTCGCTTACAGCATGGCTGGAGAGAATATTGCAGCAGGTTACACGGATGCCATCGAAGCCCATGAAGGTTGGATGAATAGTCCAGGCCATCGTAAAAACGTACTCGAAAAAGGCTTCACCCAGCTAGGAGTGGGTGTATATACAGACTACTTCACCCAAACCTTCCTCACTCCCACAAAATAATCGAAAAGCCCGGTCTCGTCGCTTTTTATGGACGACCGGGCTTGTTTTTGCAAAACAGGTGCACTTTACGGCAATTTAACCTGTTCCCTCAGGTGGTCAACTTTTTCAGTAAACTCCACAACAACCGTCTCATATTCTTTCGTGTGCAGGATCAGCCACGGACGACGCTCCCCTTTTTTGGGCATGATGACAAACATCTCTGCAATCATCGCATCGAGCTTTGCGGATTTTAGCTTGATCGGCTTTGGGGGGACTAGCGGAATTTTTACGATCATAGCGGAATCCAACGATGGATTAAACTCCAAGACCCGCCCGCTCACACTCTGCAAAATCTGTTGGGCTTCCTCCTGAAATCCAGCTGTATTTTCAAAGCTAGCCACAACGCGTTGCTTGTCCGTATCAAACAGCTCAATAGGCTCCCCCAGCCCGGCGGCATTAACAGTACTCCCTGAAAAAAACAACGCCAAACATACGATCAGCCACATGTTCCGCACCTCCTGGATCATAACGACCGTAGTATTTCCCAATTGCTGCTGGAATACCAAAAAAAGTCCTCTGCCACTCAGGACAGAAGACTTTTCTCATACAAGTTATTGAACGGGTTCGTTTGTTTCCAAACTGCCGTATTCTTGTTCCCACGCTTCTTGTTCTTTCAATTGCTTGCGATAAACAACACGGGATAGCCAAATGCTCAGCTCGTACAAAAGCAGCAAAGGGATGATCACGAGAATATCGCTGACAATCTCGGGAGGCGTCAAGGTAATCCCGACGACAGCCAATGCAAAGTAAGCGTAACGTCGTGCTTTTGCCAGCCTCATTGGATTGAGGATGCGCAGTCTCGTCAGGAACATGACGATAATTGGCAACTGGAACAGTATCCCGAACGGAATGACCATATTAAACATGAAACCAAAGTATTGCGCGATTCCGTAGTTCGGGTCAGCGCCCATCGATGCTGTAATACTGGTCATAAACTGCATAACCATCGGGAAAACGACGTAGTAGCCAAACACGATACCAACGATAAACAGAAAACAAGCCGCCGGGATGAAATAAAGCGTCCCGCGCTTTTCATGTACTTCCATCCCTGGTGAGACAAAACGCCAAACGTGATAAAGTGCTACAGGCAGTGTGATGACAGCGCCCACAAGGAAGGCAACCTGCATGTAAACACGAAGTGCGTCTGACGGATGCAACGAGACAATGGGCACGCCATCCGCAATCGGTTCTTGCTTTAAATAATCCACGAGTGGACCGGCGAGGAAAAAACCGACGATCAATGCGACAATAAACACGGCCAGCACCCATATGATGCGCTTGCGCAGTTCCGTCAGGTGTTCTACCACTGTCATTTCCTGATCCTTCATGGTAACCACCAACCTTACCTGTTACGCGTTCTTCTGCTCTTTTTCCATTTGCAGGCGCTCTTGCTCCAGCTTTTCGCGGATTTCTTTTTCCAAGCGCTCGCGTTCCATTTTTTCACGAACTTCGCGTTCAATTCGCTCCCGCTCGGCTGCTTCCTTCTCAGCGATAACCGGCGTTGTTTTGACAGACGCTTCTTTTGCGGCTAGCTCCTTGCGCTTTTTCTCTTCATCGTCGTCTTCATCATCGCTTGTCAGACTACGCGTAGCATTTTTGAATTCTTTCAAAGTATGACCTACCGCACGCCCCAATTCTGGAAGCTTTTTCGGACCAAAAAGCACCAAGGCTAAAACTAAAATTAAGATTAATCCAGGAATCCCGATTGAGCTCATACGTGTTCACTCCTTTTTCTTGTGAAGTCATTTGCTTTTCGTTATTTGCCAGTCTAACCAGCTAGCACTTTCGTAAACCACCATATCCGAGTCTTGTCATATCGGAAGCCACAATTCGCTCCCCAGCTAAGATGCGCGGCAAAAACACATCAAAGGAAGTAAATGTTTCATGCATGACCGCTCCCGGCAACCCGAGAATCGGCACATCACCTTTGTAAGCAACCATCAGCATGGAACCCGGTAGCATCGGCGTACCGTAGCGCACCACTTCTGCTCCTACTCCTGCAATCGCTCCCGGCGTGCGGTCATCTGGATCGACAGACATGCCCCCTGTGACCAGAATCAGATCGACACCTTCATCGAGGAATGAGTGAATCTGTTGTTCGATCGCTTCCTTGTCATCTGGGGCAAAACGCTGGTCCACGACAGTAGATCCGAGAGCTTCCACCTTGCTTCGAATGACAGGACCGAACTTATCTGCAATCCTACCAGAGAAGACTTCTCCCCCTGTCGTAACAAGTCCCACTTTTTTATCCTGAAACGTTTTTACTTGTACAATCGGTTCTTCAAACTGTTTGGCCAGTTGCTCTAGCTCGATGATTCGAGACTCCTCCATAATTAACGGGATGATTCTCGTAGCCGCCAATGTATGTCCGGGATGTACGACCTGATCGCCGTAAATCGTGGAGAACGCAATTCCTTCGAGCTTGTTCAACGCATGGACAGCTTCCTCGTTGATTTTGGCTAAACCTGTTCTGGCGGCCTTCATTGATACTTTGCCCTCATAAGGAGGCGTTAAGGTCAAGCCTGGTCCAGAAACAGCCTTGGCGATACGAATGCCCGCTTCTTCCTCATGGATGTAGCCTTCTGGCATCTCCAGGACGTAAATATGCTCTTTGCCAATGGACAACAGCGGCTCAATATCCGCCTCGGTGACAACATGTCCTTTTTTGAACAAGCGTCCTTTGAATTCTCCAGGCAAAATTTGCGTCATATCGTGAGGAAGCATCATTCCGATCGCTTCACGCACTGGCACTTCCCGCATCTGAGGTTTTTCTACCAATGCAATCCTCCCCAATCTTCGTTTGCTTCTCCCGTTCCTTGCAAAATGTGCAAAGCGTCGGAAAGCATATCGCCAATCGCATTGAAACAGATTTCTACGCCTTTCGGATTCCCAGGGAGGTTGATGATCAATGAATTACCCCTGGTTCCGGCAACGGCACGGGTCAGCATCGCCCGTCGGGATTGCTTCAAACCAGCACGGCGCATTTCTTCGGCCAAGCCTGGAACTGGTCTGTCAATGACCCACGCTGTCACTTCTGGCGTAACGTCACGCGGGCTAAGTCCTGTGCCCCCTGTAACAATCAACAGATCGCATTTTTCGCGGTCTACGAGCTCAATCATATGTTCTTGCAAATCTTCCATATCATCACTAACGGCACGGTATACAGCGACATCTACTTGAAGCCATTCCCTTGTCAGATGACGAACGATTGGCATACGATCGTCCACACGATCTCCTCTGGCAATCGAATCACTTGCAGAAATAACGCCTACCTTCCATTTGCTCACGATACATTCCTCCGGTTTCTCATTCGATAGTATTGTACACTTTTCTGTCAAAAACGTCTCGTCGTTTTTCCTTGGTGGATAGCACCATTCGCAGCAGGAGAAGGCATGAAAAAGCTACTGACACAAAACATTCAAAAATGCAGTAGACCTTTTTCGGTGACAACTGCATCTAGCAAAACATCATGAGACTCTAGGGGCACATGCTCCACAACCTGAATAGAGAAACCGACTCCAACCAAGAACGGGAGCTTTTTCAGCGTTGCCAGAAAGCGGTCATAATAACCACCACCATACCCCATACGTCCGCCCTTGCTGTCAAAAGCAACGCCGGGAACAACGATCGCATCCAAGTGTGATACGTCCGCTTCCTCTGCCAGGGCAGGATCTGGCTCCCAAATCCCGTAGACTCCTTGCTTTAGCATGTGCGTTCCTGTATACCGATACGGAATGAGACGTCTCTCGGCAACGTTTGTGAGCGGCAACCATATGTCTTGGCCTCGCTTTTTTGCCTCATGTAGAAAGGGCAGAATATCCAGTTCATCGCCAAAAGGATGGAAAGCCATGATTGCTTTGGCATCAGCCAGCCTTTCATGAGACAGCAAATGATCGCATACTTCTCTGGAAAGCTGCTCTCGTTCCTTTGCAGACATGGACTTGCGCCTCTCCAAAATATGGCTTCGCAGCTGTTTTTTATTCGTTTTTTGGTCCATGACAACCTCTTCCCTCTTTCGTAACGTGCTTGGGACATTCCCACGAGGCTTGTCCCATCCGCTCTCTCTAGGCTACACTGGCATTAGTATATAAAGAGGTGAATCCGATGATTTTGCTACAAGCTGAACATATAGAAAAAACGTATGGTATCGAAACCATTCTACAAGACATCTCCCTGCAAATTCAAACCGGGGAACGGGTTGGTCTGGTTGGCGTAAACGGTGCAGGCAAATCGACTCTGATGAAGATCCTCGCCGGCGAGCTAAGCTACGACAAAGGAATTATCCGCATTCCAAAGGATGTCACACTCGGGTATTTGGCACAAAACAGCGGCCTTGAATCGGAACGATCGATTTGGGATGAGTTGTTGAGCGTTTTTTCCCATTTACAAAAAGAAGAGCTGGAGCTTCGTGAGCTAGAGGCCAAAATGGGTGATCCGGCTATTCTCGCTGATGAGAAGCGTTACCAGCAACTGTTGGAAAATTACTCTCACCGCTCGGAGGCCTTTAAGGAAAAAGGCGGCTACAGCTACGAGGGTGCGATTCGTGGAGTTTTGCATGGTCTGCGCTTTGCGGACTTCGATTACACGACGCCGATCCGCACATTGAGCGGTGGACAAAAGACTCGTCTGGCACTCGCCAAGCTGCTGCTCCAATCTCCGACTATTCTTCTGCTCGATGAGCCGACGAACTACTTGGACATCGAGACACTGACTTGGCTGGAGACGTATTTGCAAAACTATCAGGGCGCCATTCTCGTCGTTTCCCATGACCGTTACTTTTTGGACAAGCTCGTGACCGTTGTTTATGAAATCGAACGGACACGCGCTACCCGCTATGTCGGTAACTACAGCCGCTTCCTCGATGAAAAGGCGGCTCGGCTCGAACAGGATTTGAAGCGATTCGAAAAACAACAGGAAGAGATCGCCAAGCTGGAGGATTTCATCGCGCGAAATATCGCTCGGGCTACGACGACCAAACGTGCACAGAGCCGGCGCAAGACGTTGGAAAAGATGGACCGCTTGGACAAGCCGATTATGAACAACAAATCCGTCCACTTCTCCTTTGATGTGGCGAAAATGAGCGGCACCATTGTGATGAAAGCAAACAACGTCGCGATTGGCTACCCGGATGCTGTCCTTTCTCAGGGCCTTACGTTTGAAATCGAGCGCGAGGAGCGTGTGGCCTTGGTCGGTCCCAATGGTATCGGGAAATCGACACTGTTAAAAACGATTGTGGAACAGTTGCCCAAGCTGCGCGGCGATATTCATTTCGGAAGCAATGTAACGATCGGGTACTACGATCAGGAGCATCGTAACCTGAACGAACGGAATACAGTGCTCGGCGAAATTTGGGATGAATACCCGAACATGCTGGAAAAGGATGTCCGCACCTTGCTCGGCAACTTCTTGTTTAGCGGTGATGATGTACAAAAGAAGATCAGCGACCTGTCTGGAGGAGAGCGTGCACGCGTCTCTCTGGCAAAGCTCATGCTGAAGCAAGCAAACTTCCTGATCTTCGACGAGCCTACGAACCACTTGGATATTTTCAGCAAGGAAGTGCTCGAGAACGCCCTCTACGATTATCCGGGTACGATCCTGTTCGTCTCCCATGACCGTTACTTCTTAAACAAGATTGCCACCCGCGTACTGGAGCTGACAGGCGATGGCGTGACCAGTTATTTGGGTAACTACGATTACTTTGTGGAGAAAAAGCAGGAACTGGAAGAGCTCGCAGCCGAACAAGCAGCGCAGCCCGCAAAGAAACAAGGCGGTACCGTAGCGGCACAGCCTGAGAAATCCTCTTATGAGCTAGATAAGGAAGCAAAACGTCGCGAACGTCAACGTCAGCGCCGTTTGGAAGAGATTGAGGTCACGATCCAAAAACGAGAGGCTGACATTGTCAAATGGGAAGAAGAGCTCTGTCTCCCGGAAATTTATAGCGATCATGTGCAGGCAAAAGAACGCAACGATCAAATCCATGCTGCCAAAGAAGAACTGGAGCAGTTGTATGACGAGTGGAGCGCGCTATCAGAGGAGTAATCCCCTCTTTACGTAGAACAGCGCTCCTGTGCAGGCTCCTCCAAGGCGGCATAGAGAGCAGGCACCACCAGAAAGGTAATGCAGGTGGCTGCTGTGACGATGCCTGAGTCATTGAGGATCAACCCAGCCAGTGCACCCACAATGACACCAACAAAGCCTTTAACCAAGTATGGCGTGTCCTTCGCCAGATGGTGCAAAAAGCGGTCGTTTTTCAAGGTGAGAACGCCTAGAGCAATCAGGGAGACGACAAATGCTTTGCTCCAAATCGAAACGCGAATCAAGCGGAGATTCATCGCCAGCTTGCGTTCAATCATCTGCCCTACTTCGGACCATTCCCCATGTACAATCTGCTGAGAAAGCCGTCCGACATGAGTTAAGGGCTGATCTGACATGAGACTGATCGCCATCAAACTGCATACACCCATAACCAGGCCGCCTGCCAACAACAGGAGGCCTTTTTTGCCGATTCGCCAGCCCTCAAGACGTGACAATGCCACGGTAAATCCGATCAACCCGGCAAGAAAACCGCCCGCGTCCGTTCCCAGGTTCGGTGCCACCATATAGTAAAGCACGACACCGTATATAGCCACGGAGACAGCAGGTAACCATTTATTTTCCCTACTTAGCTCCTTTTGTCCCCCACGTATTCTCTCATACAACGAAGCTACTAGCATGATCGTGCTGCCGATCAGAACCCCTTCGTATTCATTTCCTAACCCGTAAAACCTCGCTCCGATTACTGGATCATACCCGAGGTACGATTGTCGCATCAAATGAGCGTCAGTCCATCCGTCTGCCAGCAGGATGGTTGTTGTGACTCCGCTAACCGTCATCACGATTCGCGGGAGAGCATGAGCTTCCTGCCAAAAAGCCGCGATCAAGGCAGTCATGATGAGCCCTCCCAAGACAACCGCGCCAGATACCTGCCAGTCGAGCAGGCTCTCTGCCAAGAGCAATGCGGGAAACCATAATAAAGCCAGCAGCGCGAGACGTATTCCTCTACGAAGCCGAAAATGTCCCACTCCTTCCCGCTTCCGACCAAACCACCAGAGAACAACCGCACATCCTACAATGACAATCTGCAGCATGACATAGGTATATAGCACGGCTGGCCGTGTCGCATATGTATGATGAATTGCGTCTACCTGATTCTGAAGGGCAAGAAGGCCATCCCCTTTTTCAATACGTATGACATGACCAGCCAATCCTTTTGGTACGGGTACGTCCAGCCAAGACAATATAGTTGGTACCATATCGAGTCCACTGATTAATCCCGACTTTCTCGTGGTAGCTGATGTCAAAAGTCCACTCGCTTTGTCTCCCCACATTAACACTGGAGACAAGAGAGCCTTTTCTTTTGTCGCCACACGATTGACGGCTGGCGATGCCAATACAATTCGTTGGTGTGGTTTACGTTCCACAAGGAGCTGGTCAAGGAAAAGAGACAAATCACGCAAAACGCGGTGATGCTGCCGGGTAAACTGATCCGGGTCCATATCCGCACTCAACTGGTATAACCGGGATAAATCTGAGAGTTGAGCAATGATCAAGCCCGCTTGACGCTCACTGCGGATTTTCTCAAGCAGGTACGTGTAATTGGTCTTGATCCCGTACGGATAGCCACGAAGGAGCTCCATGCTTTTTGAAGAAATGTCCCCTTTCGGAATCCTTCCTTGCTGATCCATCGCAAACAGAACAGCATGTCTCTGGCGGAAATCCTCATAGTCACCATTTCCGTATAAAGCGACCTGAATGTTGTTGGCTGCAAGCACGGTCCCAAGAAGCCCGATTTGCGCAGAATACGGTTTCTCCCGATTATCTGCCAAGAGCCGGAAAATACCCGGAAAAATGATCGAGGAGCGCGCCACCTCCTGCGCCTGATCACTGCCTAGCTCTTGCGCCCGTTCAACTGCTGTTTCCCTGGACGAGAGCGCCTCGTATGGATGATAGCCTGTCCCGCTCTTATCAGAGTAAAGCGCTTGACCGCCGCTCCCCATAAGTAGGTAGCCGTTTGCGGCTGTGCGCGATCCGGGTGTTCTTATGGAAAGAGCCCCAGCTCCTGCACCATCCAGCCATTTATCCACAGTAGATAACTTTTTGAGCTGCTCCAGATCATGAAACGACATCCCCTCCACAAACAGCATGATGACTTGTTGTTTTTCCTTTGCCATCAACGGTTTTCCTATATTTGTAGCTAGAAACAATATCAGGAATGACAAGCAAATCAGCGCAAGTTTCTTTCTCACGAGTCTCCCCCCTGTTGATAACTCGACTTTTTTATCCACATTTTCCACAAAATAATCCACAGAGTACATGCGGTTTTCCCGGTCATTTTCTCGTGTTATCACCAGTATTCACAGGAGTACATGTGAACAATCCAGAAAGTTATCCTATGATGTGGATAAATCATAGGAGATGGACGGAACAGCTACACCTTTTGCTTCTGCTTGCTTCTGCTAGCATATAGGGGTGTAATATTTTCTGGTGAGGCCCCCAGTAATTTTAAACAAACAAAAAAAGCATCTCTGATCCAACCTCAGAGATGCTTTTATTCCATTCACTCTATTGCTCAGAAAGCGACAGGCTTGGGACTCCGTTTAAATCAAGCCCTTCAAACTGTCCTTTTTCATACTTGATAAAGCCTGCTGCCCCAATCATCGCAGCGTTGTCTGTGCATAACGAGAACGGAGGAATCACGAGAGGAATTCCTTCTGCCTCGCATCTCGCTTGCAGTCTCTCACGCAGTCCACGATTCGCCGCAACGCCCCCAGCCAGCAATACCTGCTTCGCTCCATGCGAACGAGCTGCCCGAATCGTCTTTTCTACGAGGACCTCTGTTACAGAGTCTTGGAAGCTTGCCGCTAGATTCGCCGGTTCGATCGTCTCTCCTCGCTGTGCTGCATTGTGCAAGGTATTGAGCACAGCTGATTTCAAGCCACTGAAGCTGAAATCGTAGGAATCTGGCTCCAGCCATGAACGAGGGAGCTGTACATTTGCCTCCCCTTCATGTGCGAGGCGATCAATATGAGGTCCGCCTGGATACGGCATATTCAGCGCTCGTGCTACTTTGTCGTACGCTTCCCCTGCAGCGTCATCCCGCGTTTCGCCCAAAATCTCAAACTGACCGTGCTCCTTCATCCAGACAAGCTCTGTATGCCCGCCCGATACGACGAGCGCAATCAGCGGAAACTCCATTTCTTGCACCAGACGATTCGCGTAAATATGACCTGCGATATGATGCACTCCGATTAGCGGGATGCCTCTGGCCATGGAAATGGCTTTTGCTGCTGCCACGCCAACTAACAGGGCTCCGACAAGCCCAGGCCCATACGTCACCGCAATTGCCTGAATGTCATCCAACGTTTTTCCAGCTTCGGTCAGGGCCTCTTCGATGGTTAGCGTAATATTCTCTACATGTCTGCGAGAAGCCACCTCCGGCACGACTCCGCCAAACCTTTTATGGATATCGGCTTGGGAAGCGATGACGTTCGACAGTACCTCCTGACCATCGCGAATGACAGCAGCCGATGTCTCGTCGCAGCTTGTTTCAATTCCTAAAATATAAGTAGGAGCACCTGATTCCCTATGTGCTTCGTATTTTTGCTGTATGCGCTTCTCGTAGCGCGACGTATACGTCTTGTTCATTACAATGTCACCCACATAATGATTGCGTCCTCATTGTTATCCGAATAATATCCCTTGCGCCGCCCATGCTCTTTAAAGCCGAGCTTGATATACATGTTCCGCGCGACTGTGTTCGAAGGTCGAACTTCGAGCGTCATGCTATGGGCACCCTGCATCTTGGCAACACCCATCATTTTGATCATCAGCGCCAATCCAACCTTTTTTCCACGGTATAGAGGATGGACGGCGATATTTGTAATATGTGCCTCATCGATCACGATCCACATGCCACAATAAGCGATAACCCGATTTTGGTGAACGACGACTACATAGCGTGCATTTGGATTTCTCGTCAGCTCGTTGACAAATGCATCATGCGGCCATGGAGTTGTAAAAGCCAAGCGCTCCAGCTCTGCCACAGCCCCAACGTCCTGCATCGTCATATAACGATATTCCAAATCGATTGGTTGACTCATGCTTTTACTCCTTTACGGCCCCCGCCTGCTTTTGGGCAAGCCACTTCGCTTCTGCTTCTGCCAGCTGCAAATACTCTGGAACCAGTTCATGCGCATTTCCGCCGTCTTGAAGCTTGCGCAGTGCCACATAGCCGATATGGGCAGCACGCGGGTGATTGAACGCTGGAGAAGCAAATTGCGCCTGATTCCCTAACTCTTGTACAATCGTCTCCCGGTGAAGCCTTACATCTTCACCCAAGAACAAAATCGGCTCTCCTTGCGCCTGATCTCGCAACAGTGGCAGCCATTCACGCAACAGGATGATTTGTTCTGTGGACTGCGCTCGCACCGCCTCCATGCCATCGGAACGATAACAGCCGGTATACACTTGACCTCTGCGCGCATCGAACAGCGGTACAATCAATCCAGAGAACCCGGTGGCATTCATGGCGATTACCTCCAGACTGGATACACCGATGACTGGCACATTCAGTGACCAAGCCATGCTTTTTGCAGAGGCAACACCGATTCTCACGCCCGTGTAGGAGCCTGGTCCATTCGCCACCCCGAAACCACTGAGATCCTCTGGCGCTGTTCCTGTTGCATCGAGCAGTTCACTGACGCAGTCCATCAGACGCACGGAATGGTTTTTTTGCTGGTTCGTCGTCATTTCGGCCAAGACCCGCTCTTCCTCTACCACAGCTACACTTAGCACCAGATTCGATGTATCAATCGCCAGTACGCGCATCAAAATCAAACTCCTCACACAATTTCACATAACGATTCCCTTGAGGAACCAGCTCGATCATCCGCTGTTCCTCTCCTTCTCTACGCAGGAAGACGGTCATCCGATCTGTCGGCAGGACATCCTCGATTAAAGAGGCCCACTCTACGACACAGACACCTTCTCCAAAAAAGTAATCGTCCAGACCAAGAGAGTCTGGATCATCGCCTACCCGGTAGACGTCCATATGGTAAAGCGGCAAGCGCCCCTGATATTCTTTTATGATGGTAAAGGTCGGACTGTTCACTACTTGTCGAACTCCTAGTCCTTTGGCCAACCCCTGGGTAAAAGTCGTCTTGCCCGCTCCCAGATCCCCCTCCATCGCGAGGAAGTCACCTGGCTCAAGCAGACTTGCCAGTTGCTCGGCAAAGCGCTGCGTCTCTTGCGCTCCCGTGAGCCTCCAAGTATAGCTCATCTCTTTCATCCACTCCTAAAATGGTTGAATCCTGCTTTGGGCAACGGGAGCTGTTGATCATCGCGCTGAAGCATCAATTCTGGTTCATGCCTCTTCCCCACCACCTCACCGATGACAGTAAATGGTACACCACTAGCGGCAAATTGCTTACTTACCGCTTCGTAGTGACTTTTCGCAAGCGTTCCGACCAATTGATAATCTTCACCGCCATAAAAAGCCCATTCCAGCGGATCTTTTTCCACGTACCGTGCATACTTCCGAACTTCGTCATGGATCGGTACCGTTGCAGCATCGACCAAGATCGATACACCACTCGCCTCAGCAATCTCCCACAGCTCTGAGGCAAGTCCATCACTTACATCATTCAGTGCACTACATGCCCCTGATTCCATCAGCAGTCTGCCCGCCTTTATTTGGGCAACGGGACGCTGATGGGCATCCATCAATGTCTCCCAAGGTAAAGAGACACCCCTTTCAGCAGTCTCGCCTTGCAGGAGAAGATGTAGTCCTGCTGCAGAAGTTCCGACATGCCCTGTAACAAAAACAAGCTGCCCAGGCTTTGCTTGTGAGCGGCGAATGGCACGCCCTTTTTCCACCTCACCCAGTACGGTAACACTTAGGTGCAGGGCATCAGGCGCAGAAACGGTGTCGCCACCAATGACACGAACTCCATATGCCTGACAAGCCTCGTAAATACCTTCATAGATTTGCTGGCATTCGGCAGGCGTCCATTGCGGACTTACCGCGATACTGACAAGTGCATACCGGGCAACCCCGCCCATCGCTGCAACATCGCTCACATTGCTGATAACAGCTTTATATCCGATATCACTAGGATTCATCGTTTTCTTCAAAAAATGAACCGTCTCCACCATCGCATCGCAGCAGGCTACGACTTCCATTTCTGGCGTTGGGGAGAAGACAGCGGCATCATCCCCTATCCCGACGGTCAAACCGTTCCCTTCCTGCCCCGCAGAACGACTTGTCCATTGCCGGATCAGGGAAAATTCGTCGTGTGCCACTTCAAACGCTCCTTTTCCTTCGCGGAAAACATTTTTCGTCTGTTCATTATACCCCTGCTGTCAAAAGACGTGCAAGAAAGCTAAACGCCTCTGACTCTTTATGTCGTAAGCTCGCGCAACAGCAGCTTTCCTTTGCAGCGCCCACAACGATAGCGGCTCGGGTTCATCATTCGTTTACGTTTGTAGCTCATACCACATTCCTTGCAAACCAACTCGTAGCGATAAGGCAGGGTTGTACGTCCGTTTCCTACCTGTTGACAGTATCTGCTCCCCCCGACCTGATGCAGAAGCAGTTGAAAATCCTGATCCGCGTGACGATACCCGCGCTTTTCTATGTGCAAATGATAATGGCAAAGCTCATGCTTAATGATCGCAATCAATTCCTCCACACCATGCTCCTGCAAATGCTTCGGGTTCAATTCAATGTCATGCGAGCGCAGCAAATACCTCCCGCCAGTCGTGCGCAATCTGCTGTTAAAGCGGGCCTGATGGCGAAAGGGCTTGGCAAAAAATTCGCTGGATATTTGCTCTACCAGCATTTGCAGTTCCGTATCGGTCATCTCATCTCCTCCGCTTCCTTCTTTTCACCATAGCAGTTCCAGTTGAAAAGTGCCAGACAGATAGGCTACACTGAGTGCAAATAAACGGTTATAACTGTTTATTTGCCGACCACATGCGGTCATATCCTGTTTAATGAAAAACGTCAAGACGTTTTTCACAAATAAACGGTCATTTAGACAGAATGGTGGAGGAGTTCATGCGCTATTTGTTGTTGCAGTCCAGTGACGGACTACAGTTTGTCTCGTTGCCCGAAACGCATATGTACCAATTAATCGCTCTATTAAAACGACTTAACAAGGAAATCGACAAATTGACGATCACAGAGCGCCCTGAATTGCCTACGGTTCTGGCAGACTGTGCGGATGTGGAACGGTTAGAGAGCGGGCTTTCGATCGTGGATGGTTTGGCGTACGTCAGTGGTCTGGAGCGACGCTTCGCTGCCCTACAAGAGACCGAGTATCCCCTCATCTCTTTATTGACAGAGATCCGTGCCCTGCAAGCCCAATTGGAGTATTTGCACGAAGAAGAAGAGTAAATAAAAATTCTAGGCACCTCCTGCTCGTCTCGGCGCATACATTGCCTATAGACGAATATCTCCAGGAGGTACTTTCATGCCACAATGGATGCGCAGGCAGTTGCAACGTGCCTTTAATGGGAAGGACGTTCGCCAAATCCGTGTGCTCAACAGTTGCTGGTTCTTATATTTAGAAAAAAATGGCGGCCGCCCTGACTGACAGGAGGCCGCCTTTTAGTTCATTCTTACCCTTCCGTTGGGGCGATCATGGTCATCCCTACACGCTGACGTTTCTCGTCAATTTCTACTACCCATACATCTACGATATCGCCAACAGTCACCACTTCAAGTGGATGTTTCACAAAGCCCTTCTTCAAGCGGGAAATGTGTACGAGACCGTCGTTTTTCAGACCGATATCCACAAACGCTCCGAAGTCGACCACGTTGCGCACAGTACCTTGCAGCTTCATGCCCACACTCAGATCAGACAACTGAAGGACATCACTTCGCAAGAGTGGTTTTGGCAGTTCGTCACGCGGGTCGCGACCAGGACGCAAGAGGCTGTCTACAATGTCTTGCAGTGTTGGCTCGCCAACCCCAAGCTTCGCAGCGGTCTCTTTTACATCCAAAGACTGCAAGCGTTCCTTGCAGTTCTCACTGCCGATCTCCTGAGCGCTAATGCCCAGCATCGACAGCAACTGGTGGGTCGCATCGTACGATTCCGGGTGAATCGGTGTTTTATCCAGTGGATTCGCTCCGTCCATCACGCGCAAAAATCCGATGCACTGCTCGTACGTTTTAGCACCTAAGCGTGGAACCGCCTTTAGCTGGGAGCGCTCCGTGAACTTCCCGATCTCGTCCCGTTTTTTCACGATATTCCCCGCCACTTGACGGCTGATCCCTGATACATACTGCAAGAGAGAAGGAGAAGCCGTATTCACATCTACCCCGACATGGTTTACGGCAGACTCAACCACAAACTGCAGACTGTCTGCCAGCCTTGATTGGGAAACATCGTGCTGGTACTGACCGACCCCAACGGACTTTGGATCGATTTTGACCAACTCCGCGAGCGGGTCTTGCAAACGTCGGGCGATCGATGCCGCACTTCGCTCTGCTACATCCAGGTCCGGGAATTCTTCCTTAGCCAAGGCGGATGCGGAATACACGGATGCTCCTGCCTCGTTCACGATGATGTACATCACCTCACGCTTCAGCTCTTTCAGCAGCGTGGCAATGAACTGTTCTGTCTCGCGCGAAGCAGTACCGTTCCCAATCGCGACAACCGTAACTCCATAGGTTTCGATCAACTGCTTCACTTTCACTGTAGCTTCTGCCACTTTATTGGCCGGAGGGGTTGGATAAACGACTGCAACCTCCAGCAGTTTGCCGGTTTCGTCTACAACGGCGAGCTTACAGCCTGTACGAAACGCCGGATCTACCCCAAGGACGACTTTGCCTTTTACAGGCGGTTGAAGCAGCAAATTGCGCAGGTTTTCCGCAAAGATGTGAATAGCACGTTCCTCGGCTGCCTCTGTCAATTCAGCGCGCACCTCTCGTTCAATAGAAGGGGCAATCAGGCGCTTATACGCGTCCTCGACTGTCAATGTCAGCAGATCGCGGGCAACTGTCTCATGCGGAATGGTGCGTTTTTGCATCCAAGCCAAAATCTCTGCGACTGGGGCCTCAATAGAAACCTTCAAAATACCTTCGTTTTCTCCCCGATTGATGGCCAGTACCCGATGGGGAACGACCTTTTTCAGAGGCTCACTATATGCGTAATACATCTGGTATACATTTTTCTCGTCTGCTTCTTCGGCTTTCTGCTCCGTCAGAAGCAATCCTTTTTGCACGGTGCGTTGACGAATCCACTGGCGAATTTCTGGGTCATCAGACAGAAGTTCCGCCACGATGTCCATTGCTCCTTGCAGAGCTTGCTCAGTCGTCTCGACGCCTTTTTCCGGGTTGATATATGGTTTTGCTTCTTCTTCCGGATTCCCGGTTTTCGGTAAGCTCATGAGGTAGTTGGCAAGTGGCTCTAGTCCCTTCTCCTTGGCCATGGTTGCACGCGTGCGGCGTTTTTGGCGGTAAGGGCGGTACAGATCCTCTACCTCTTGCAGCTTTGTCGCACGTTCAATAGCTGTGCGCAGCTCGTCCGTCAGCTTGCCTTGCTCATCGATGAGCCGAACAACTTCTTCCTTCCGCACTGACAGGTTGCGTAAATAGCGAACGCGTTCCTCAATCGCTCGAATTTGTGTTTCATCTAGCTGCCCCGTCATTTCTTTGCGGTAGCGGGCAATAAAAGGAACCGTGTTTCCTTCATCCAGAAGGGCAACCGTGCGCTCCACCTGGTGAGGTTTGACACCCGTATCTTGGGCGATTGTCTGGATCATCAACGTAAGCTCCATACCTGTCCTCCTGCGCTCATTCTTCGTCGTTTATTGTACCACATTTGCTAACAAGGACTGGAAAAAGGGAAGAAAAAAGAGGAGCCACTTGGCCCCTCTACGTCGCGGTTTCCAGCTGTTCCACTCTCAATGCTTCTCGCAGCTTGCCCAACGCCCTGCGCTGAAGGCGGGATATATGCATCTGCGACATCCCCATGATGTCCCCAGCTTGCTTCTGACTCAAATTTTGATAAAAAGTTAATTGAATGATTTCTTTTTCACGATGATCCAAAATTTGCAGGGCCCGCTCCAGCATCAGATTCTGCTCGACTGCTCCGTACCCTTCTTCCGTCGTCCCCACCAGGTCGAGTAAAGAAATGGTGTTGCCGTCCAGATCCGCTTCCAGCTCGCTGTCCATAGAGAGAGAATGATAGCTGCGCCCCATCTCCAATGTCTCCAGAATCGCTTCTTCTGTAACGCCGAGGCTGTTGGCAATGTCCGCAATTTGGGGAGAACGCTGCAGCTTGATCGTGAGCTCGTCGACCACCCTTTTGATCTTCGGGCTCAGCTCCTTGACTCTGCGCGGAACATAGACACTCCATGTCTTGTCCCGAATATAGCGCTTAATCTCCCCTACGATAGTCGGAATCGCAAAGCTCTCAAATGTCCGCTCAAAGCTAGGGTCGAACCGACGAAAGGAAGCAAGCAGGCCGATTAATCCGACTTGCACGAGGTCTTCATACATGACTTGTCCGCGAACAAACTTCTTCGCTAACGATTCCACAAGAGGAGTATAGGCCCTCACCAGTTGTTCCTGTATCGCAGGATCTTTTGTTTCACCATACAGGTGGATGAGCTCCTTCAACTCCTCTGGACTATATTTCTGCTTCCGAGATTGTCCAGTCATTGCCAGCCACCCCATCCTGCCGAACATACTTGGTCATGGAGACTACTACTCCTGACTCAGAGCGAATCTCCACCTCATCCATAAGCGTGTGGATGAGATAGAGCCCGAGCCCGCCCTCATCCAAATCCTCAAGGTTTTTCCCTGCATAAATCGGCGTCAGTTGCTCAGCAATGAGCTCATTTGAAAACCCAACGCCCTGATCGCTTATCTCGATCACCAATCGATCTTCATAAACGTGGCATTGGATATGAATGGAGCAAGGATTCTCTGTTTCCTTGTATGCATGTCTTACTACATTCGTGCATGCTTCTCCGACGGCAAGCTTGATATCCTCAATCTCGTCAAAAGAAAAGCCCATACGGTTGGCTATACCGGATACAGTCAGACGTGCTACTCCCAAATACTCCGCCTTGCTTGGCAAAGTCAATTGAATCACGTCTGCCTGAGGTCGATTTGGACCCATTACTCGCTCTCTCCTTTGCGGATGGCAATATGATCGTATAAGCCAGTGATGCGAAATAGCCTTTCCACACGCGGAGACAATTTGTGCACCTCAAATGTACGATTTCGTTGGATGCACTCTTTCATAATCCCGATGAAAATTCCGATTCCGGTACTGTCCATGTATTCTACTGCTTCCAAATCAACCGTAATGTGATTGATATCCGGCTTGGTGACGAGTGACATGAGTGTTTCCTTTACTTTCGGTGCTGTAAAAGCATCAATATCTCCACCAAGGACCACTCGGTGCTCAGTTCCAAGGCTCGTTGTCTTAATTAGCAGGTCCATCTGCTTCTCCCCCCGTATGTTGCTTAGGTTCTTCGAAGTACAATCATGGTGTAATCATCCAGCAGGTTAAATTGGGAGAGCAGAAGCAGTCTATTGTACAGGCCGTTTGCCATCTTTTGGGCAGATTCGCCCACCTCTTTTTGCAAATGGTGTACAAGCTCTTCCCTTTGCAAATAATATCGGTTATTTTTGCATTCTGTTACACCATCCGTCAGAAGAATCAGAACATCATTTATTTCTAAATAAATCTCCTGAACCTGGTATTCACTGTTTGGGCATAAACCGAGTGCATTCCCTCGCCCTTCGAGATCGTAAAATTTTCCTTCCGCCGACTTGTACAAAAATCCTGGCTCGTGTCCTGCCATCGCATAACGGAAACAGTGTTCCACTGAGTCGTAACTGCCAAAAAGCATCGTCACAAACATGCTCGGATCAATATTTCTTCCCACGATCCGGTTTAAATGGTGCAGCATTTCATCGGGACCCAGCTCCATTTGTCCAAGGCTGTCTATCGCATATTTCACCATCGACATACACATCGCAGCAGGCATTCCTTTTCCGGTAATGTCTGCAATAGCGACGCCAAAACGCCCGTCACTTTGCTCAATGAAGTCGTAATAGTCGCCCGAGATTTGTTTCGCGGCAATACTCACTACGCCAATCTCCAGCTCTGGGTAGACCGGAACCTCACTTGGCAAAAGGGATTGCTGCATCGCTTTGGCCACGGCTATTTCTGATTCCATCTGTTGATGCCGATTCCGCCAGCTATTTACGGATCGGTGCTCGTTCCCATATTCAATCATGACCTCTGTCAAAATGGAGAAGGAGGAGCGCACAAACTCTGGCACTTCCCCAAGCTGCTCAAGCGCTTGCGCATGCAAATCAGTTATTTCTTCTGGTGAAATATCTTGAGAAAGCATCCATTTGCCCAACTGCTGGGCTCCATAAAGCTGGTCCTCCCCTTGAGCACTCAGGTAATCCCGAAGAATTTTGACATACTCTTCCTGGAAGCTCCGGGTTACCATCTATCTCATTCCTCCTTTGCTTAATCGCTCCACTTCACAACAACGACACGCGTCCCTTCTCCCAGGGTACTGTGGATCTCAAATTCATCCATCATGCGCCTGACACCCGGCAATCCGGCCCCGAGGGCACCCGAAGTCGAATAGCCATCATCTAATGCCTGGCGGATATCAGGAATCCCTGGACCGCTGTCATGTGCTATTATTTGCAGGCCGATCACTCCTTCGCGCTCAATCGGCGAAATGGTGATCGTCCCCGTACCCGCATACAAATAAATGTTGCGAGCTAATTCAGAGATTGACGTAGCGATGCGGGACTGCGTGATCGTGCCAAAGCCAAACGACTTCGACATATTTCGCCCCACTTGTCGCGCCGTCACGATGTCTGATTCTTGTTCTATATTGATTGTCTCAGGAGAATAGTCTGCCACAACCAAAAAAACCCCTTCCGCCTCGCTTGGTAGGTAGAAATGAGTTTTTTCTCTACCTCGAAAAATAAATCATATTGTGTCACATTTTGTCTGATATTCTCTTTTCGAACAGTTCGATGTGTACCTGCGAAATCCCTGCAAATTTGACAGCAAAAAACCACTTGCTTCACTCAAGTGGCTTTTCCTATCAAATGGTCTGATCTTTTTTCACACGTTAAAAATCAATGAGTCCTAAACTGATTTGCAAGGATTCATTAACCCGATCCATCATCTCGTCATCGAGATGCGTAATTTTATCAGTGAGACGTTGTTTGTCAATGGTTCGTATTTGTTCCAACAGAATAACGGAGTCACGATCAAATCCATAAGTTTTTGCGTCAATTTCCACATGCGTAGGCAGCTTCGCCTTTTGAATCTGCGCCGTAATGGCAGCGACGATGACCGTCGGACTAAATCGATTTCCAATGTCGTTTTGAATGACTAAAACAGGCCGTACGCCTCCTTGCTCAGAGCCAACGACCGGGGACAGGTCCGCGAAAAACACATCGCCACGTTTGACAATCACCAGTCACACCCCGCTAACTAAGCGGACAAGAGTATGGTCAGCCTCTTCTTCAGCGCCAAAAGCCTCCGATGCCATATTCAGATTGATCTTCGCCATCTCCATGTACCCTTTTTGCATGGTCTCACGGATTGTGCGTTTTTTTCGCTCTTTCAAATACAAATGCATCGCTTGGCGAATAAACTCGCTGCGATTGGATTTTTCCTTTTGAATAACGCCATCCACTTCCTGAAGCAAGTGTTGTGGCAAGCTGATCATGATGCGTTTCGTGTTTGACTTCGACAAGACAAATCCACCTCCAACCATGACCGTAACTTCCATCCGCTATGCTGGTTCTAGAAAGAACAGCCAATATGAACAATACCATTATGTCGAATCCATTGCAAAAATATACCTACTGTGCGCTTTTTCGGTGAAAAAACGTGAGTGTAAACAATCCAAAGGTGCAGGTGAAGACTTCGTTTACCCAAAAAAGCCAGCTTTTTCGCTTAACTAGTATTCGTGTTCCACGGGAAAATTCCTGCTGAATTTCCTTGCTAGTTATTTACATTTTCACGAAGACGAGTGCTTCATCGTTAATGGGTGAAAGACGTCCGTTACTTTCTGGTCGCGTAAATAGAGGCGCGGAATTCGATAATTCAGCATACAAGGCACCTCGTAATTGATTGTTCCCAGCAAATAGGCAATTTCATCCAAGGAGATTTCCTCGTCCCCCTGCTTGCCATACAAGACGACCTCATCATTGACCGCTGCTTCTGTCGAATTCAGGCTGACCATCATTTGGTCCATGCAAACTCTGCCTGCAATCGGGTAGCGCGATCCATTGTACAACACCTCACCGCGGTTGGACAAAAGGCGAGAATAGCCATCTGCGTATCCGATCGGCAGCGTTGCGATCCACTCGTCAGGCTTTGCTGCATACGTAGCACCATAGCTGACCGTGAATAGCTCATCTGCCTTCTTGACGTGGGCAATTCTGGTCTTGAGTGCCAGGGCGGGGGCAAGAATGACATCCGCACGTTCTTTCATGTACAAAGAAGGATACAATCCGTATAAACCTATGCCTAAACGAATCGTATCATACCCCCAATCGGGAAATGCGATAGCCGCAGCCGTATTGCAGCAATGAACGGTCGGCAATGTTTTATTTGCTTCACGCAGTACTTGCAAAAAGGATTGAAACAAGTCGTGTTGTCGTCGCACATGGGTTGTATCTGGTTCATCCGCGCAGGCAAAATGCGTAAAAATGCCTGTCCACTCAAGCTTTGAGCATTCTTCAAGGGCATCTACAACCGCAAGCAAATCTTCTTTTGTCCGGACGCCCAAACGTCCCATGCCTGTATCGGTCTTCACATGAATCCCGACCGGCTTGTCATCATTTTTCTGAAGAATGTCGTTCGCTTCCGTGATCCATTCGACGCTGTAAGCAGTTAACTCCACTTCCAGCTCGCTTGCAGTGACAATGGATTCAACAGGTGTGTATCCCAACACTAAAATCGGCGCTGTGATCCCTGCCCTCCGCAAAATAAGCGCTTCATCGAGCAATGCGACTGCAAGTGAATCTGCACCGCTCGCCAACGCTTCTTTTCCAACATGGACAGCACCATGACCATACCCGTCTGCTTTCACAACAGCCATAATACCTGTTTTTTCTGGCAAATGACGTTTGAATGTCTCGAGGTTCGCCCGGATGGCATCCAAATCAACCTCTACCCAAGTGTCACGACAAAACGATTTCATTCCTATCTCCTCTTGTTCCCTTTTTTATAGTAAAACAAGCGTTCATTTAAATGACTGAGAAATTGCCTGGAAACCATCAGTGATTCCTTTTTGCCGCCTACACGATAAAAATGACGGCCTTCATAAATTTGCTCGACTTCAGACAGCGGGTAGCTCTTTTCCTGTCCTGACATAGAGATAATCAGGTGGGTCTTGGTCAGCTTGTACACCGGACGCAATACCGATTTGTACAGAAACGGAGACAATCCAACAACAGCAATGGCAATGGCAAAAACAAGCACTTTGAATCTCGTGTCATTGGTCGGGAAAAATTGAGAGAGAATCATCATCCCCAGCACAAACATGACAGTCTCGTTAATGCGCATTTTCCAGCTTTTTCGCAGGAGCATGTCTTTGTAGGTCGATGCTTCCTGGTACAAAACTTCGTTAGACGGTTTCTTCATGTAAAGCATGCCACCTCATTCAATAAGTTACTCTGAATGTATCGTGTTTTCCCGCTGTGTGTCAATTCGCGGATTGTCCTTTCACCTCATTCACACGTTGGTTTTTGTGTACAAATCGGCCCTCATCGACCAATCCCAGGAAAATAGAAAAGCAGATGGGATTCGCTCCCACCTGCTGACTTTTCTACATGGTTTTCTCCTGGTCTTTTTCCTCTTTTTCATGTCTTGGGAAAACGACTTTTTCAAAGCTGCCATCCACCATTTTTTGCACGATCGCTGTCAATTCCTCGCTGCGCTTATCTGCTTGCTCCTGTGTGAGCTTGCCTGCCTCTACTGCTTCTTTTAGCTTGGCTTCGTGCTGACCTACCAAGAGCTCGATGACGTCATCCACTTCTACGCCCTGCTCCTTGGCAATGGTCGCCAACGATTTTCCTGCTTTTTGCTCTTCCTTCAGCTTGTCTGCATCCAGCTTGAGGAGGGACAGCAGTTCTTCATTTTTTTCAATGCCCATTCCTTTACCCGGTCCGCGTCCGTGATGCGTGTTTTGCACCATTTCTTTTACCCGTTCGCTCGCATTCTCATTCATTTTGTCGGCCTGTTCCTGCGTCAGCTTCCCGGCGGTTACCGCCTCTTTCAGCTTGGTTTCCTGTTGTTTCACCAACAGAGCCACCAGATCATCCACGGATACGCCTTGCGCCTCTGCGATGGCAGCCAGCGATTTGTCTGCTTTCAGCTCTTCTTGGAGTTTATCGGCGTCCAGCTTCAAGAGGGACAACAGTTCTTCGTTTTTCTCGAAGCCCATTCCTTTACCCGGTCCGCGTCCGTGATGCGTGTTTTGCACCATTTCTTTAACCCGTTCGCTCGCATTTTCATTCATCTTGTCGGCTTGCTCCTGGGTGAGCTTGCCTGCTGCTACCGCCTCTTTCAGCTTGGTTTCCTGTTGTTTTACCAACAGGGCTACCAGATCATCCACGGAGACGCCTTGCGCCTCTGCGATGGCAGCCAGCGATTTGTCCGTTTTCAGCTCTTCTTGGAGTTTATCGGCATCCAGCTTCAAGAGGGTCAGCAGTTCTTCGTTTTTCTCGAAGCCACCGATGAAGCCTCCTCTGCCAAAGCCTTTATCCGGTTTCGCGTTTTCTACTTGCTCTTTTACGCGATCGCTCAGATTTTCAGACAGCTTATCTGCCTGCTCCTGAGTCAGCTTGCCTGCTGCTACTGCTTCCTTCAGTTTGGCCTCTTGCTGGTCAACCAGAAGTGCCACGACATCAGCGGAGTCAACTCCTTGGGCTTGTGCAATTGCTGCGAGTGTTTTCCCTGCTTGAAGCTCTTCTTTCAGATTGTCGGCATCCAGCTTCAACAGAGAGAGAAGCTCTGTATTTTCTTTGAGGCCCACACCACCGTGGTGGCCCATCTTGCCCGTTTTGAATTTTACTTCTGCAGGTTTATTCAATGAAGTTGGTTTTGCTGAATCGGCTGCCATTGCTCCGCCTATGCTACCCAAACTCAGAACCACTGCCATCGTTCCCATCAGCATTCCCATTTTCGTTTTGCTAAACATGTACACTCAACCCTTTCGTCTTTGCTCGTGTAGTGTGCTTGTTCTTTGGTACAAGACCAAGTGTACATGGGTATTTTTAGATTCCCGTTTGAGAAAAAAGGAAAACTTGAGGGAAAATCGTAGAAAACTATGAAGGGCATTTTGGTTTGAGTCAACATGGTGGAGGAAAAGAAAAAGCACAGTTCTCTTCGACTCTGACACGCCAGCGAGGGTGATTGACTGTCCGTCTCCACTTCCAAAAAAGAGGACCGTCGAGCCAAAGCCACCCTACGGGCGGAAGCTTCTCAAGGAAGAAGTGTTCGACAAGCGTGGTCCTCTTTTTGAAGTTCCGACTGGGTAGGCGTTGTCAAGGTCTGCGAGCCCTGTGCTTTTTCTTTTCGCCAGCTTTTTGGATTCATCGCTTCTTTAAAACTTAGGAAGATTCTCCTTTATGTATCAACAGGGGGAGTTTCTAAAATAGTAGAACAAAGTTGCTTGGGAAGAAGTGCATTTCCAGTCCAAGCGCCTCTGGAGCCCACCTGAGCGTAGGATTGAATGTCGGGGAATTTCAGCTTCACTTATGAACTACTTCATCGAAACTTCTACGTTTGAAGCGCTCCCGACATTCAATCCGGAGCGGACAGTCTAACCCCTTGCAGGGCGTAGGCCGAAGCGTAGACTGGAAATGCGCTTCTTCCCCTCCACAGCAGCTACATTCTAAAGCAAAAACAAAAGAGGACGGTATTCACCGTCCCCTCTCCCATGCTTTTATTTCGCGCTGAGACCATATGTCGACTGTGCGACATTCACCATTTCTTCCTCAGGGAGATCCCCAGCGATTGTATATTCGATGCCGTCGAGCTCCCACGTCAGAAGTCGCTGATTTTCACCTGTCTGCGCAAGCACACCAACCGTAAAACCGAGGTTCACAGGCATACCTTGCTCATACGACACAGATGCTGCCGTCGGGCGCCCTTCGATTACCTTGTAGTTGTAGGTTCCTTTGTAGGTCAGGATAACCTTTCTCTCTCCATCACGGGTGACGGGCTCGATATCTCCTTGCGTAACCCCTTCTGGCATATACGTAGGGACGATGACACCGAATTGGCTGTTCGGTTGTTTCACGACCTGTCCATTTGTTGGTGCCATTGTTGGGATTGTTGTCAACGAGCTTGTTGTCATGTTGCGCTCTTTGTCAAAGGCGTCTTTGTCAAACATAGGGTTGAACGAAAAATCAGTGAAATCAATTCGTACGAGCGGATTCATGCTAGCATCCATAATTTCGGCGTGCGTCGGTTTGAAATCTTCTGTCAGCCAAATTTTTTGCTTGGTCAAAGAACGATTGCCGCTGTAGTTCGCTTTCACTTCGAATACATACTGTTTTTCTTCCATCCTCATTTGGCGCTCCGTGTCATCGATAATGCTCTTGGCCAGCGTTTCGTATAAATATAACGGTCCGTTGTTCTCAGGCCAGCCACTTTGGAAGCGGAAGCTCTTGTTCAGATGCGGGGTCAGTACAAAGACTCCTTCATTGTTTCGCAAGATGATTTGTGTAATGCCACGCTGTTTTGAGGTAAGAGCTACCCGATAATTGGTTGGCTTTTCATACCAGACCTGAACATCGTACTCCATGGGGGTAGAGCCTGTCTGCATGGTCAAAACTGCCTGAGACTTGTACCCAGTCATTTTTCCCAGTGCACCGTTCAGGTCGCTCACCACATCTTCTGGTGTTTTCTGACCGAAACAACCGCCGAGGAACAGGGTGAAAACCAACAATAACACCAGTGGTAAAGCTACCCGTTTCATTCAATGAACTCCTCCTTGTCAATATTTTCGACAAAGAAGGGC
The DNA here is from genome assembly GCF_022026395.1 of Brevibacillus brevis. Taxonomy (NCBI): domain Bacteria; kingdom Bacillati; phylum Bacillota; class Bacilli; order Caryophanales; family Paenibacillaceae; genus Brevibacillus; species Brevibacillus brevis. The sequence goes on along the minus strand of NZ_CP041767.1, from coordinate 519,919 downwards.
ATCCCTGTCTATTTCCTGGGAAATCTGTCAGTCTCTCGCCCATGCAGCGCACATCGTGTCAATAGTTGCGAATGGTTACGAAGTTGGCGATATATCGCTTGGATCGGCTACAGACTTAGCCTTCCTGTGTAAGAGCAGGTAGTCCCTCCTGATCTACGCGATATAAATGTATGTCCATCCTCGTCCCAATATGCAGACAAGTTAATCGGTTTTTTCAAACATCTATCGTTCTTCTACAATGACTTGGGCAATCGCATGCGTCTGGCTATGCGAAATGCTCACATGAATATGAACGCGAGCGGGGTCAAGATCAAGCTTGCTGTACACCTCGTTCTTGATGGTCATGACGGGCTTGCCCGAATCATTCGGGAGGATTTCCATATCCAAAAAACTGAGCACAGCACCAATGCCTGTGCCCAGAGCCTTTGCTCCCGCTTCCTTGGCAGCAAATCTGCCTGCAACCATTTCCGCCTGTCTCGTCTCTGCTTTTCCCTGTAGGAGCTGTTGTTCATCTGTGGTTAAAAAGCGTTTGATTGCACTCTCTTGTCTTTTTATCAAAGTAGCGATGCGCTCTATTTCCACAATGTCTACACCTGTTCCAATGATCATGAGCACTTGCCTCCTAGTGGGCTGATTTACGAATCACAGTATCATCCACTTCTACGCTTTTGCAAGTGCGAGGATAGAAACCACATTCCATGCATAGACTTTACGAAAAAAATAAAACCCCCGCAAATTGCGAGGGCTCTGTCCGCTGGCTCCTACTCAGTAACTTGGCCAGAAGATTGTTGTGCAGCCGATTGTTGGTTTTGACGGCGAACTTCTGCAACATTTGTCTCACTTGCGAATTCAGTCGCAGTACCTTGGGAAGCAGCGCGCTGTGCAGATTGTTGGTTCTGACGACGAACCTCTGCTGCGTTTGTTTCACTTGCGAATTCAGTCGCAGTGTTTGCTGCTTGGCTAGCTTGGTTCGCTTGGCCCATACCTCTGTTTTGTTTAGGCATCGTTAACATTCACCTCCTCGACGTCACTGAATATAATTTGTACAGCCCCCTATGTGCGTATCCATCCTCATTTTTCCAAATCATGCTGTTGTTTACTTGCTTTGTCTCGACCGATCATTCATATTGGAAGGAGCAAGGCTTTTACTCTCTGCTTTTGAAAGGGGCAATTCTGTATGGCTCACAAGGTTATTATCTATACCCAAGTCACTTGCGGTCCTTGTCAGGAAGAAAAAATGTGGCTGACTTCCAACAACATTGCTTTCGAAGACAGAGACATTCGTCAAAACGAGGCGTTTTTCCAGGAAGCTATTCAGTTAGGCGCCAGCATGACACCTGTAACCCACATTGAAAAGGAAAACGGCGAGCAAATTGTCATCCATGGATTTGACAAGGAAGAACTAAAAAAAGCGTTGGATCTCAATTGATCCAACGCTTTTTACGACTGATCAGCCAAATGAAGGTTCACTTGCAACTGATTTTTGTTTGACTACTGGCGACATGTCCGGCAAGTTAGACAAAATTTGCTTCACTTCAGGACTGCATTCCGTATTAACGGAGTAATAAACCCATGGTCCTTTCCTACGCTCTTTGACCAAACCATGTGTTTTCAACTTAGCCAAGTGCTGGGAAACAGAAGGCTGGGAAGTTTGCAAAATTTCCACGAGATCACGGACACATAAGGACTGTACTTGCAGGAGAGCCATGATCGTCAAGCGCGTCTTGTCACCAAGTAGCTTATAAGTCTCTGACAAAAACAGTACCTGCATCAAATCCATTTCCATAAGGATACCCACCTTTGCCTTACATATCTGTTTATCAGTATACTATATGGCTTATATGATGGGGAAGATAGAACGCAAAAGTTATGTGAACCCTGCTTATACATCCTGCTTTTTCATCGCCTCAATGATCTTGTCTGCAGTGCGCGCAGCCAGCGCCATGACTGTATTTGTCGGGTTGCTTCCACTCGAGGTGACAAAAGTAGAAGCGCCTGCTATGAAAAGATTGGGTATGTCATGTGACTGCCCGTATTCATTCACAACAGAAGTTTCCTTGTCATTCCCCATCCGGCATCCCCCCATGAGATGAGCGGTATCAGATACCACATGCTCTGGCTGCCCCCCCATCGCTTGTATAATCCGGTTCATTTGCCCAATGGCATGCTTGTATAGCTGCTTGTCGTTCTCCTGATAACTGAACGTCACCGTAGGAATCGGCATTCCGTATTCATCTTTTTCACCTGAAAGCGTCACTCTGTTATCAGGATGAGGCAGCACTTCCCCTACCAAGGTGATCCGCGCATACATATTGTAATCCAGCATGGTCTCACGAAGCTGTTTTCCCCATAAATACGAGCCATCTTCCCTCTCGGCAGCAATGGCAGTCGCCATCGCGACCGGACGTGACCCGTGTGCACTCAATGTATATCCGCGGGCAAACCCTCGTTCCCGGTCTGTCTCGTAAAAATGCTGGGTCAAGGCAAGGACAGGTGTTCCCTTATACAATCGCACCTCCTCCGGAAGCCGTCCGTATACATCATGGCTGGAGTGGGGCATAATTGCTTTTCCTACCCATCCGCTCGAATTCGCCAGCCCTTGCGGAAACTGTGCATTCGCTGAACTGAGCAACAATCGGGGAGTCTCCACCACAAACCCGGCCAAAATGACGACACGAGCCATCTGCTTGTGCGTCAAGCCATTATGGTTAAACAACACACCGCTGACCCGGTCGCCTGCCATCAAAATTTCCGTCACCATGCAGTCGGACAGTACCTCTGCCCCCTCCGCTATCGCTTTGGGGATATGATGAATCAACCCGCTGTACTTGGCATTCGGCATGCACCCTTGATTGCAAAAGCCACGATTGATACAGGGAGGACGTCCATCAAAAGGACCCGATAAAATCGCCAGAGGCGCAACCACACTCTCGATCCCCAGCTTCTCGCACCCTTCCCGGAACAGTTGGGCATTGGCACTGATTGGCTCCCGAACGGGGTAAGGATACGGGCCTTGAAAGGAACCCCATGGAAAATGATTGGGACCTGAGACCGCAATCTCCCGTTCGATCTTGTCGTAATACGGGGCAAGATCCTGATACGTAATCGGCCAGTCCTCCCCTACGCCGTCTACGGTCTTTGTCTTAAAATCACTCTCGTGGAAACGCAGGAACACCCCCGTAAAATGCACGGTGCCTCCCCCAATTCCCCGTCCTGAGTTGTTATGTCCCAAACGCAGTGGGTCTTTGCCTGCTACCAGCCTCGTTTCCTGCCAAGCCAATCTCCGCATCGACAGCTCATCACTGGCAAAATCGTGTTGTGGGTCCCAAAACGGCCCTGCTTCCAGTACGACAACGCGCAACCCGGCCTTTGCCAGCTCATAAGCCAGCACGCCACCTGCCGCTCCAGCACCTACGATGCATACATCTGCGTCATTGGCGTATTTTCTTTGATCCACAGGAGTGGGGCGATGAGTAATCGTATGATGGTCATGACTCGTCATTTGTTTTCGCCTCCCATGGGTCCGTCAATCCTTTTTCCACCCGTACATAGCCACGCGGATAAGCGGGTCCGCCATAGCCGATATCCGACCAAACTAACGGATGTGAATAGTAAGCACTGACTGTGTCATGCAGCAACCGCTTGAAAAAATCTGCTGGAGCAAAGTCTTTCCACGCCTCCAGGTTTTGAATGCCCCCATTCGCAACGCGCTGAAGAACGGCTTCTTGCTGGTCTAGCTTCAACGCAACAAAATCAGTTCCATAAGCGGCATGACTCTCCGCATCAATCCCTTTCAAGCCCGAGCGATAGAACTCTTTTTTGGGGGGAATTCCGACCTTTCGCTGTGATTCGCCGATATTACTAGCCGTCGTATTATCCAGATGCTCCACCACATAGGTCAGCACTTCCAAACGGTGATCATTGACCAATACGCCTACGACTGTCTGCAAGAGCAAGGATTCAGGCTTCGTAAAAAATTGATTGGCAATCGCGGGCATTCGTCTGGCGCCTACCACTTTCCTGGTGTGAGCATCCCACTCTGTATGCTGGTCCCAAACATCATAGGATGGGTAACGTTTAGGCTTTTCCATGTCCTCTCACCCCTTTGAAAACGATTTTTACCAAAACAGCGCAAGAAGCCCCAATGCAGACATGGCCGTGATCAGTAAAGGAAGAATCACAGGAGGACCGACGAGAAAATTTTGACCTTGTGAATAACCTCCCACACGCTGCCCAACCCCGACCGTATGCAAATAGGCCCCGTACAAACCACCAACCATGCCGACTACCATCATCAAGGCAAACACCCAACGCAGCCACCCCGCATTCACAAACGATAAAACAATAGCAGTAACCGCAAATACAGGGAGCTCAAGCACGGGAATCCACATTGCCCAATGGCGGAAGTTTTGTCTAGAGTGAAAAAGTGTGACCTGAACCGCAATCAGGGCGAACGCCAACCCAGCAAAAAGTATCAGTACGCGTTCGATCGGCCAGCCATGCCACATGGAAACATCCTCCTTTTTACGTACATTGCGCCTATTTTTTCCGTCCTTGTCAGGTCCTATTCTGCCTATTTCACTACAAGTAGCATGATGAATAGAAAAAAGCCTGCTACTAGCCAGCAGGCTTTTCATTCCCTATGAAAAATAAACCAATGTCAAATACAAACCGAGCAAGGTGAACAACAATGTCGGTACGGTCAAAATAACCCCCGTCCGAAAATACTGCCCCCACGTAATCGTCACGTCTTTGCGTCTCAAGACGTGCAACCAGAGCAAGGTCGCAAGCGATCCGATCGGCGTCATTTTCGGCCCCAAATCGCTTCCGATCACATTCGCGTAGATCATTGCTTCCCGCAACACTCCATCTGCTTGTGTCCCTGCAATTGCCAACGCGTTAAAGATGACTGTCGGTAGGTTGTTCATGACAGAGGAAATAGCAGCAGCCAGAAAGCCTGTTCCCAATGTCGTTGCCAATAAACCATGCGCCATGAACCAATCCAAGGCGTCTTTGACCAAGTCAGTCAATTTCGCGTTGTGCAGCCCCCACACCACGACATACATGCCAATCGAAAAAACAACGACTACCCACGGTGCTTCTTTCATAATCCGCCGCATGGCGATCGCTTCACTTTTTCTTGCAGCCAGACAAAAAATGATGGCTGCCCCTGCAATGATGATAGAAACGGGCGTATGGATGGACTCGCTAATAAAAAAACCAATCAACAAGACCGCAAGAATCGGCCACGCCAGGCGAAACATTCTGTGGTCGCGAATCGCTTCCTCCGGATTTTTCAGATGGGAAAGGTCAATCTGCGCTGGGATGCTTTTGCGAAAATATAGGTACAAAACCAGCAGGCTTCCACCAATCGAAAACAAAGTCGGAATGATCATTTTGGCCGCATACGCAGCAAAGCCAATATCAAAATAGTCAGCAGAAACAATATTCACCAGATTGCTAATCACAAAGGGCAAAGAGCTCGTATCTGCAATGAACCCGCTGGCCATGACAAATGCCAAAACTGTTTTCCCATCCAGCTTTAGTGCCCTCACCTGTGCCAACACAATCGGCGTCAGGATTAGGGCTGCCCCATCATTCGTAAACAAAGCGGATACGAGTGAACCAAGCAGGATCACATAAACGAACATCAACCGCCCATTCCCTTTGGCAAAACGGGCCATATGGAGCGCAGCCCATTCAAAAAAACCGACTTCGTCCAATACGAGCGAGATGATGATAATCCCAATTAGCGCGAGTGTCGCATTCCAAACAATGGAGGTTACCTCTGCAACATCACCGATCGTGACTACCCCAATCGCCAAGGCCAACAGTGCTCCACCGACAGCCGGATAACCAATCGACAACCCCCGCGGTTGCCAGATAACCAATGTCAACGTAATTAGAAAAAGGAAGAATGAAATCCAAACCATCGCATGTATCTCCTTTCCAAAAGCAAAAAAGAACGGACCTCAAAAAGTCCGCTCTCCTACCATACTACAAATTGAAATGATCTGAAACGTCAAGTAATGGAATCCTTTAAAGTAAAATGTGGCCACCTTCTACATGAAGTACAGTTCCGGTAACAAAACTATTTTGGAGCAGGTATAGTACGCTTTGTGCGACGTCTTTCGCTTGTCCAACTCTCTTCACAGGGAGTTTGTCTGCCAATGTTGCATAGAAATTTTCGCGCACATCTTCAGGCATTTTACTCCGTGATGGCGTATCAATAATGCCAGGTGAAACGATATTCACTCGGATTGGTGCCAGTTCCAAGGCGAGGGTTTGCCCCAGATTCGAAACCGCCGCATTGACTGCGCCAAGGGCAGAAGAACCAATCATCGCTTTGTAGGCGACAACCCCGGAGAATAAGGTGATGGAACCGTTTGTTGAAATCTTCGGCGCTCCGTACTTCGCCGCGAAGTATTGACCCCAAAATTTGTTGTCGAACAGCTTCCGCGCTTGGGCTGTATCCGTTTGAAGGAATGAACCACCTGATGTTTCCGCTGCGCTGACGACCAGATGATCAAACGTACCTACTTTTTCAAAAAAGGCCTGAACCTGCTCCTCATCGGTGGTATCTAACGTATACGCCGAGGCTTTGGAGCCAAGACTCTCTTTTGCCTTCTGCAATTTATCTTCGGAGCGGCTGGCAATGATCACTTCTGCTCCTAGCGCTACTGCCTGTTTGGCTGTCTCCAAACCAATTCCGGAGCTTCCGCCGATGATGACTATCTTTTGATTGTGCAACATGATAGGATCTTTCCCCTTTACTGTGAGATTTTCATTAGAAGCTCAATACCTGTTTGAGATGCGCCTCGAGTTCGGATACAAATCGGTCGATCTGCGGATTTTTGATGACATCATAGCAAGCAAAGCTCTTTACAGGTTGCATGCCTAAAAATTCCTGTACGCGGTGCAAATGACTGATTGCATCCTCCAGGCTTTCCCCTTTAAAAAATTGGGTCGGATCGTTAAATGCTTTTTCTGGGGCATTCCAAGTCGTCGAGAACATATATTTTTTGTCGGTTAATAAACCACCTCTACCGTATTGATTAGCCCCCTTGAAAAACAAACCGTACGCATATACTTCATCCATATATGTTTTCATTAACCCAGGGACACTGAACCAGTAGATGGGTGTTTGATAAATGACCATATCTGCCCAGAGAAATTTCTGGTGCTCTTCTTCGACTTTGTATCCGTTTTGAATAATGGTAGTTCGTACATCGTTCTCTTTTTCGAGCAGACTCACCATATGATCCATCAAGGTTTGGTTCAGTTTCCCCTCCGATGAGCCATATTTTTGGTGACCATTGATGATAAGGATTTTTTTCATTTTTAACATCTCCTTTACGTTAGTTCGTTCAATTTTCCGCTACGACACCAATTTGTTGCATAAAGGTTAAATTGTCTTCCAGGTGCCAGTCTTCAACAAGCTTCCCATCCTTGATGCGCAAAACATCGATTGCCATAAATTGAATGGGCTTCCCGGTCAGAGGTTTTCCCATAAACTCGCCTTTGCTCGTACCCGTAAAAGAAAGACGAGCTGTCACCTTGTCCCCCACTACCAGTAAATCCTCAATTTTGCATTGCAAGTCGGGAACTGCTTTACGGAAGTTGCGAGAAGCAAATAACAAGCCATCCGGACCTTGAGGCCTTCCTTTCGGCAACGTGTTATCAATGAAACTTGGAGAAACGGTTTGTGAAATAAGTTCCTCATTCCCCGTGTTCCAGAATCCGTAGAAACGTTGAGCGGCCTGTACCATTTCAGTAGCTTTCGTTGAATCCAACGAGGAATCAATCGTCATCGAAACGGGTTGTGGAAGATCCTTCAATAGTTGTACGTCTGTCTTGGCGGACAACACAGCCGTTTGATTATCATAAGCAGACGTTTTCGAATCAGTAGCGCATGCTGTTGTGAACAGCATCGTCCCGAAGATGACAGCAATACCAGCTATCGAACTCATTCTTTTTGTGCGTGGAATCATATTGTTCCAATCAACTCCTTATTTAGAGTGGAAGTATCGGTTCACATTGCTATTGTAACGACAGTAACTTCATTTATGGAAGTAGTGATATTAAATTCATATAGTTTCCGAAAAGATACTATTGCGCTATAATAGCCAAAAAACCCTACTATTTTTTTGGAGGATATTCCGATGAACGTTCTTGAACCAATCGAACTGAACAAAGGAACCCCAGGCCAACCTTGCCCCATTGCCAAAACGCTTGACGTAATCGGGACCAAATGGACCTTTTTAATCATTCGGGATCTGCTTATCGAAGGAACGCTGCGTTTCAGCGACCTGCTGAAATCCATGGATGGGATTAGTCCAAAAACACTGTCGCTTAGACTTAAGGAATTGGAAGAGCACGGCATATTGGAAAGGAAGGTGTTTCCGGAAGTCCCTCCGCGTGTGGAATATACGTTAACGGAGAAAGGGAAACGATTGGAAGGTATTTTCATTGAGTTAAAGAGGTTTGGGTTGCATTTATAAACGTTTGGAAATCAAAAAGAGCGGACCTCGAAAAGTCCGCTCTTTTACCATCATGCCTATTGAATTATCCGAAACGTCCGGTAATGTAATCCTCTGTTCTTTTGTCACGAGGATTTTGGAAGATCGTCGGGGTGCTGTCAAACTCGACTAGCTCTCCATTCAAGAAAAACGCAGTCTTATCGGAAATACGTGCTGCCTGCTGCATGTTGTGTGTCACGATTACAATCGTATAACGGTTCTTCAGCTCTTCCAACAGTTCTTCGATTTTGGCTGTCGAAATCGGGTCTAATGCAGAGGTTGGCTCATCCATCAAAATGATCTGTGGCTGAACAGCGAGTGCCCGTGCGATACAGAGGCGTTGCTGCTGTCCACCGGAAAGCCCTGTTGCTGGCTTTTTCAGTACATCCTTCACTTCATCCCAAAGGGCTGCTGCCTTGAGGCTTGTCTCTACCAACTCGTCCAGCTTGTTACGATCATTCATGCCGTGTAGTCTCGGCCCGTACGTGATGTTGTCATAGATGCTTTTCGGAAATGGATTCGGATGCTGAAACACCATGCCGATATTTTTGCGAAGTCGCTCAACTTCTACACGGGAGCTATAAATATCCTCGTCGAAGACTTTTACCGTTCCCGTAATTTTGGTGTTCGGTACAGAGTCGTTCATTCGGTTCAACGTCCGTAAAAATGTAGATTTACCACAGCCAGACGGACCAATTAAGGCTGTAATGGAATCAGACTCTACATCCAGATTTATATGATAGAGGGCTTGCTTATTACCGTAGAAGAGATTCAACTCTCTCACCGAAATAACGCTCATACGGTCTTCGCTCCTTCGTGGTTGTTACGTCTTTTTACTTCCCCACTATAGCGCACCAATGTTAGGTTTCCGTGTGAAGTTTATTAAGTTTCGTTAAAGATTTCGTTTTAGGACTTTTTACATAGGTCATCTTACATTAATTTATGGTAAATCTTGCTGGCAAAGCATATACGCTCCTCTAGGTACCCCCTACAATAAAGCTGAACGTTTTGATAAGGGGAGAACAATTAATGCTAGACATAAAAAAACTATGGGGTCACTCGTCGTTTCATTATCGTTCAATTTTCACCAGGCTGTTCGCAGGCATCATGGGCATGGTTGTCTGCATGATGGCAATTGCCGCTTTCTTCATCAGCTATCAATCCGAAGCCACACTCAATGAAAAAACAAAGCAGCAATTACACGAAGCATCAGGTGCAGCTCTACAGAAGGTACATAGCAGGGTGTATGACATCGTGACCGCCTTGCAATCATTTGCTTCCACTTATAAAAACAGCAAGATCACGAACAGTCAGATCTTTGGCATTTTTACAGATTTGTCTACCAGCAATCCTACGATTTCCGAATTACAAATCGTCACCACGGACGGAAAGTATTTGACCTTTCCGGGATCACCCCTCGACAGTTCCTACGATCCGCGAAAAATGGACTGGTATGAGGGGGCATTGAACCAACCGCAGCAGGGGGTTTTTGTCTCAGATGTCTTCCAGTTTTCCAAGACGGAGTTTCCCAAAATTGCCGTCTCACTCCCTTTGCGCAATGAAGATGAGGAGCCAGTAGGCGTCGTCGTGGCATTCGTCTCTGTTCCGAAGCTGAGCGAATCAATCGGGCAGATTAAACTGGGCGAAACCGGGTATGCCATGATCGTTGATCAACAAGGCAAGCTGGTCGCTCATCCTGATCAATCCTACGCGTTGCAGCGCCCTCTTCTCTCCGAGCTGGCCATCGTACAAAACGTCATCGCTGGTCAATCTGGGTACGAGCCGAGCAGGATCAATGAGGTGGACTCATTTGCCGCCTATCAATTTGACCCCTCCCTAAAATGGGGAGTGATCGTCGCACAGTCGGTATCCGAGGTAAAGCAAGAGGTTCGCCGCCTTCAGTTAACTATTTTGGCCGTCTCACTCGTCGGACTTGCTGCACTCGCACTCATGTTGTATGTGTATGTTCGCCGAATCATCAAGCCGATTAAGGAAGCACAACAAAAAATGTCCGCCTTTAGCGAGGGGGATCTGCTGCAAACCATGCACGTTCAAAGTAATGATGAAATTCGCCAGCTGGCTGACAGCTTCAATCGAATGAGTGAACAAATCCGGACGATCATCGGTAAAATCCAGTACGTCATCTCAGACGTCAAACAAGTAGCCGATCATGTCGGAAAAGGCTCCCGCCATTCTCACGCCATGCAGTCAGAAGTCGTATCCGTAACAGAGCGGCTGGCCCAAGAAATGGACAACCAGCAGGAGCAGATCGATGATATTCACGCCACGATGGCCGACATCACGCAAGAAATGTCTCGGATCACTGACTCCATGGAAAAAGCAATTGTACAGAGCCGGGAATCACGTCAGCAAAATGCCAGAGCAGCAACCTCCATTGATTTGCTAAAAGAAAATATGCACAATATCTCGGAGGATATGAAGGCTTCTATGCATGCCATGTCCTCCATGAGAGAAAGCATGAGTGACATCAACGAAATGCTCGGTCTGATTTCTGCCATCTCCAAGCGAACCAAGCTTTTGTCCTTTAATGCTCGAATCGAAGCTTCCAGGGCTGGACAAGCTGGGATCGGCTTCAGCGTCGTAGCAGACGAAATTCGCTTGCTGTCCGACCAGACGGAAGAGGCATCGGCCCGTATTCAAAAGGTAATTGAATCAGGGGAAGAACGAATGGAGCACGTAGCTGCCTGCTTGCAAACGACCGATCATGCTACTGTAAATGGCATTCAAACCTTGCACCAGGCCGCTTCTATCTTCCACAATACGATCCAGCTCAGTGAAGCGTTGACTGCTCAATTTGAATCGATCAGAATGCTCACAGGAACAATCTCGATACAGAGCCAAGCCATTTCGCAGCGGGTAGACAATCTGTCCGCCTCTGCACAGCAAGTAGTTTCAGGCACACAGCAGGCCGTAGCTGCCAATCAAGAAAGCCTATCCTTATCGGAACAATTTCTCGATGACTCCCTGCGCCTGACAGAAATCGTGGAGGATCTGGAGCAAACTATCAAATTTTTCCGAGCGGGAGAAACAACCCCTTCTTTGAAAAATTCATGATATCATAAAGTGAATGGGAACTTTTCACAAACCTATCCTACGAAAGGGGATGTCTGGACCTTGGATAAGCGTTCCATTCACTTTTATGTCATTGCCCTATTTGTACTGCTAGCAATGTCCCTCGTAACCTTTATCAAGGTCTTTGATCAAAGCCACTATCTGCGTTACTTGTTTGTGGCGATATTTTTTGTTGGCTTGATAGTCGGTTATGTTCGATACTGGATGAAGGTCAAAAGCGAGAACATGCAGCATCAAAGCAAATGGTACAGGTATGGATTTTTACTTGCTTTTGCCCTCATCTATATGGCTATCAAATATGGTGTAAAAGCTGTTGTAGGTTATGAGGCTTCCAGCGAAGACTACGGCATTGTCATCGCGTTCTTTTTCTTGGGTCTGTTTATTTCCTACTATGGTTTTTATGCACGATATTTGCGGAAAGCCTGAAAACAATAGCACAAGAAGCCCTCCTGCAAGCTGATTTGCTTGGGAGGGCTTCTTGTGCTTTTTCTATTCTCTCTTAGCCAAAACGTCCGCTAATATAATCCTCGGTTTTTTCGTTTTCAGGTGATGTGAAGATTTTCCCTGTCTCATCCATCTCGATCAGCTCACCCATCAGGAAGAAGGCGGTTTTCTCAGAAATTCGCGCTGCCTGATGGAGGTTATGGGTAACGATTACGATCGTATACTCATCTTTTAGCTGCATGACCAGTTCTTCGATTTTCATGGTAGAGATCGGATCGAGAGCGGAAGCCGGTTCGTCCAACAGCAAAATGGTTGGCTGCATTGCAATTGCACGCGCGATACAAAGCCTTTGCTGCTGTCCACCAGAAAGGGAGAGTGCTGAGTCGCGAAGACGATCTTTTACCTCATCCCAAAGGGCTGCTTTTCGCAAGCTCGATTCAACCAATTCGTCCAAATCACGTTTATTGGTCATCCCATGGAAACGCGGTGCAAATGCGATGTTTTCATAAATCGATTTAAAAAATGGATTCGCTCGTTGGAAAACCATTCCTACCACTTGGCGCAGGCTCTCGATGTTTACTTGCGAGTTGTTAATGTCGATACCATCCACAATAATGGAGCCCTCTACTCGACAAGAAGGAACCAGATCATTCATCCGGTTCAAGCTCCGTAGAAGCGTCGATTTCCCGCATCCGGACGGGCCAATAAAGGCCGTCACGGAGTTGCGTTCAATATTCATTGATATATTTTTTACGGCGTGCTTCTCTCCGTAGTATACATTCACGTTATTCGTCTGAATGATCGTTTCTTGCATGGTCAGTACGGACATGGCTGCCACCTACCTCTTCTTAGTTTGATCCTGACGTCATCTTTTTGTAAACCCAATTCCCGAACCAACGAGCGGAAAGGTTAAAGAGCAAGACGGCAATAATCAGAACAGCAGCCGCGCCATCTGCGACATCACGTGCATCCGGTGTCAGCCCCTCGCTGTTTACCTTCCAAATATGCACGGCCAAGGTCTCGGCAGGACGGAACGGATTCAGAGGTGAAGTTGTACTGTTCATCGAGAAGTCGGTGAAATCCAGATTCGGTGAAGACATCCCTGCCGTAAACAGCAAGGCAGCCGCTTCCCCAAATACACGACCAGATGCCAAAATGGCACCCGTAATGATACCTGGGAGTGCTGCTGGAAGGATGACTGACACGATGGTACGCCATTTGGTAATACCAAGCGCGAGACTCGCTTCCTTTTGACTGCGTGGTACGTTGCGCAGTGCATCCTCTGTTACACGAACCAAGAGCGGCAGGTTAAATACCGTCAGCGCAAGTGCTCCACCAAACAGGGTATAGCCCCAGCCAGTCATATTTACGAACACGAGCAATCCAAACAAACCAACTACGATAGACGGAAGAGAAGACAATACTTCTATACTCATGCGGATGAACTGTGTAATCTTGTTATCCGGCGCATATTCAGCCATATAAATGCCTGCTCCGATCCCGAGCGGCAACGCGATCAGCATGGTCAGGACCAGCAAGTACAACGAGTTGAAAAGCTGTGGTCCAATCCCGCCACCCGCATTGACAATATCCGGCGGAGAGGTCAAAAAGTCGAGATTCAGCTTATGCCAACCTTGCGAGAGAATGAAGCCCAATAGTCCCACCAAGGTACCGATAATCAGTACGGCAATCAGTGTCAAAACAACAGTAGCAGCGCGGTCCATCAGTCTCGCTTTCATCTATTTTGCCAACCTCTTTCTGCCCAACAGGCGCAAAATCACGATAAAGATGAAAGACATCGCCAAGAGCAGCAAAGCCATTGACCAGAGAGCATTGTTATACGGAGTTCCTTGAATCGTGTTCCCCATGTTCAATGTGATACCGCTAGTGAGCGTACTGATCGGTTCGAGCAAACCGCCTGGCAGCTTCGTTGTGTTACCGATAACCATCTGCACAGCCAAAGCTTCTCCAAAAGCGCGGGACATTCCCAAAACAATGGCCGTCAAACAGCCAGGAAGCGCGGAATGCAACACGACATTCCAAATGGTTTGCCAGCGAGTAGCACCCAGTGCGAGCGAAGCATTGCGCAAATCTTGCGGAACAGCCTCGATAGCATCTGCTGCCACACTCGTAATGGTTGGCAAAATCATCAAGGCAAGAACAAGTCCCCCTGCCAATAAGCTGAAGCCAAGAACATCAAATTGTTCCCGAATAAATGGAACAAGCAAAGTTAGTCCAACATAACCGTAAACCACCGATGGAATACCTACCAACAGCTCGATAACCGGCTTCAATACTTTTTTCCCGAAGCCAGGAAAGATTTCTGTCATAAAAATAGCGGCGCCGATTCCGAGTGGCGCGGCAATTAAAGCAGCCAATGCCGTTACGAAAAACGAACCGAGGATAAAGGGCAACACACCATACGCGGAGGGTTCACCTTCTGGGTCCCATTTGTCATGGGTTAAAAATTCTTTGAAGCTTACTCCATCGACAAAGAACGTCGACAGCCCTTTTGAAGCAATAAAATAGGTGATCGATAGAACGACAATAACGAGCAAACCCGCACAAATCATCGCGATGGTTTTGCCAGTAATATTCTCTGTTTTTTGACGCTTGTTCGTTGTCAGCATTTTTTGCGCAATCATCGATTGACGCTCTGTATTTACCCCTTCAGTACGATGGCTCATGTTCTCCCTCCTGGAAAGAAAACGACTGTACGCAAGCAAAATGAGGGGAAGGCCCCCCTACCCCTCTATTTTGCTGTTGACGATAACGCTTATTTTTGTGTTACTTTGCCTTCTGCATCACGTTCCACTTTCATGTCTGTGATTGGCAGGAAGCCCAATTCTGTAACGGTTTTCTTTTGTACTTCGTCAGTCAGGATGAAGTCGAGGAATGCTTTTGCATCGCCAGTTGCTTCACCTTTGGTGTACATATGCTCGTACGCCCATACTGGATATTTGTTCGTTGTAATGTTTTCTGCGTTTGCTTCCACGCCATCCAATTTCAGAGCTTTTACAGTGTCATTGAAGTAGGACAGTGCCAAGTAACCAATTGCACCTGGTGTTTCTGCAATGATTTTGCGAACAGTACCGGAGGAATCCTCTGTGATACCTTCTGCTTCTTCTTTGCCATCCAACGCGAATTTGCTGAATGTCGCGCGAGTTCCGGAAGATTTCGGACGGTTAACCAGCGTGATCTTCATATCTTCGCCGCCAACTTCTTTCCAGTTGGTGATTTTTCCGGTGAAGATGTCGATCAATTGTTGCTTGGACAAGTTGTCCACTTTTACTTGCGGGCTTACCGCTGCTGCCATACCGACAACCGCTACCTTATGGTCTACCAGTTCGTTTGCTGGAATGCCTTTTTTCTCTTCTGCAAAAATATCAGAGTTACCAATTGTTGCTGCACCGCTTGCTACTTGGCTCAAGCCCGTGCCGCTTCCTCCGCCTTGTACTTGGATTTGTGCGCCTGCATTTTTTGCCATAAAGTCCTTGGCCGCTTGCTCGACCAGAGGTTGTAAAGCGGTAGAACCCACTGCTGTTACAGGTTCACCGGAAGTTTTTGTTGTCGAACCAGAGTTGCTTTGCTCCTGGGCTGGTTGTTGCGCTGGTGCTGGTGTTTGTGTCTGCGCAGTGTTGCCGCTTCCGCACCCCGCGAGTAATGCCCCTACACATGTCAGCGCAATAAACATTTTGCTGAGTTTTTTCATTGGATGAAAATCCTCCTTAAAAGGTTCGGTTTGTTTTTTCTCTCTTACAAGTACAAACTATACAGCGGGAATGTTGTCGTATTATGTTGTGAATGTAAAGCTTTCTTAAAGATCCCGGAATTCCTGTTGTAAAACGACGCAAGCATGGGAATAATGTCCCTATTCTTTTGGTGGGGGTGTCCATGTGGAACGTTTGGCCTTGCTTTTTGTTATCATCGGTGCCCTGAACTGGGGATTAATCGGGTTGTTTCAATTCGATTTGGTCGCGAGCTTGTTTGGTGGAGCGGAGTCTATCGTAAGTCGAATCGTGTATACGTTGGTAGGCTTGTTTGGGGTATATGCCATCAAGTTTCTCTTCACGGATCGGGAAGAAACGCCAACAACATAAGAAAACTATGTCCGGCTGTTGGGGAGAGGAGGAAACAGGAGAAAACGCTCAGCTTCTTGTCCCACCCGCTGTGGGATTCACTGCCCGCCTCCATGCAAAAAGCGAAACCGCGTCCAAAGTAGTTCTTTCAGGATGTTTTTCAGAGGTGGACGCCTAAGAACGTGTTTCGCTTTTTGCATTACGCCTCGGTCGGTGTACCAAAGATCTTCGCTTATTTCTCCTGTTTCCTCTACGAGCTTTCCGTGCTATTCGAGGTTTTTAAATCCTTAAAAAATTGAAGAACGTATACAGTCACGACAGAGAAGAATATTTCCAGACGTAGCGACTTGTGGAGTCCTACCGAGCGGAGAAGCGATTAGCGGGCAAAAGAAACGCAACGTGCCTATGCGACGAAGCGGCTACCACTTTTGCGTTTCCCCGCTAATCGCTTCGGAGCGGACAGTCTCAACCCCCAGCAGGACGGAGCCTGGAGCTTAGACTGGAAATATTCTTCTCCCCACGACAGCCACTATACGAGAAAAAAGCAGCACATCCCGATTAACAGGATGTGCTGCCTTTATGGTAATGATTAATTGTCCCGTTTCAGTGGCTCGGAGAGATCTACGTGCCCCATCAGCGTTTCTACTTTCTTGCCATCCTCCAAGAAGACTATCTCCTTTACTTCCGAGAATTGAAAGAAGGTATTCTTCAACGCATCTATAGCCATCGTCTCGCCACTTGAACCCATGTTGAACTGATTTTTGCTATCTGCATCAATCGTCAAGGTGCCTTTATCGATTGTAATGGAATGGTACTTGAAGTCTTTCCACAGTGGAATGTGCACGTCTGGCTTTACAGGCGTCTCCAGCAGGGCAAGTGTCTTTTTGTACTTCTCGATATCTTCTGCAAACGTGATCTCTTGCTCTTCTTTTTGCAGCTCCATCACATTATTATCCGAATAGTAAACGGTGACCATTTGCTTTTTCAGAGTCGGCTCTGTTGTCGATGGATCAGTTTTTGAACCAGATGGCTGTTCTACTGGTGTGGTTGGCTGTGGTGTTTCTGTCGCGTTTTGCCCACATCCGGCCAAAAGCAGCATTACTAACGCTGCCATCCAGATCACTCGACTTTTTTTCATCGTGATAAGCCCCCTTACTGATAAGACTCGTAGTATTCACGAATAGCCGCAACAATGGCTTTCGCGATTTTATCTTGGAATGCCGGATTCGTCAGCTGCGCGTTCTCCTGTGGATTGGAGAGGAAGCCAGTTTCGGTCAGCACTGCTGGCATTTTCGTGTTTTTGATCACATAAAAGCCACTCTTCTTGAAGCCCCGATCCGGGAACTGCGTTGCCCCACGCAAATGTTTATGTACCACTTGGGCAAAGTCTTTACTGTTTTCATTATAATAGAAAGTTTCTGTTCCTGCAGCCGTCGGTTTCGGGAATGCGTTGGCGTGAATAGACAAGAACAAGTCGGCTTCTAACTCATTGGCAAAAGCAACACGCTCTGACAGTTCATAAAACACATCTGTTGTGCGGACAGGAACGACTTGAAACTCTGGATATTGCTTCAGCAAAGCCACAATCTTATTCGAGACAGCCAAGTTGTAATCTTTTTCATTGTTGCCAGCAGAGCCCTTCGTACCTGGGTCTTTTCCTCCATGACCGGCATCAACGACGATCAGGTAGCCTGTTTTCTTCGGCTTTGGCGTCAATTTTACTTCGATACCGTCTTTCGTGTAAGCCAGCTCATACGTGCTCTTTTGGTTCAGCTCAATCACGACGCGAACCGTGTCAGGAGATGCACTGTATTGGCTGTAACGCAGGTTAGTAATGAGAGGTTCTTCTTTCGCTTGTTCTGCTTGATTCAGTTCATCCGAATCCGAATCTGTACCTTGGTCTTCATCATCAGCGGAGACCGTTTGCTCGGATTCGCCTACGCTATCGCTTTTCTCGTCTTGACGTTTTAGATCTTCAATTAAATCATCATCCAAAGCGGTTTGTGGGAGATCCAAGACGATCCGGTGTGGACCAGTCATTACAAACGACTGAGGAATGACAGGCATGGTCGTTTCAATACGAACACGGTCGCCGTCCTCGGATACATCTTTCATAATATTGAGGCGATCGATCTCAACCTGATTATTTTTCTTGTCCCACGCAAATGACCCTCCAAGCTCGTCCTCCAATTGACGTAATGAGAGGACTAACTGATCATCAATCGTCATCCCGCGCTCAGGTCTTTTCCACGCAAAGCCTTTTTGTCCCACTTGCTCAGCTACGGCCTGTGCGGACGCGTACATCGTGTCTTCCACTTGATACAGCTTGATCGGCTGGGTTGGCATCTTGCCATTCAGCTTGACCTGTGGTGTTTCGTTCGCAATGACAGTACGTGTACTGTTGTCCCACCCGACTGTAACACCAAGTGACTCCCCGACAAAACGCAGTGGCAGCAGCATACGCTTTTGTGAAATAACAGGCGGCGTATCGAGCTTCACTTGTTTGCCGTTCAACACTGCTGTACGGGAGTCTAGTGTAAGGGAGAGCTGCT
Source organism: Brevibacillus brevis (assembly GCF_022026395.1). NCBI lineage: Bacteria > Bacillati > Bacillota > Bacilli > Caryophanales > Paenibacillaceae > Brevibacillus > Brevibacillus brevis. The sequence goes on along the minus strand of NZ_CP041767.1, from coordinate 501,232 downwards.
GTGAGCCTTTGGTAATAACAGCTGTTCGAGTAGCGTCATTCCAATCCACATTTGCACCTAGCCCTTCGGCGATGACACGAACGGGAACCAACGTGCGCCCACTCTTGATGACCGGCGGTACTTCAGCACTTACTGCCTGTCCACCAATCATGAGATTGACAGCTTCCTCTGAGGCACTGCTTGCTGCAACCGCCCAACCGGGGATTAGCAGCAGGACCAGCAATGCAAAAAGCAGAGGGTAAAATCGTCTCTTCATCCTGACCTCCTCCGTGATGTCTGTTTTCTTCGTATTGTGGCGTCAGCCAATGTGCAACGTTCACCATTCTATTAGACGCTTGATGATCTGTAAAGTTTATAGTCTTTTGGTACCAAAATGAAAAGACCGCCTCCGCAAGCCCCGCGAGACAGTCTTTGCAACTGATCAATTGTTATCGAAAAAATCCCCTTCTCTCTTGCCTACTTACTTCTTGAACAGGTTTTTTTATCATGTTCAAGCCCCCGTTGGCAAGAAATTGCTGGATCAGCGAAATCACAGCTGGATTCGACAGCACCTTAATGGAGTCGGCTACTTTTGGGTTTTTCAACTGGGGAATAGCGTCACCCAGATACGGTAAAAGCGGCAGTAAATCTTCGATTGAAATGGCAGGCTTTTGTGGCGGGGATACAGCTTCCACTTGGGCAGTATTCCGTCGTCCTCCAAACAGCAGACCTCGCCGTTCTCCTGTACCTTTTGGTGGTGCCTGTTTGAGACGCCCCAGTGTATTTTTCATATCCTGTAGTTCCTGTCGTACCTGACTCATTTCTCTCATCATTTGGGCATTGTTTGTATGTTGCGCATCCGCAAGTTTGTTGATCGATTCTAGCAAATGGTTCTTGGGGACAGCCTGCTTCTTTTTCGCTTTCATTTTCTCAACGATAATCCCACCTCCCTCCTCACTCTACCCCCTTATCTAAAACGTTTTTTTATATTTTCCAAATCCTTTGCAGTGACACCTTTTTTCGAAAGCTTATTCAACAAACTCCCGACATTTTCTGTTTTTTGCATCTGACGAAACTGCGCAGCATACCCGTTAACCTCTTGCTCGGTCAATTTTTTCCCTGACTTTCTGGCCATTTCACGAATGACTTCCTTGATTCCCGCGTCTGTCCTCAGCTTTTCCTTAGGAATGGATTTAACAATGTTGAGCAAAGAACCAATATCCATCAATATCCCTCCTAATTGCAGTTAGTTCCTTTTTACTCTATGTAGCCAAGGGCGTAATGGATTGGTCATTTGTCCATGAGACAGAAAAAAAGAAGAGGTCGTAAAAAACCTCTTCTCATCCGTGTTTACATTATGGAGTAATATCCGCATATTTGAAATCGATAGCACCCAGACCATCCATCACGACATCTTTCAGATTCTCGTTCTGCACCCAAGAGTTCACGTAGAAGTAGATTGGCATGATTGGCATTTCATCCATCAGGATTTGCTCAGCCTGCATGAGAATGGCTTTACGCTTCTCCGGGTCTTTCTCCAGAGCGGATTGGTTCAAAAGCTCCTTGTACTTTGGATTTCCCCAACGTGTATCGTTGTTTCCGCCGTCTTTTTCCTGGAACATTTCCAAGAAGTTGATGGGATCATTGAAGTCACCCAACCAGCCTCCACGAGCGATTTGATAATTTCCTTGGTGTACGTCTTCTAAGTATACCTTCCACTCTTTATTTTCGAGCTCGATATCTACGCCGAGGTTTTTCTTCCATTGATCCTGTATTTCTTTTGCGATTTTTTTATGACCTTCGGATGTGTTGTAGATGAGTGTAATTGGAGGGAGTTTGGATATCCCCTCTTCCTTCATACCTTCTACCAGTAATTTCTTTGCTACTTCAAGGTCATTATCTTTGAAGTAACCGTCTTTGTTCAACGCCGTGCTCGGTGGCACAAAGCCTGTTGCCGGCACTTGACCAGCTTGCAGGATATCGGAGGTGATGCTTTCACGATTAATGGCATATGCGAACGCCTTACGAATTTTTGCGTTGGTAAACGGTGCTTGCTCTGTATTGAAACGATAAAAATAGGCACCGGCGATTGGCTGAGTTTTCAATATACCAGCTTCCCTCAAAATCGGAAGTGCGTCGGTTGGCAGCGAGGAGTTTGGAGCACCTGCCCAATCCAGCTCGTCGTTATCAAACAAGGACAATTCCGTATTCTCATCCTCTATCATGGTGAATTCGATTTTGTCCAATTTTACATTGGCTTTATCCCAGTACTTCTCGTTCTTTACGACAGTCAGATTGCTCTTGTGTTCCCATCTTTCCATTTTGAATGGTCCGTTGCCAACAACAGTCTTTGCCTCGTAAGCCCATTTTTTGTTGCCTTCGACTACCTTCTTGTTTACCGGGAAGTACGTTTTGAAAGCAACCAGCTCCGGGAAAAATGGCGTCGGGTTTGTCAGTTCCACTTTTAGTGTCTTATCGTCAATGGCCTTTACCCCAACGTCTCCCGCTTTGCCGGTCCCATTATTGAATGCTTCTGCGCCTTTCACATAATACAACTGGTAGGCGTAGCTGGAATCTGTCTTTGGATCGAGCGCGCGCTTCCAAGCATATTCGAAGTCATGTGCCGTTACTGGATCGCCGTTGCTCCATTTTGCTTCACGAATCTTGAATGTATAAGTCTTCCCATCCTCTGAAACGGTATAGCTCTCTGCCGCGGCTGGGTGCACCTTTCCGTCTTTTCCGAGACGTGTCAGACCTTCGAATACAGCTGTGATGATCGTACCAGAGGTAGTATCCTCCGCAATTCCTGGGTCTGCTGTAGGTGGCTCCGATTGCAGATTTATTCTTAATACCTTAGGCTCAGCCGCTTGGATAACACCTTCGTACCCGGTCATCATTCCACCGAAAACGAGGACCGAACTCAATACCATAAAAACACTCTTCTTCATCATACACCCTCCAATAACCCCTGATAGAATCTTCCAAAAATAGTATACAATAAAAAGTAAAAATTTGGATGTTAAATAGATAAAAAAAGAAGAAAGGTGAGTAAAGCACCTTTCTTCTTTTACATGCACAGCTATTATTTCTTTTCTACGAAATCTGCGTACTTGTAGTCAACAGCACCCAGACCATCGATGATAACATCTTGTACTCTGTCGTCCTTAACCCAAGATTGAGTATAGTAGTAGATTGGCATAATCGGCATTTCATCCATCAGGATTTGCTCAGCCTGAGCCAGGATTGCTTTACGTTTTTCTGGGTCTAGCTCCAGAGCGGATTGGTTCAGGAGTTCTTTGTACTTCGGATTTTCCCAACGAGTATCGTTGTTTCCGCCGTCTTTTTCCTTGAACATTTCCAGGAAGTTGATTGGATCGTTGAAGTCACCCAACCAACCTGCACGAGCCACTTGGTATTTACCTTGGTGTACATCATCCAGGTAAACCTTCCACTCTTTGTTCTCAAGCTTCACGTCTACGCCGAGGTTTTTCTTCCATTGGTCTTGGATTGCCTCAGCAATCTTTTTGTGACCTTCGGAAGTGTTGAAGGAAAGAGTAAGTGCCGGGAATTTGGTGAGACCCTCTTCTTTCAGTCCTTCTTCGAGCAATTTCTTCGCTGTTTCGATGTCGTTATCTTTGTAGAAACCGTCTTTGTTCAGCGCCATGCTTGGTGGTACATAGCCTGTTGCAGGCAATTGACCAGCTTGCAGGATATTGTCGATCAGGCTTTGACGATCGATCGCATAAGCAAACGCTTTACGGATTTTCACATTGTTGAACGGTGGTTTTTCTGTGTTGAAACGATAGAAGTAAGTACCCGCGATTGGCTGAGTTGTCATTTTGCCGGACTCTTTCAAAGCCGGGATCGCGTCTGTTGGCAACGCAGAAGTTGGAGCGCCTGCCCAGTGCAACTCACCATTTTCCCACATGGACAGCTCTGTATTCTCATCTTCTACCATGGAGAATTCGATTTTGTCCAATTTTACGTTGTCTTTATCCCAGTAGTTATCGTTTTTGGAAACAACGAGCTTGCTCTTGTGCTCCCAAGAATCCATTTTGAATGGACCGTTACCAATAACTGTTTTCGCATCGGTAGCCCATTTATCGTTGCCTTCCACTACTTTTGGATTAACTGGGAAGTATGTTTTGAATGCAACCAGCTCCAGGAAGAATGGAGTTGGGTTCGTCAATTCTACTTCGAGTGTTTTATCGTCAATTGCTTTTACGCCAACGTCTTCCACTTTACCTTTACCTTTGTTGTAGGCTTCTGCACCCTTCACATAGTACAGTTGGTATGCATAGTTGGAAGCTGTTTTTGGATTAAGAGCGCGTTTCCAAGCATATTCGAAATCTTTTGCCGATACTGGATCGCCATTGCTCCATTTGTTATCACGAATTTTGAATGTATATTTTTTACCGTCTTCAGAAACAGTGTAGCTCTCTGCTGCTGCTGGATTGTATTTACCGTCTTTACCAACGCGAGTCAGACCTTCGAAGGTAGCAGTGATGATGGTGCTGGAAGTTGTATCTTCCGCGATACCTGGGTCAGCAGTTGGTGGCTCGGAGTGCAGGTTCAGTTTCAGTACTTTAGAGCCAGCTGGTGCAGAATTTTCTGTCTTTGCTCCGGAAGCGTTGTTATCTGCCGGTGCCGCCTGGTTTCCGCCACCGCATCCTGCGAGTGCCGCGCCAAGAACGAGGATAGAACTCATTGCCACGAAAACATTCTTTTTCATACAAGTAATCCCCCTTTTCTAAATCTTTTATCAATATACATGGTTTTATATATTTTTTAAATATGTTTTAGAATGATTTAATAAATTTTTATTTATTTATAAAGAGAATTAATGAATTGTAAAATATGTTGATCGATAAATAAATTTTCCAAAACATTCCTACCCCAATATCCCTAAGAAAAACCGCATGATATCAAGCTTTTTCAGAGGTGAGGATTAAAACCTCATTTATTGATATCTTTTTTCATTCACCCAATTTTATTCACATTCAGTAAAATGACAATAGTATTTTAATTTATAATTTTATAATTTCTAATATCACCTTCAATCCTCTGGTCGATTCTTTTCACTTAAAATGGTTTACAAAAAAAAGAAGAGTGCCGTAGCACCCTTCCTTTATCACAACAAGCTATGCGCTTTTTCTTATTGAATGTCTGCCCATTTCCAGTCTGCGAAACCGAGACCGTCGAGGACTACACCTTTTACTTTGTCTTTTTTCACATAAGAATGTGTGTAGTAGTAGATTGGAGCTGCTGGCATTTCGTCCATGAAAATAGCTTCTGCTTGTGCCAGGATTTGTTTGCGTTTTTCTGGGTCCTTTTCCAGAGCAGATTGGTTCAGCAGCTCTTTGTACTTCGGATTTTCCCATTTCGTGTCGTTGTTGCCGCCATCTTTGTCCTTGAACAGGTCCAAGAACGTGTATGGATCGTTGTAGTCACCAGTCCAGCTGGAACGTGCGATTTGGAATTTACCTTGGTTCACATCTTCCAAGAATACTTTCCATTCCTTGTTCTCCAGCTTAACATCTACGCCGAGTGCTTTTTTCCATTGGTCTTGGATCGCTTCGGCAATTTTCTTGTGACCTTCAGACGTGTTGAAGGAAAGAGTCAGGGTAGGCATTTTGGTAATGCCTTCTTCCTTCATACCTTCTTCCAGCAATTTTTTCGCTGCTTCTACATCGCCGTCTTTGAAGTAAGGGCTTGTTGCCACTGCCATTGTTGGCGGGATCAGACCCATAGCTGGCTCTTGGTTTGCTTGCGTGATGTTGTCGATGATCGATTTACGATCGATAGCATAAGCAAACGCCTTACGGATTTTCGCGTTGTTGAACGGCGGAACTTCCGTATTGAATTTGTACAAGTACGTACCCGCGATCGGGCGTGTTTGCATTTGACCGGATTCTTTCAATGCAGGAATCGCATCGGTAGGAAGTGCGCTCAGAGGCGCTCCGGACCAATCCAAATCGTCATTGTCGAACATGGACAGCTCAGTATTTGCATCTTCAACCATGGAGAAGTTGAGCTTGTCGAGTTTTACAGCGTCTTTATCCCAGTAGGTATCGCTCTTCACGAGAACCAATTTGCTCTTATGTTCCCATGTTTCCATTTTGAATGGACCGTTACCCACGTGAGTTTTTGCTTCGCCTGCCCATTTATCGCTGCCTTCCACTACTTTTTGGTTAACTGGGTAGTACGTATAGAACGCAGTCAGCTCCAAGAAGAATGGTGTTGGGTTCTTCAAAGTTACGACGAGTGTTTTATCGTCTTTCGCTTTTACGCCAACATCATCAGCTTTTGCTTTACCCTTGTTGTATTCTTCTGCATTTTTCAGGTAATACAATTGGTAGGAGTAGTTAGATGCTGTCTTCGGATTGAGCGCTCGCTTCCAAGCGAATTCAAAATCCTTTGCAGTAACTGGATCTCCATTGCTCCATTTGCTGTCACGCAGGGTGAATGTATAAGTAAGGCCATCTTCGGATACGTCAATTTTTTCTGCTACAGATGGATGTGGTTTGCCATCTTCGCCAATACGAGTGAGACCATCAAATGTTGCACGCAGAACCGCACTGGAAGTAGAATCCTCAGCCAATGCAGGGTCAGCAGTTGGTGGCTCGGACATCATGTTCATTCTCAATTCTTTAGGACCACTTGTTTGCTCACCAGCAGGTTTGCTACCTTGCTCGCCTGCTTTCTCGCCGCCGCCACAGCCTGCCAGCGCCGCACTCAGAACCAGAATAGAACTCATTGCTGCAAAAACGCTTTTTTTCACGGTGTTGACCCCCTCTTTTTCTATCGGTAAAGATTCCTTGAAAGCTACTCCACAAATATACTGCATTTTTAGTAATATTGAAGACATTTTAAGTAAAATTAATTATGTTTTATGGAAACATCAAATTCTATTAAAGGAAATAAAAATGGTAGTTTCATCATGATGAAGTATGCCTCGTACATAAAAAATTATGCAGCAAGAAAACAACCCCTCCAGCCAGAAGGCGAAGGGGTTCACTATGATTAAATTTGTGCTCGTCGATACTCGTTCGGCGCTACACCGACGATTGCTCGAAAATCTCGAATGAAGTGAGAGTGATCGTAGTAGCCTAGAGAGGTAGACAGATCCAGCCAATCCTGGACCGTACCTTGATCAATCTGCTCGGCTGCTTCATGCAATCTGTATCGTTGGATAACCGACTTCGGGCTAACCCCTACATAACGGTCAAACAAGCGCTGCATCGTCCTCATGTTCATACCGGTCAACTGTACCGCATCCTCGACCCTGAGTACGGATCGGTCTGCCTGGATCATCCTGACGATTTCACTGATACGCGCTACATTCGGGTCAGGCTTTGGCAAATGTTCGAATAGAAAGGCTTCTACCCTTTTCCTCATTTGCTCATCATCTGGCAGGCTTAGCACTTCTTTCTCAAGCGGGTCGGTGGCAACACCAAATACGGCTTCCAGACTCGTAGAAGTTCCGCTCAGCTTTGATATCGGAGCATTCAGAAACGGATAAAAACCTCCGGGCCTGAATTTTACTCCGAACACCTTACCTTGTCCCTCTAAAAGATGCGAGGAAGTCGTGCGGGCTACACCAAAAATACCAGTCGCTCCTTTTTCAAACACCAGATTCACATTGGGATGAGCCAGTACGGTTTGCAAGTAAGGAAGTTCCTTACGCAAATCCCACCGGACGACCCAGTAATGCTGCACGAAGTAGCTGATTTCAGCAGATGGCTCGTATCTGGCCAGCGAAAATTTTTTCTGTCCAATCATGGCATGCAGTACACCCTTTGGGAACTTGGCAGTCTGATTTTCCAAGGTGCGCCTCCTGTCGTGTTTTTACAATACACACTACCGATTTCTTCTTATAGTAAGAGTAGTAGTTGGGAAACTTGATTACAATTCCCAAATGAAAAAATCAGGGGGTAAAACGATGGATCTTCGCTTCGATTTCTACATTGGTGCTACGCCAGAGCAGGTCTGGCATGTCCTTACTTCCGATGAAGGCGTAAAGAGTACTTTCTTTGGCTGTACGATCCGTTCAACTTTTCAAGTAGGCGATGAGATGGCCTACGTTGGTCCGGGAAAAGACGGTGACGACACGGTGCATGTATACGGGAAAATCTTGCAGTTTGAACCTCATCACATTTTCAGTTTCACTGAACATCCTGGTCCTGCCTATTACGAGAATCATGCGGAATTGCAGACTCGCGTCACCATTACCTTAGAGCCGGTTGGCGGCTGCACCAAACTGACACTGATTCAGGATCAATGGACAAAAGACCATCCCTCCCACGCAAGTGCCAGCAGCAATTGGCCAATGATGCTCTCGTCGATCAAGACGTATGCGGAGACAGGCAAGACACTTGATTTTGGCTACTAATACAAAAGAATCCCGAGTCCAGCAATTTCGTTGGCCTCGGGATTTTTGTTCTATTCGTTACTCTGTCATCTCTGCCCACTTCAGGTCGATAAATCCGAGTCCATCCACTTGAACGCCTTTCACCTTGTCACTTTGCACCCACACATCCACATCCGTGAACAGCGGGATTAACGGCATGGCATCCATAAAGATTTGTTCAGCCTCTGCAAATAGTTGCTTGCGTTTCTCTGGGTCAATTTCAACCGATGACTGTTTCAGCAGCTCTTGGTAGCGGGGATCTTCCCAGCCCGTGTCGTTGTTGCCTGTTTTACCATCCCGGAACATTTCCAGGTAGTTCATTGGATCATTAAAGTCTGCATTCCAACCGATACGGCCCATCTCGTAATTGAGTTCGTGCATATCCTGCAAATGAACGGCGGACTCTTTCACCATGATCTTTATATCAATGCCGAGCTTTTGTTTCCATTGGTCCTGAATCGCTTCGGCAATTTTCTTATGTCTATCGCTTGGATTGTAAGACAAGGTGATCGGAGGCAGCGTTGTCATGTTGAGCTCCCTCATGCCTTCTTCCAGCAGCTTTTTCGCTGTTTCTACATCATTATCCTTGAAGTATCCGTCTTTTTTGATAATCATGGATTGCGGCAGCATCCCCATCGTTGGCACCTGTCCGACTTGTGTGATGTTATCTACGATGGTTTGACGATCTACCGAGTATGCCAGTGCTTTACGAATTTTCACATTGCTGAGCGGCCCTTTTGTCGTATTCATCTTGTACCAATACATCGTTGCTTTTGGATGAACAACGAGTTTGCCCGACTCTTTTAGTGACGGAATCGCATCGGTGGGAAGTCCACCGAGCGGCTGGCCTGCCCAATCCAGCTCACCGTTCTCGAACATGGACAGGGCTGTATTATCGTCCTCGATCATCGCAAACTCAATGCGATCGAGCTTTACTACGTCTTTATCCCAGTAGTGCTCATTCTTTTCAAGCACGATCTTGCTCTTGTGCTCCCACGCTGTCATCTTAAATGGACCGTTGCTTACGTGCGTCGCCGCTTCGTTTGCCCATTTCGGATTGGCCTCCACTACTTTTTTGTTAACCGGGTAGTATGTGTAGAAAGCCGTCAGCTCCAGAAAGTAAGGCGTTGGATTCTCCAGCGTGACTTCCAGTGTTTTGTCATCGAGAGCCTTTGCACCGAGTTCGTCGGGTTTCATCTTGCCTTCGTGAATCAGCTTCGCATTTTTAATGTAGTACAGCTGATAGGCATACTCGGCACCAAATGTCTTGCCGAGTGCACGCTTCCATGCATACACGAAGTCATGGGCAGTGACTGGATCTCCATTGCTCCACTTGGAGTCGCGAAGCGTGAACGTATACACCAGTTTGTCATCCGAGAGCTTCACATCGGATGCTACTGAGTTCACTGGCTTAGCATTTGCATCGAAACGCGTCAAGCCATCAAAAGTAGCACGGATGATCGCTCCCGAAGTGGCATCCTTCGCAAGACCGGGGTCCGCTGTCGAAGGCTCACTCACAATGTTCGCCCGAAATACCTGCGGCCTTGCATTTGCAGGCTTTTCAGCTGATGCTGCGGTTCCCTCAGCCGGAGGGGTTGTCGTTGATGGCTGCGTACTCGTCGAACATCCAGCTAACATGCTTCCGGCGACCAGCATCGCGCCAAGAAACAACTTGAGATTTCTATTCATCAGAAAATTCCCCCTTATCTATATTTTCCCACTTCAAACACAATATACTCGACGGGAAATAAGTTGAAAACGGGGACGAGATAGATTTAACTAAATTTTATAAAAATTCACTATATTATTAATAAAAATGAAACCCAACCAGCTTTGGAGGCCAGTTGGGTTTCTTTGATTGATCAATTATTTCTTCATTAGAACGCTGGAATAATCGCGCCTTTGTATTCATCTTCAATGAACTTTTTCACTTCAGGTGAGTTCAGTTCTTTTGCCAGCTTTTGAATGGCTTCGGAATCCTTGTTGTCAGGACGAGCTACCAAGAAGTTTGCGTATGGAGAATCTTTATCTTCAATAAACAGAGCGTCTTTCGTTGGAACAAGCTTTGCTTCCAGCGCGTAGTTCGTATTGATCAACGCCAGATCTACTTCTTCCAGAACGCGCGGCAGCATTGCTGCTTCTACTTCTTTGAATTTCAGGTTTTTCTTGTTCTCAACAACGTCTTTCACTGTACCGCTGATGCCAGCGCCTTCTTTCAGTTTGATCACGCCGTTTTTCTCCAAGAGTGCGAGTGCGCGACCGCTGTTTGTTGGGTCGTTTGGCAGCGCGATTGTTGCGCCATCAGCTAATTCGTCAACAGATTTTATTTTTTTGCTGTAAGCTCCGAATGGCTCAATGTGTACAGGCACTACTGGCACCAGGTTCATGTTTTGTCCTTTATTGAAATCTTCCAAGTAAGGCTTGTGCTGGAAGAAGTTTGCGTCGAGTTGTTTTTCGTTCACTTGAACGTTAGGCTGTACGTAATCAGTGAACTCTTGGACTTCCAGGTTCACGCCTTGTTCTTTCAGTTTTGGTTGAATAAATTTCAAGATTGCTGCATGTGGAACGGGAGAAGCGCCTACCTTCAATGTTACTTCCTTTTGTCCGCCTTGTGCGCCGCCTTCAGCTGGAGCAGGTGCTGTTTCCGTTTTGCCTCCGCAAGCTGCCAAAGAAAATGCCAATACAGTAGAAAGTACAGATACGACTAGCTTTTTCATGAATGATTTCCCCCTTGCATGTATTTCATCTTATTTTTTGAAAATCTATATGGAAAGATCCTATTTGCGGCTGAATTTCAGAACCAGACGGTCCCCCAGCGATTGTAAGATCTGTACCATCACCAGCAAAATAACAACAGTCACAATCATGACATCGGTTTGGAAACGCTGATAACCGTATCGGATCGCCAAGTCACCCAAACCACCGCCGCCAATTACCCCAGACATTGCCGTGTAGGAGACCAGTGTTACCGTCGTGATCGTAATACCTGCGATCAGACCTGACCTAGACTCTGGCAAAAGGACATTCCAGACGATCTGCCAATTGGAAGCACCCATAGATTGTGCGGCCTCGATCACGCCTTTATCAATCTCACGCAGAGAGGTTTCCACCAAACGTGCGAAAAATGGAGCGGCCCCAAACACGAGCGGCGGAATGGCACCCAGTACACCGAGTGAGGTTCCTACGAGCATTTTCGTCACAGGAATCAGCAAGATCATCAAAATGATAAATGGTACCGAGCGCAATACGTTGACAACGAATGATGCGATCGTATAAAAAGTGCGGTTTTGCAAAAGCTGTCCGCGAGAAGTCAAAAACAGAATGATGCCCAACGGCAAACCAATCAGGACGGTAAACAGGGTGGAAAAGCCAAGCATCGTGAGCGTGTCCATCGTACCTTCGCCGATTTCAGCCCAATCCACATTTTCGAATGTCCAGTCCATTTATATCACCTCTACTTCCAAGCCACGTTGGCGCAGCGTCTCGATGGTCTTTTGATTCTGTGCGACATCGCCTTCCAGCTCGATCACCAACTGACCATACGGCGTATCTTTCATGCGGGAGATTGTTCCCTGCAAAATACTGAACACCGTACCGGTCTCTTGCATCGTTTGGAACAGGATCGGCTGGTACGTTTTTTCTCCGAGGAAGGTGACACGAGCAATCGTGCGGTTCCCCGAGGCTTTTTCGTGCTCGACTGCTTCGCGCAGCTCTGTAGAATCTGCTACTTGTTCCACGAATTCTTGTGTTGTTGGATGCTTCGGACGAAGGAATACATCCAGTACGTTACCCGACTCGACGATCTTTCCTCCATCAATCACGCCGACACGATCACAAATAGAGCGAATGACGTGCATCTCGTGAGTAATCAACACTATGGTCAAGCCCAGCTTGCGGTTGATGTCCAAGAGCAGTCCCAGAATGGAGTTCGTCGTCTGCGGATCGAGAGCCGATGTAGCTTCGTCACAGAGCAGCACTTTTGGATCATTCGCGAGCGCACGGGCGATCCCGACACGCTGCTTCTGTCCGCCAGACAGCTGGGACGGATATTTGTCCTTATGTGCCTCCAAGCCCACCAGCTTCAGCAGTTCGTTTACTTTCTTATCAATCTCTGCCTTTGGACGCTTTGCCAGCTTGAGCGGAAAAGCGACATTTTCGCCGACTGTCGAAGAAGACAGCAAGTTGAAGTGCTGAAAAATCATGCCGATTGAGCGGCGCTTTTCTTGCAGCTTCCCTTCATCCAGCTTTGTCAAATCGACGCCGTCCACAATAACTTCCCCTGAAGTTGGGCGCTCTAGCAAATTGATGCATCGGATCAATGTACTTTTCCCGGCACCCGAATGTCCAATGATCCCGTAAATTTCGCCTTGCTCTATGGAAAGGTCGATCCCCGTTAACGCTGGGATGGTTTTACCTTGAACTTGATAGCTTTTATGCAAATGACGCAGTTGGATCAACGCATCCACCTCCCGACCATAATCTTGATAAAAATATGAAAACCCCTTTTTCATAAACGAAAAAGGGGCTGCAACGCAATGTATACGTTCGCATCCACCCTTCTCATCTACACAAGATCCAAACAATCCTGTAGGAATTGGCACCGCGACGTTCATTCGAAAATGAACCGGCTGCCGGGCTTCATAGGGCCTGTCCCTCCGCCTCTCTTGATAAGAAAGATATCTACGTATATTATGTTCGTTTTTTCTATTTCTTGATGATACAAAACGGATTATATCCTTTTTGAAAATATCACGTCAATAGTAATAGCAGGAAAAAGTTTTTTAATCCATGACGCCGTTGCGTATTATGGTCGACTTTACGTGAAAGTGAAATGTCGCATCTTTGAACATCTTTCTCCATTCGGCCTGCGTCATATTTGCCTTCCCTCTTCTATTTGAACGATACACGATCCCGAACCCAGCTGGATCGACATTGAGGTCCTGCAATTTGTGGACTACTTTCTGCAGTTCTTTTCCGAGCTCTTCTTCCAGTGCATGTTCCATGATTTTCATCAACCTTGCATTCTCTAGCTTCAGCGGGAGGGTTAATTCCAAAATCCGCGCATTTAATCGGATGTAAATATCAAAGATCGGGGGAGATACTTGGGTCAGCTCGATTTTTGAATGGCTGGAAATCGTATCAAAGACAAGCTGCACACGATCATTTTTACTTCCGTGATTCTTGTGCACCTCGCCAAAAATATGAGCAGGGACAGAAGTATCGTAGCTCCCAATCCTGAATTTGCCATGCATGAGCTTGATTAAAAAGGCTTCCTTTGGTGTGATCCACCCTACATAACGCTCCCCTTGAAATAATGCGATACCCTTGATTTGCAGCTCATTTCCCTTTTTTGCAATAAACGGCATGATCGGGTCGATTCCTTTGTCATAATAAGCTCGAAAAAACTCATGCATGGTGGAAGACGGAATTTTTTCCCCTTCAATATTTTGCTCAATCATACGGTATAGATAGATTCCGATATTCCCTGCTTCAGAATAGGGATACGTTAACATATCATATGTTTCGCCTTCGAAAAGGCAAAGATAAACCCTGCTGGAAATAGAGGAATCCCGATACAACGTGTCAACGATACTGCCAAGTCCACGCTTTGCCAATTTTTCACTGTAGAGTGCGACACGTATTTGCCCACCCAATACTCTTTTATCTGATTGTAAATTGATCCGATCCCGAATTCCCTTGCTGGTTTCACCGGTGGCTGAAAAAACTTGTATCTTTTCTTTCGCCTCCGGATTAATGGAGGGCATGATTGCTGTCCCCCGAATGTTTCCATCCTTTAACAGATCATAGCCGACAGACGTGGCAAGTCCTGTCTCATCAAAAATTTGCCGATCTGAACAGCCTGCCAGAACAAGGACACATGAACACCACAAGGCAAAAAGACGCTTGGGCAGCATCAGGCACTCTCTCCTTTGCTGGTTGGTTTCGCCCTTTGCTTTCGTTGCTTCAGCCAGACCATCAGGTACAAAAAATAGGGGTACACGTATATAATGTACAGGGTTATATGCGAGTAAATATTCGTCATCCGACTCATCTCCTGCCTGGAAAGCAGCGACAAGGAGGCTACATAAATCACGGGTATAATCCAATACAACGAATGACGTAGATTGAATCCGAACAAGCGCTTGAGACCTCGGGCAGAAGCCCACAAATACAGCATGATATTCGGCAAGATCACGAGAAGCCATAACGAAATGACAACCAGCTCAAACCTTTCCAGAATAGGGAGGTACACCATCTTTTGCATATTGAGTGTCGCCCAGATCGTTCTCATGAGCTGGCCCTGACTAAAAAAGACCAGCGCCACAATCATAACTAGCAAATAGATCAGATACGTCACCAGCACCCCCAACTGTACACTTTTTTGTACCCTCTCTTTATTTTGTACATATGGATAGGCAACGTAGAGGATCTCAAAGCCGGCACTGGTCAAAGACATGGCAATCATTCCATTGAAAAGGTTCTCCAGGCTGGTGTCCATGATGGGAAACAAATATTCCCACCTGGCAAATTTCAAGGGGAAATATAACTCAAATATCATCCATATCGTGACCATAAAGGAGAACAATGCATAGCCTGCGATGACTCTTATCCCCCCTACGACTGTGTAAAACGCTAGAAACAGGATGATTCCTGACAGAACCCACGTCGGTAAATTCGGAAACATCCAGGTTTGGACAACTTCAATGTAGGTGCGTAAAATGACTCCAGCCGACACAAAAAAATAGGTCAAATAAATGATGCTAATGCCTGTTCCCAGCCACTTTCCAAACACATCTTCCTGAATTCCGTAAATATCGGCTGAGGGGTATTTTTGCAAGGTCTTGTTAATGGTCATCACCGTAAGATGAGTAAACAAGGCAGCGAGTACGACAGATATCCAAGCATCGTGCCCCGCTTCCTTGGCAATGATTCGTTGGAAGCCCAAAATGCCCATCCCTAACTGCGTGCCATGCACAAGAACCCCTGCAAGAAATGCCGTTATCGTATTGTCCTTGCTTACATCGATGTTGATCTTCATAGCCGCCTCGCTCACTCGTCAATGTCTTTCTTCTCTTTGGCTCTATCCCTGTCAAAGCGTGATATTCGTTTTGGGTTAAAAAACTTGAGCCGTTCCGAAAGGGAGGATAAGGGAGCGCGTATAAAGCCATCCTTCCAATCTGAAAATCGCACGGGATAAATCGGGTACATATAAGGACGGCCCAGACTGGTCTGGCGAAGCAAATGACTGGCTAAAAAACTAAATCCGACCACAATGCCTAATGCACCCAGTACACCTGCCAGCAAAATCATCGGAAAACGAACCACCCGGATTGTAGAGCCGATCATATAGCTAGGCGCGATAAAGGATGACAAAGCCCCGAGGGCAACGATAATAATCAAGATATTGCTGGTGAATCCGGCCTGAACGATAGCTTGTCCGATAACAATACCGCCTACAATACCAATCGTCTGACCGACCTTGGTCGGCAGCCTCGCTCCCGCTTCCCGCAAAAGCTCAATGATCAGCTCCATCAAGATGGCCTCCCACAGTGGTGGAAACGGTACCCGAGAGCGCGATTGCGCGAGAGAAAGCAACAGATCAGCTGGAATCATCTCGTAATGATAGGTCAGCGCAGCCACGTAGATCGGGGTCAGGATCAGGGACAAAATCATGGCAAAGATTCGCATGAGCCTGTTAAAAGTAGCGAGACTCCAGCGCAAGTAATAGTCATCTGGCGACTGAAAAAATTGTAATAGGGTGGTGGGGCCGAGTAAAGCAAACGGGCTCCCCTCCACGAGTATGGCAATCTGCCCTTGTCGCAAACCGTGTACGACTCGGTCTGGACGCTCTGTTTGTTGAAGAGTAGGAAATAATGACTTCTCATTGTCTGCGATATGCTGAGCCAGTATGGTAGAATCCAGACTGGTGTCCAATTCCAGATGATTAATCCGTTGACGCACCGTATTCACATTTTCCTCATCTACCGTCCCAATCATATACAGCATCGACACATTCATCGGTATGGTTTTCCCCACTCTCAATCGTTCATGGAACAATCTAGGGGTAGACATATATTTGCGAATGATGCAGATGTTCACATTCAGTTCTTCTACAAAGGCGATCTGTGGGCCGAGTACAACGGTTTCGATTTCTGGTGCTTGAATGTTTCTGCCAACTGAGCCATCACTGGGGAACGCCAAGCCATAGGACGATTCCTCCACTTGAATGACAATATGACCGCTGAGTAAACGCTCAATGGCTTCCCCTTCATCGAAGACTCGGCTGCTGCTAGACGCTCCTAGGTGCTGAGCAATCACTTCAATCCCGCTTTCCTCCAAACAAATCTCGCGTAGCTTCGGGATGAGCTCACTGTAAACAACTTTGGCATCCGCCATGGTCGATAAAAAGAAAAGTAGCACGCGGCCCTCAGGCTCATCAATATGTTCAGTGACCAAGTCGCTAGTATGTGAAAACCAATTGCGCGCACTCTCTCGATCCATCGACACTGTCACCTCAGTACTTAGAAAATCATGGTTAGTCTTTCCTAAAAAATACAAAAAAAACAGCACGCTTAGTTTTGCGTGCTGCTTTTCTTTTCTCCCACGGTTTGATCCGTTGCTTCTGTAGGAGGAGCGATTTTTTCCTGGATAAACGACTGAACCTGATCGACATCCGGAACCAGAACTGAACCTGCGCGGTGCGATTCGCGGAACATCCCCATTGGCGGCAACTGATAGTTACCTGGCTCTAACGTATTCAATTTTAATCCGAGTGCAGACAGCTTGAGCATGTCCACCGAGCTAATATTGGTTTGAACATACGGTGTTACTTCCTTCAAAATGGTAGGAAGCTGCATCAACGTCGTACCATTTTTCATCTGATCTACGACTGCCGTCATTAATTTCCGCTGACGCTCGGTCCGTGTATAATCGGAGGTCGCATCATGGCGGAAACGGACATACTGCAATGCTTTGTCTCCATCCAGCTTTTGCAGACCTTTTTTCAGATTAATATCGTAGACACCCTTGTCAGTCGGGTCATGATAGTACATGTTTTTTTCTACATCGATCTCGACTCCGCCTACTGCATCAATCAGAGCCTTGAAGCCTTCAAAGTCAGTAATCACGTAACGATCTACCGGAAGTCCAGTGAACTGGCTAACCGTTTCCATTGCCAGCTCAGGTCCGCCTTCTACAATCGCAGAGTTGATCCGCGAGCTACCTTTACCAGGAATATCTACATACGTATCACGCAGGATTGAAAACATATCATAACGTTTCCCCATAGGATCGATGCTGACCAGCATCATGGAGTCAGAACGAGGAAGCCCGTTATTTTTCATTCCTCTGCGGTCTACTCCCATCAGCAGGATGTTGACACGTTCCTTGCCATCCCACTCTGGTATTTCTGCTGCTTTGGTTGGATTCCCACCACTAGGCGGTGCGATATTGGGCTCTTGAATATTTTGAGTAAATTGATAAAAAGAGTATCCGTAATATCCAGCTGTCGCAGCCATCACGACAAGCAAAAGAAGCAACACTCGTTTCCATATTTTCATAAAGTCCACCTTTATTCTCTCTATCCTCAGTTGATGTCATCTCTCCACTTTGATTAGTATACTCGAATTTGCGGAAAGTGGAGCAGCCTTTATTTGGGTACCTGCGACATTATAAACATTTTAATTTACAAAGTTCAGAATATTGACTATACTATTCTTATCCTTAATGGTAAGGGGTGCATTCGCGTGATATCACCGTCCGCTTTCCTCAATCGCTATCCACGTGAGGCCATTTTCTTCCTCATCGCCAGCTTTATTAACTCCTCCGGGAGCGCTTTTATGTGGCCGCTTACTACCTTATACGTACATACCATTTTGCAACGCTCCATGACAGAAGCCGGATTCGTCTTGATGATCCAATCTCTGGCTGGAATCTTCGGCCAATTCATCGGCGGATCGTTGTTTCATCGACTCGGTGCCAAACGTCTTATTGTCGGAGCATTGATTATTCAAGGACTTATTCAGTTTTCCATTCCTTTCGTTCAGAGCTGGCCTGTCTACCTGATTCTTATGATGGGGCTTGGTTTTACCTTCAACCTGTCATTCCCGGCTATTCAAGCATTTATCGGTTTTCGCTGGAAAGAGCAGCGTCGCGAATTATTTAACATCGTCTACGTCGGCAATAATTTGGGGATGGCAATCGGAACCGCGTTGGCTGGCGTCATTGCCACTTTATCCTTCCAGCTTACTTTTTGGTTCAACAGCACGAGCACCTTATTGTTTGCCTTGTTCTTCTTCCTTTTTATGAAGAATATATCCCATCAGGAGCTGGTCGGGGAAAACCAGGAAGAACAACAAAAGCACCGCGTGAAGAACAACTTTACCCTGCTATTCCGCTACCAATTGTACTTGTTTATGGCCCTGGGCGCAGCATTGATTTTCTTTTCCAATACGGTATGGAATACAGGTGTCGCTCCTTATATTACCGAACAAGGCATGCCGCTGTCTTCGTATAGCTGGCTGTGGACCATCAACGGGATTATCATTTTTGCCGGGCAGCCCATCACTTCCTGGATCAAGCGGCTGTTGAATCAGAGCTTGTCTGCCCAACTCGTCGTCAGTGCCATCGCGTATGCTGTCGGTTTTGGGTGTATGCTGGCTTACCACGGTAGTTATTACGCATTTGTTGTCGGAATGGTTATCACTACATTTGGAGAAATGCTCATCTCGCCTACTATCCCTACTTTTATATCGGAAAAAACCGGAGAGAATGCACCCTTTTATTTGGGGGTCGTAGGGGCGATTACAACTGGTGGAAGGCTCTTGGGGCCGCTGGCTATGGGGTTCATGTATGACCATGGCGGAATTCATCCAGCTCTGTTCTTGGCAACACTTGTCTCTGCGGGTTCGGTCCTGCTCTGTCTGTTACATGCTTATTTTCAACGGGAAAAACAAGCAGAGGTTGCTAAATACTGATTTCAATTGCAAAAAAGCCGCCCGATCCTTTTTCAGGAACTGGCGGCTTTTTGGTTACACTACTTCTTTTCTTCCTTAATGGATACTTCCCAATCTGCCTTATGCTCTTTGTACATCGCGTTGAAACCAACCGTCAGTTCCTTCACATCTGCATTTTCACTCCAAACCTTCAGTTGGCCTGTGATGTTCGATGTGCCGTCCTCATTGACTGTCTGGTCGAATAAGAAATTGCCCCCTTCATCATTCCCCTTATCATCGGACACCTTCCACTCGTATGGAACTCCGACAATATCTTTGGCAAACTTGCCCTCTACTTCAATTGTGTAAACCGTAATATCATCTTCCATTTCCTTCTTCACGGATTTAAAAGTAAATTCATTTCCGTCACTTTTTACAGTGATCGGTTTCTTTTTCAGTTCAACCAATGGCAGCTTTGTCTGGAGCGTTGACTTTTCTGCTGTATAGACTGCATCGAGCTTCAGTGTCAGGTTCTTGGCCGGGTCTATTGGCATGTACGAATGAACCCAACTCGTCAATGGTTCCCTTCTTGTATAGTCCATGTGCGAGTAACTCCCCGCACCATAACTCTCGGCTATCATAACGAGATTGTCATCCCTTTCATCGTCGTGCATCATGTCATCCCATTTGCCCACTACGGTACCCGTTTCATCCACGAGCTCGTAACGAATGCCCTGTAGTTTTCTATCTGGCTTGCTGGTCGTAAACTTCAGCTCCGTACCAGTAGGGGCGAAGCGCGCTTCCTTTAACTCCACTGTGGTCCCGGTCGGAGTTTCTAACTGCTTGTTCACCGCTACTGTTTTCATGGCTGCTTTTGCTGGTCGCATATCAATCGGGATATCGAAATTCCACGTGCCTTTCGTATCTGTCAGGCGCTTCACGCGCATTTCCAAAATCAATTCGTCCGGCATTGGATTCGCTTCATTAAAGAAATCGTCCATATCGCTTTGGTAGCCGAAGGCGAAGTTTTCACCGTTCGGCAGGGGCAGCCAGCGCAGCAATTCCTGCGATTTATCATCTATTCTCGTGATTACTTTGCCATTTTTATCTTTCAGTCGAACTTCCCTGAATTCATTCAAATTGTCGCTTGAAATGAACGTGAACTGATCCTTCCAGAACGAAGGAAGTTTTTTGCCTGACGAGTCCTTCACAGAGCCCAGAACTATGATACGCAAGGGATCAGCTACAACCGCATTGATTTCCATGGTCAGCCCTTGGTCTGTCGCCTTCAAGTCAAGCGGCTGTACAAACCCGTTTTCTGCCGCTTTCAGTACGCCAATGTCCGTCTGCTTTTTATCAAACAGGTTGACTACTTGTTTCGCATTGTAAGGCCCTTTTGTTACCGTTATCTCACTCGGATTGATCGATGCATAGATCCCATTCATATAGCTCGCAAACGTAGGAGAAACTGCTGTTCCGAATGTGACTACCATAGCCAACCCTGCAACTGCAATCGTTGTTTTCTTCACAATATCCACACTCCGCTTTTTCCAATTTATTTGAACCGGTTGTTTTTGAACGGGTTTGAGCACGTTCATCGGGTATGCGGGGAGCTTTTCCATGACATTTTGGATTGTTGATCCCGTCTGCCATACATCTTCTGTTTCATCATCGGCTGTATCCAGTTCATCCAAATATTGCTCAAACTTGATCTGGCACGCGCTGCATGTATCCAGATGCCGTTGTACGTCTTGTTTCACTCGCAAAGGAAGCTTGTCTTCCAAATACGCGTTCAGCATGAATGTATCCAAGCATGTCATAGGTAGAGGTCCCCTCCTTTCCCCGAATTCGTTATGGCATTTTTGAGCTTGGCCCTGCCTCTGGAAAGACGTGTTCGCACCGTACTGATGGGAACATCCAGCTCCTCGCTAATTTCTTCGTAGCTCAAAAATTGGAGGTAACGCAGTTCCAGGACGACGCGGTATTTGGACTCCAGGGTCATCATTCGATTTTGCAAAAAGGCCCTCTGCTCCTTAGCAAGGTACTCCATTTCAGGTGTTTGGCTGGTAGCCACTTCGATCTCTGCATCCGTAACCGCAATCGATCTTTTCCTGTTACGCAGTTCATCGAAGCAATAATTGGTGGCAATCCTGTAGAGCCAGGCACCAAATTCATAGCTTTTGCTGTAGTCACCCAAATGGTAATACACTTTGATAAAGATCTCCTGAGCCATGTCCTGCTCAAGATGCGGCTGTCCGATCATCTTGCGAATGAGCAATCTGACCCTTTTGTTATATTTTTGTATGATCTGAGAATACGCCTCTTTGTTCCCTTGGAGGACCTCCTCAATGATCAGCCTGTCGTCCTGCATCTGTCTTCCTCCCCATATCAAAACCTGTATCGAGGGCTACAGGTTCAAAAAGGTACGCTGCGCAGCTATCACCTTTTTGCTTGTACACCTTAATACGACGGAAAATGGTGGAAAAAGATCGCAACTTTTTTTGAAAAATATTTATGGAAGTCAAATAATCGATGAATAAAGTCTCCCATCGACAGGTACCAAAAAAGCTGCCGAGGGTATCTCGACAGCTAATGAAACAATGGCAATGATATTCAGTTGGTTCTTTTTCTCACGGGTGGGCAGGTAAGTGACTTTCCGTTGTCTTTCGGACCAAGACTGATGATGTACGGTACCGCTACATGGCTCCACTCTACCGGATTCGGTGCGGTGTCCACATCTTCTGGTGAGCATGAACGGAGCATAGAAGTATCGATACTGCCTCCTGGATCAAGCGTCACTGCCGCCATTCCCTCAGGCAATTCGGCTGCCAATGATTGCGTCAATCCTTCGATAGCGAACTTCGAAGCGCAGTACGGCGATAAAAACGCTTCCCCGTATCTTCCCCAATACGAGCTGATATTGACGACGACTCCTCCTTTTGCGCGCTGAACCATAAACGGTAAAAAGGCGCGAATCACATAGAAAACACCATTCACATTGATGTCCATTACTCTTGAAAACTCATTTGCTGCAAGCCCAATGACTGGACTGTTCCGGTTTATAATGGAGGCATTGTTAATCAACAGATCGGGAACTCCCACCTCGGCTTTGATTTCCTCTGCCCACTTTTCCACTTGCTCCATGACCGAAACGTCGACAACAGAAAAATGATGCTGATCTCCGAATTGCCGACGCAATCCTTGCACTTCTTTTTCCGAACGACCGCAGCCTGCAACTGTCCAGCCTGCTTCGTGAAAACGCTCGACCATTTCCCTGCCCAAACCACGTGTCACGCCTGTAATCACTACCAGCTTGTTCATTTTCTCTCCCCCTCCATTATTATACTTATTAAATATTTTAGTATAATAACTAAAGGAAATCAATCCCAATAAGTTTGATTTTGGGCTGTAGTGGTGGGGAGGAAACAGGAGAAAACGCTCAGATTCTAGGTCCACCCACTGGGGGATTGACTGCCCGACTCCATGCAAAAAGCGAAACCGCGTCCAAAGTAGTTCTTTCATGATGTGTTTCAGAGGTGGACGCTTAAGAGCGTGTTTCGCTTTTTGCATGGAGTCTCGGTCGGTGTCCCTAAGATCTTCGCTGTTTTCTCCTGTTTCCTCTACGAGCTTTCCCTGTTTAAACGGGCTTTAAAAGATTTAAAAGAATGAAGAAATGTCATCAGTAACGACAGAGAAGAATATTTCCAGGCGTAGCGACTTGTGGAGTCCTACCGAGCGGAGAAGGGATTAGCGGGCAACAGAAACGCAACCGTGCCCATACGGCGTAGCGGCTACCACTTTTGCGTTTCCCCGCGAATCCCTTCGGAGCGGACAGTCTTAACCCTCAGATGGACGGAGCCTGGAGCCTAGACTGGAAATATTCTTCTCTTCACTACAGCCCCATTTCAAACGATTACTAACACCAAGTCTGTAAAAAAAGACACCCGTTACCGGGCGCCTCTTAATGTTTCGCATTTCTTATTTGTAAGTGTCGTAAGCGTTGGTCAACAGGCCAGCGATTGTTGCCAGTTCGTTGTTCTCGATCTGATGACGCTCGATCATGGTCATGATTTTGCCGTCTTTCATGATCGCGAAGGAAGGGGAAGATGGAGCATAGCCTTCGAAATACTCACGAGCTTTTGCAGTTGCTTCCTTGTCTTGACCAGCGAATACAGTGAAGATGTTATCCGGCTTGGTAGTGTGGTTCAAGGAATGTACAACTGCTGGACGAGCGAGTCCTGCTGCGCAGCCACAAACCGAGTTCACGACAACCAGTGTCAGGCCTTTTGCATTTGGCAGTGCTTGCTCTACTTCTTCAGCAGTGCGAAGCTCTTGAAAACCGTTGCGAGTCAACTCATCGCGCATCGGTTGAATGACTTGGCTCATATATGCTTCATAAGACATCATTGGGCAACTCTCCTTTTTATCACGAAGTTCAACTTACTTATTATTATACCCCGACCGCGCCTACCCGAGAAAGCAGGAGCTACACTTCCATCAAAATGGTAAGAATCATTGGGTTACGGCCTGTTTTTTCATAAATGAACGGCTTGATCACTTCATTAATTTGTGACTTCAGCTCAGACCATTCCTTGATTTTCTTATCCAATGCTTCCTGTAGGCGCCCACGAACAAGCTGTGTCGCTTCCTGAATCAAGGATTCTGAACCGCGTACGTATACGAAGCCGCGGCTCACGATATCTGGGCCCGTCAAAATTTTGAAGTTCTTCATATCCAGGCTGACAACCACGACCATCAAGCCATCCTCAGCCAAATGCTTGCGGTCGCGCAGGACGATATTGCCGACGTCGCCGATACCGCTGCCATCAATGAGAACAATCCCTGCTTGTACTTTACTGAGCCACGCTTTTTCGCGGTTGCAATTCAGCACTTCGCCGTTGTCCATAATAAAGATGTTGCTCTCCTCGATCCCAACCTGTTGGGCCAGCTTGGAGTGAGTCTTGAGCATCCGGTATTCCCCGTGGATCGGGATAAAATATTTCGGACGAATGAAGTTCAGCATGAGCTTCAACTCTTCGCTGCTGCCATGACCCGATGCGTGAATATCAAATTCGTGACTCAATACTACGTTAGCACCTGCACGGTACAGCTTGTCTATCGTGCGGCTTACGTTGATCGTGTTTCCTGGAATCGGAGATGCAGAAATGATCACCGTATCTTCCGGATAAATGGAAACAGTGCGATGCGATCCGGATGCAATCCGGGTCAACGCTGCCATCGGCTCACCTTGACTGCCTGTGCAAATAATCAGCACTTGGTTGTCCGCGTAATTATCGATGTGCTTAATATCAATCAGCATGCCCTCTGGCATCTGAATATAGCCAAGCTCTTGACCAATCAAGAATACCTTTTCCATACTGCGGCCAATAACCGCTACTTTGCGATTGCACTGCTCTGCAGCATCTACCACTTGCTGCAGACGATGCACGTTGGAAGCGAAGGTAGCCAGAATGATGCGTCCACGCGCTTTGCGTACCACATCGAGAATCCCTTCCCCTACCGATCTCTCTGACATCGTAAATCCAGGACGCTCACTGTTCGTACTATCGGACAAAAGCGCCAAAACATCTCCGCTCGCACCAATGCGTGCAATTTTTCCGTACTCCGTTGTTTGTCCGACTGGTGTCATGTCAAACTTGAAGTCACCCGTGTGAATGACCATACCCTCTGGTGTATGGAGCACAATTCCCAGAGAATCTGGAATACTGTGGTTCGTCCGGAAGAATGTCGCCTTCAGCTTCGCAAATGGAATTTCCGTATCTTCCGAAATCGGAATCAGCTTCACTTCATTTTGCAAACGATGCTCTTCCAGCTTCGCCTTGACCAAGCCCAGGGTCAGACGACCACCGTAAATCGGCACCTTGATTTGCCGTAAAATATAAGGAATCGCGCCAATGTGATCCTCATGTCCGTGCGTTAACAAAAGTGCTTTGATCTTGTGCTGGTTGTCCACTAAATAGGAAACATCTGGGATAACCAGATCGATACCGAACATTTCGTTCTCGGGGAATTTCACCCCGCAGTCAATGATGATGATTTCGTCCTCATACTCGACGCAGTACATATTTTTTCCGATCTCGCCGAGGCCGCCCATCGCGAAAATCTTAACGTCGCTCAAACTCTTTCCTCCTAACATCGTCGTGCATGATTATGGGAATCCGAACCAAGCATGCCATTCTTATTATATCACAACGTAAGACGTTCGTTTCACCCAGTCTTGTCTATTCCACACATTCATCTTCGGTCAATAATCGAATACTGATACTCCAAATCGGCAACTCGTTCATCGGTAACGACACTAGCTCTCGCCCACAAGTCGTGCTTCGCATAAGAATCGCCCGTCCATACCTCCGTAATTTCTCCTGAAGAGAGTTGTAGTGGTACGGCCTCGACTTCTTTTAATACGGCACCGCTTTTGTTTTTCAATCGCAACTTCAAATCGATCTCCAACGGCTGGTCCGACTGATTCCGTACCAAAATGAGGCTTGAATAAGGATACCCGGCACAATTTTTCGTACACTCTTGTCTGCTGTATACGAGGGCGAGGTCAATGGGCTTCTCATTGTCCATCTTCGCCTCTTTCCACTGGTCTTTTGCTTTTTGTACGACGATAACGTACTCCGCTTTCTTCAAAAAGGGACCCATCCCTAAAAAGGCAGCAGCAAAAAAACTAAACAAACCAAAAGCTGTGCATAGAAAAACGAGGTTCATCTTCCAGAACTGTTTTCTCATCGTGATCAAAAAGCCAATATACAGGAGGATACAAACAAACACCAACAGGATACAAAAATAGAAAAATACCTCCAAGTCGGCCTCCGTGGGCAGCACCGGAATACCATACTTCATTTGCCAATATACATTCGCGGCAAAGCAGCCCCCGTAAATCAATACGGCTGAAGCAATCGTGAGCCCCCATTTTTTCCAGAAAGGAGGCTTTTGGAAAATCGCCGCAAGAACCCCCACTAACACAGGAACGCCAAATAAGGGAATGAGCAAGTAATGCATCGAATACCTCCCGCACTTCATTGTCATTATTTTCTACGAATCATATTCCGAAAAGTCTTCAAAATACATGGCAAGCCATTTCGAAAAGGAGAGGGATCAGCAAGTGCAAACCGCTCGTCGCCTATTTCGCTATCGGAACATGATGCCCCTTCTCTCTATCGTACTTTTCCTCTTCATCTTTCAGACGGTCCCTACCTACGCCCAGCCTTCCTATGCAAAATGGGGCAGACTCGCAATGCAGGAAACGATGAAGCGATATCCAAGCGCTCAAATTGTGGATTACCTGCATCTCGGACGAAAACAAAAAACGCCCACCACGTCGGAAGAGACGTTTAAGCTCTTGCTTCAAGAAAGCAATCGCAGGTGGGCGTTACTCGTTCATATTGAATTCGTGAATCAGACAGAAGAAGTCGTAAACATCTCCTATGAGGAGACCCGCTAGTCAGCGAGCTGTACCATCTCTTTCATCATGACATCCAGTTCCATGTTGGCTGCCATCCCGTATGCGCGGCGCATGTTTCCATCTCCATCCACCAGGAACATGCGAGCTGTATGGGAATAAGAACCATCTGGCTCCTTAATGACCATCAGACCAAAATCCTTCGTCACTTTCTCTACAGCCTGAGCGTCCCCACGCAGGAACTTCCAGCCACTCTGATCTGCCTTGAACTTGGCTGCATACTCCTGCAAGACTTCCGGCGTATCGTTATCAGGGTCAAAAGAAATGGAAACAAACTCCACTTTGTCTCCGAACAGTCCCTTTTCCTTCAGCTGATCTTGCAGCTTGGCCATGTTGAACGTAGTCGCCGGACAAATATCCGGGCACTTGGTAAACATAAACTCTACCAATCGTACCTTGCCAGCACTTGAATGAAATGTGTAGGTTGTTCCGTCACTGTTGTCCAAGGTGAAGTCCGCGATCGGCTTCAACACTTCGATCTTCTCTTCTGTCATGTAATTATAACCAAATACTCCGATGATAGCCAAAAGGATAATACCAGCTAACACAGGAAACCAATGTTTTTTCATTGCAGATTCCTGCTGCAATTGTGCTCCTTCACTCACGGGTTGCTACCTCCCTGCTTGTCCCATGCGTGATGCCTCCTGATTACACACGGGAGGCATTCACACTGTTTCTATCACATCTTACTGTTCCACTTCACCTGGCCATGCGAGCATGCCGCCAACCATATTTGCCACGTCGTATCCTTGTGCACTCAAATACTCTGTTGCTGTATTGCTTCTGGCACCACTGCGGCAAACCATCACAATCGGAATGTTCTTATCCAATTCATCAATGCGATGTGGCAAAAAGCCGAGCGGGATCAGCTTTGCCTCTTTAATGTGACCTGCATTCCACTCTTCCACTTCACGTACATCAATGACTTGCAGTTCCTCTTTGGCTTCCAGCTTTTCCAACAGCTCTTGTGGTGTAATTTCCTTTACTCCATGGCTCATCGCTATTTATCCTCCTATATGTACAATCAGATCAGTTGTAACCACCTCCATGATATCACACGCTTTTTTACTTTTCTAACGCGAAGAGCACTTGGCTTCACCATGCATCCATACTCCCCATTTTCTACCATTATCTCCTATTTCGCTGCGGCAATAGCCACACGGGTTGTGAACAGCTTGAGACAAAACCGTTACAAATTAATGGCATGGGTGAACCACCTTCATTCATATATACATAAAAACCTCCCCGATAACTGTATATTTATCGTTGACAGCAAGGTTTTATTTTCATACAATTACGACAACAATTGTTTTCATCAAGAGCGGTGGAGGGACAGGCCCTACGAAGCCCGGCAACCAGCAGACTAGCTGCATGGTGCCAATTCCTGCAGAATCCAGTGATTCTGAGAGATGAACAAAAGCCCGTGCATGATGGAGCTTCTTCTTCTCAGGAGAATGCTCCGTTTTTTTATTTGCCGATTCCCCATAGTAAAAGGAGAGATGGACATGTCCGATCAACAACAATGGAAGCCAGAAACACTTGCGGTACACGGTGGACAGGAGGTTGACCCTGTAACAGGCTCGCGTGCTGTTCCGATCTATCAGACGACCTCCTATGTTTTCCGCGATACGGAGCATGCAGCCAACCTGTTTGGCTTAAAAGAGTTTGGGAACATCTATACACGTATCATGAATCCCACCCAGGATGTGTTTGAGAAGCGCGTTGCCTTACTTGAAGGTGGTGTTGGCGCACTCGCAACCGCATCCGGGCAAGCTGCCATTACATTCGCGATCTTAAATATTGCGCATGCAGGAGACGAGATCGTCGCTTCCAGCAGCCTCTACGGCGGTACCTACAACCTGTTCGCCCACACGCTTCCCCGCCTTGGAATCAAGGTTCATTTTGCAGATCAATCCAATCCGGAAAATTTCCGGTCCTATATCAATGAAAAGACAAAAGCCGTGTTTTGCGAGACAATCGGCAACCCGCGCATTGATGTCGCTGATATCGAGGCGATCGCCCATATTGCTCACGAAAATGGAGTGCCTTTGATCGTGGACAACACCTTTGCAACTCCGATTTTGTGCCGTCCTTTTGAGCACGGGGCCGATATCGTCGTGCACTCCACCACCAAATTCATCGGCGGCCACGGAACGGCAATTGGCGGTATCATTGTAGACTCTGGAAAATTCGACTGGAACAACGGAAAATTCCCAGGGCTGACTACACCAGACCCCAGCTATCATGGCGTCGTCTATACAGAAGCAGTCGGTCCGCTTGCCTATATTATCAAGGCCCGTGTTCAGCTCCAGCGAGATATCGGAGCAGCAGTCGCCCCAATCAACTCCTTCTTGTTCCTGCAAGGATTAGAAACTCTGCATCTGCGCATCGAGCGGCATAGCCAAAACGCCTTGGCAGTAGCCCAATTCCTTGCCAATCACTCTGCCGTAGAGTGGGTGAGTTATCCGGGATTGGAGTCAGACTCCCAGCGTGAATTGGCCCAAAAATATTTGCCAAAAGGTGCTGGCGCGATTCTGACCTTTGGCATTCGCGGTGGCGTTGAGGCAGGAAAAACATTGATCGAGTCAGTGAAGCTGTTCTCCCATCTCGCAAATGTCGGAGATTCCAAGTCACTCATCATTCACCCAGCGAGCACAACACATCAGCAGATGACGGAAGAAGAGCAGGCAGCAGCCGGAGTGACCCCGGGACTTATTCGCCTCTCCGTCGGCACAGAATCCATTGACGATATCATTTCCGATTTGGAGCAAGCCCTGCAGCGTGCGCTGCAATTATCCACGGTAGGTTAACCATACCTTTACAGAAAGAAGAATCACGTCATCTCTTTGGATAGAGATTTTGTGATTCTTCTTTTCCTTTTCTATTTTTGTTCGAAAAATATTGAATTTAACATTCGGTATTTATAAAATACAATCATGCACAAATTTTGGAAGGATGATCACATGAAGATTTTGAACATTGGCAGTGAACGAACGACCTACCGGGTTGAGCTTTCGTATTCTCCTTTATTCGAAGCTGCCCTGGGAATCGCTGCCGCTACCTACGATCAATTGCATCACACGATGGAACACCCTCCTGCCTACTGGCGCCAACTGTTGGACGAGCTATCACCTTCTGTACGGCAAGAGGTCGAATATGCGAAGGAGCACAACACGTGGAAGACGCTTTTGCAACTGCTCGATCTTTGCCCTTTCGCTGATCTGGATTCCTTTCTTTCGTATGTTAGAGAGCTCTCAACCGAACAGCTCCGATACGAAGCCCTCCCTTATCTCGGTGAAAATATGCAGGAAGCACGGCGGAAGGCTGCACAAGGAAGCGAAGATGATTGCGCCGCTTTGCAGGAAGCGTGCCGTGCGCACCTCTTTTTTGAATCGTATATCGGCCATATTACTTCCGTTGATGCAGAAGGGCTGCGGGGCCATATTCTCCAATTGATGGAAGGCTGGTATACCACTCACATCAAGCCGCGTGAGGAAGAAATCGTTCACATGCTAGAACGGGATTGGTCGCAAAAGCAAAACAAGCTAGGAAAGCTCACCCCGGAAGCCTTGGTAGAGTATGCGACGGGTTCGAACTACCTCCCTGAGCCTGCCGTGACACGCGTACTGCTGATTCCACAAGCGATCTATCGCCCGTGGACCGTACAGGCCGATGCTGTCGGGACGAAAATTTTTTATTACCCTGTGGCCGACGAAAATTTGCACGATGCTGTAGATCCTTATCAGCCACCCCCTTCACTGGTGCAAGCCTTAAAAGCACTCGGAGACGAGCACAGGCTACGCATGGTCAAATTGCTGGCGGAAAAGGACCTGAGTCTGCAAGAGATAACCGATCAACTCTCCATGGCGAAATCGACCGTGCACCATCACCTGTCCATGCTGCGGTCTGCCCATCTCGTTGAACAAGCAGGCTCCCGTTACAGACTACGCCGTCATACGCTGGACAAGCTTCCCCTGATGTGGGATGACTTCCTGGACAGGAGCAACCCATGAACCAAAACGCGGTACAAGCCTCTGTCTGGCAGCAGCGTTCTTACCGTTGGATTCTTTTCGGTCAGCTCATTTCAGAACTCGGCGCCTCACTCGGTACCCTCGCCAATAGCTGGTTAATCTATCAGGCAACAGGCTCACAAGGTGCGGTCGGACAGATGTGGCTTCTGTATTTTTTGCCGTCGCTCGCGATTCAGTTGGTAGCCGGGCCGTACATCGACCGATTCGATAAGAAGCGTGTCATGCTTTTTTCTCAATGGATGCGAGCTGCTGCGTTTTGTTTGTCTTTTGTAGTCATTACTTCCGGGACAGAATCACTCTGGCCGCTGTATTTCACTGCTTTGATCAACGGTCTCGTCCAACCGCTGTATGTGCCAGCCAGTCAGTCGCTCCTCCCTGCTCTGGTCAAAAGAGAGCAACTCCTCCAAGCCAATGCCTATTTGGATAGCGTCCTGCGAATTGCCTTGATTACAGGTCCGCCTTTGGCTGGAATTCTCGTGGCGAGTATTGGTGGTGAGGCCGTACTCGCATTGGTCGCGATCAGCTATGCGCTCAGCGGTTTCTTTCTGGTTCTTTGTCCAATCGCCCCAGCGAATACTGCCAACAAGAAGCAATCCTGGTTCGCCATGTTTAAGGCTGGTCTAGCGATTTTTTGGCAGAAACCCCTTCTGCTCTGGCTTGGCCTGTACTCAGCTCTCGTCCAATTCGCTGTCGGAGTCACACTCGTACTAAACCTGCCTTTTGTAGCCGGCGAGCTGCAAGGCACCTCGTTTCATGTAGGCTTGTTCTTGGCTGGCTATCCATTGGGATATTTCTTCGGCTCCTTGCTCGTCCCTCGCTTCCGTAGCAGCTTCGGACAGCCCCTGATCATGTTGGGATCACTGGTACTAGGTGGCTTGAGCTTTGTTGCAATAGGCTTTACCCATGACATCTGGTTCGCAATCACCATCGAACTACTGGCTGGTCTGTTTGCTCCGTTTTTCCAAGTACACAGTACTAGCCTGTATCAGCTTCACGTTCCTTCCGAGCTAATGGGGCGTGTACTGTCTGTCCGCTTGCTCATCGCACGTGCGACGATGCCCGTCGGTATTTGGCTTGGCGGACAGCTGAGCGATCAGGTAGGGATTCGCCCTCTTTACATCTCTGTAGGTGCCGTCATCGTGATCGCTGCGCTTACGGGAATATTATTTCGAAAATTTGTAACTAACAGGATATTCCATATATAATAAAAACCGTACGACTCCTCAATTTTGAATGGGAAAAGGAGAATTTTCATGACTCATCCGACATTGGATAACCTTCAGCATGCTGTCAGCAGCGTCATCGTGGGCAAGGAAAGTCAGATCCGCCTATTAGTAACGGCATTGCTCGCCCGTGGACACGTATTGCTGGAGGACTTGCCCGGAATGGGAAAAACCGTGCTTGCCAAAACATTGGCGCAAGCAATTGGTGGCTCTTACAACCGTCTGCAATTCACCGCGGATCTACTGCCATCTGATGTCGTCGGTCTACACGTGTTCAATCAACGAACAAGTGAATTCGAACTGCGCAAGGGACCTGTTTTTGCGGATGTCTTGCTCGCAGATGAAATAAACCGGGCCACTCCCAGGACTCAATCCGGCTTGCTGGAATGCATGGAGGAACGCCAGGTTACGATTGAAGGCGTCACCCTGCCACTCCCATCGACCATGCTGGTTATTGCTACCCAAAATCCGATTGAATCGGAGGGGACCTATCCACTGCCGGAAGCACAGTTGGACCGCTTCCTTTTCAAGCTGTCTCTTGGCTACGGTACAAGAGAGGATGCCAAAGAAATTTTGCGGAGATTCCGCAGCGACTCCCCATTAGAGGCGGTCGAGCCGGTCATCACTGTCGAACAAATTGCGGTTCTGCAACGCGAGGTCACAACTGTTCACGTCAGCCAACCAGTGGAAGACTATATCATCGACCTGACGGAAGCGACTCGCCAGCATCGCTCGGTTGAGGTGGGCATCAGTCCGCGCGCCATGCTCGCCCTGTTGCGATCCGCTCAGGCTTACGCGTTCGTTTCTGGTCGTACTTTTGTCTTGCCAGATGATGTAAAAGTGGTGTTTCCAAGTCTGGCAGCCCACCGCATCCGCCTCTCTATGGAAGCAGAGCTGCATGTGACGGAGCAGGAAGTCGTGGAGCAAATCTTGACCAGCGTCCCCGCTCCCGTCGAAGAAAGCGTGTAGTGCTATGATCACCAAGCAAACCTTTCACGTAATCGGTTTTGTCTTGCTGCTCTTCGCCGTTTTTTCGGGCCACTGGTTTTTCTTTCTGTTTGGGGGCTTTTTCTTTTTTCTCCCCGCTGCACAAGACTGGTGGGCCAAGTCCATGTCCAAGTGGGTGTCGCTCGAATGGTCCAGTGATCAAACGCGCGTCCTGTCAGGGACACCCGTGCACATTACAGTTCGCTTGCACAATCGTTCGTGGCTGCCTTTGCCTGCTACCTGGCTTCGCTTCACACTGCCGGAGCATGTTTCGGTGGAAGGCGCAGACGAGGTGCGACTCCTCAATCATCGGACTAGCGTTCGCCTGCGGTTTGATCTGCCGATGCGGCAAAGTGCTACACGCACCTTGATTCTCGTCCCGAACAAACGCGGCACAGTTTGGCTGAGAGATGTTCAATCCGAGACTTTGCCGTTATTGGGTGAGGAGCCTACCGCCATGACATTGTCGGTTTCCTTTTCCTTGCTGGTCTATCCGTTGCCTCTTGCTCTTTCTCCCGTCGTGCTCGCTGAATCGGAACCGGACGGGAATCGGCTCTCTCGTCAGCGCCAACAGGACGACCCCACTTTTCAGCGTGGTGTTCGGTCATACATGCCAGGCGACCGTTTCAAGCACATCCATTGGAAGGCAACCGCCAAAACAGGTTCACTGGAGACGCGTCTTTTCGAGTATACAGCCCATCCGAACTGGCGAATCGTCGGGCATATCCTGCCCTCCTATGAACCAATGATGCAAAAGTATAACGATATGACCAATGAACGGACGATCTCCTGTCTTGCGGCTTTGGCTGGCCTGTGCAGGAGAAAATCGGTCGGATATGAGCTGTACCTTACCGTAAAGCAACGAGGACGAGAGCATTTTCATTTGCCTGCGGGAAATGGCAAGGCACACCACTTGCACGTCATGACCCAGCTGGCGCAAATTCACCATTTTGTGACGACGCCACTGGCGCCTGTTCTTCGTCGGTTAGAGGGGGCACATGGGGAGGAAGCCATTCTCATTGTGACACCACGAATGGACCCATCCTTACAAGCCTCAGCGGAGCGCCTTATTCAATACGGTCATCAGGTTGCGGTACTGGATGTTTCTTCTGACCCTGTCACCATCCAGCGTTTTGAGCATGCTCGCTTGAAAAAAAGGAGCGTGGTGATGGGATGACACTCTCCTTGATGGGGCGTTGGACGCTCGCGTTTTGGCTGGAGGCCATGCTGACGGGCGTTTTCCTGATCTTGTTTGGGTATATGACAGCAGGCTTTACTCAACTCCTCACGTTTTGCCTGGTCGCAGCGATTCTGCTCATGGCGGGGAGCTGGTTGTACTATGGTGGTGGCGGTCGATTTACGCTCCATCTGTTGCTGTACCCCCTTGTTTTTTTCATAGGAATGGGCTGCTTCTATCTCTACGATTCTTGGCTCATCGCGCTTGTACTGGCTGCTGTTTATTTTTGGAGAGTACAAAGTGCCGCATCGAAAGGTTATCGACATGACAGTCTGCAACGCAGATTTGTTCTGGCGTTGATGGCGGGCCTGATGCAGCTCGTGATAGCTGTACTTTACACTTCCATTGTTGACCCGGGTTCCTATTCGCTCGCAGCCTCTTTTTCCATGCTCATCCTCATTACTCTCAGCTATATGTTGGTGACGACTGTGGCGTTCGTGCTGCGGGAAGGATCACTTTCTACGAGGCTGCCTGCACGTATTAGCTTGATGCTCGGCAGTCAAGTGCTCGGCACTCGTATTCTTTTGATCGCGGGTTATGTGGCTGTCAGCTCTATCGCACTTGGACTCATCTATTGGTTCTGGAGTTGGATAAAAGGACCTGTCAGCAATGGGCTGTATACGCTCTTTGAGCCTGTGCTTATTTTCATTGTGGAAATGTTGGAACATTTGTACGAGAAGGCGAGCCAAAAACAGGCAGGCATGCAGATACTCATGGAAAGTGCAGGACAAAAAGCAGATAATCCCGAGGCACAGATACCGCTCGGAGAATCACTCTTTTCTATTCTGCAGCCATACTTAATCATTGCCTTCATCCTTACCTGTGTGATCCTGCTCGGCCGATACATATGGAAAAAGCGCTTCAAGGGGACGATTACGCGGGAAAAAGAAGTGGCTGCTGCACAAAACACCGTGTTGTCCACTATCCCCCCCTCTTCCAGTAAAGAAAGTGCTGAGGATGACTCTGCCAAATGGTTCAAACAGCCCGTCGGCCCAGAGGATGATCCCACTAGATACGCCTACTATCAATTCCTCGTACTCATGGAGAAGCAAGGAATGCCAATCAAGCTGCATGAGACACCCCAAGAGTTTTTCAATCGCCTGCGCGAACAGCTTTTACTAGATGCAGGTCAGCTAGATGCAGTCGCTCGCATCACACGTTACTATCAGCAATATCGCTATCAGGAAAAATCGCTTCCCGAAGCGGATTTGACTGCGATGCAGCAAGCCGTGCAGACGCTCGGCTCTCGTTTCTCCGAGACGTAATACGTCCCACAACCACGCGCTATGTGTTAGCCGTGGTTGTTTTCTTTTTCTTTCTCTTGACATCGGGATGCCCCTCCGGCATAATTTCTTCAATTTTGCCCACTCTCAATTTGAATTCACCAAATGGTTAATTGAACAAGAAAGGAGGATGCTCGGTGCAAGATTTGCCTGATTGGCTGCGTAAGCATCTTCATGTCGCATACATACCCGGCTATGAGTTTTTCTTAAGTCTCCACGTGCTTGCAAAGCCTGAGCATCATACCTCCCGCTTGCATTGGGCGGAGGAGTTGCTCATTGCTTTACCTGCCTCGCTCTTGAAAAAGCTTCACTATTTTAGTTCCATGTCCAATCAGTTTCTCGATGCCATGGACTTCCTGGCGCCTTGGGAGGAGTGCTTTGAGCATTCTGTTGAGGCCGCATTGGAGCGCGTACAGGCGATGGATGCTGGTGAGTTTGTCCAGCTCATGATCGGTCCCGTCTATCATCCCAAACAACTTCATGCTTGGATGCAAGGGCGTACGGACGAGATTTTTGACGAACTGAAACCGGAGCATCGGGAGCTTTTGCGCCATCCGCTCTCGACTAAGCGCAGTTTTCTGGAGTTTTGCTACGACTACCTGCCTTTTTTCCAGACGGAAGAACGGCGGATTGAACCGTGGCTCGTTCGCGCCGTACATGAAGCACAAGAGCAGATCAAGCTGGAACCGATTCCGTTTTTGTCGCAGGTACATCCGCGCTTGAAGGTGCACGAGAACTTCTTGCAATTTCATAAGGCAAAAACGTACACATTTGGCTATTCGGAGCTGGCTCGTATCCATTTGCGTGTCTCTACTTTTGTCGCGCCGCATTTGTTGCTCGGCATTTACGACGACCATATCTCCGTGTGCCTATCCGTTGATGTTCCCGGCACCAGAGCCACCTCGGTGATTCCCACTGACTTCATCAGCAAAATGAAGGTGTTCAGTGACCCGACACGGACGGCGATTCTCAAATCGTTATTGGCTCATCCTTACTGCACGCAGCAGTTGGCTGACCTGCACAACATCAGTGAGCCTGCCGTCAACAAGCACTTGAATCTGTTGGTAGACACAGGCTTTATCTGGAGTGAACGGCGGGGACGGTATGTATTTTACCGCGCGATTGCATCACGGCTGGAACAACTCGCCGTCGATCTGCATGAGTTCATCGATATGCCCGTTCCCGGACTTGTCTCTCCACCTGCTTCATCACATCTCCCAGAACGGAGGAAATAACGTGTTTCATGTCGCCAAAGCTACCTTTATCCGCAATACCCGCGTAATGATTCGTGCCTATCCGTGGTCGTTTGTCATCGGCCACATTTTTTCCGGGGTGTATACGGTGCTGTTCGCCTTTTTCGCCTATCACTATTTATTTGCCGGGCAGTTGGACGAAAATTTCGCATATCTCACCGGCTCGTCCGATTACTTGTCGTACGCCATCCTCGGCGGAGCTTTTTATGCGTTTGCCGTCTCTACCTTGATGAATGTCAGCCGTTCTCTCATTACGGAGCTACGGGAAGGGACCTTGGAGGCGGTTTTGCTCACCCCTTCCTTGCGCAGAGGATACTTTTTGGGGAATGTCGCTCAACAGCTCATGCGTACTCTGTTTGAATTTTCAGTGATTGTGTTGGTGGGGGCGCTGTTCGGACTCACGCTCTCTCACACGAACGTATGGAGCGCCGTTCTTGTCTGGATATTGTCTACAGGGGCTTTCTTTTGCCAGGCGCTCGTTTTGGGCAGTCTCATGCTTTGGTTCCGCGATACGTACATCACACAAAACACGCTGTTTGCCGTGATGGCCTTTGTCAGTGGGGTAACGTTTCCGATTCCGTATTTGCCTGAATGGGTGCAACCACTCGGTCTCATCATGCCGCTCGCGCCTGCGTTGGATGCTTTTCGGCAATGCGTGATTCAAGGAGCCCCGCTGCATGCTGTTTCCCCACAGCTATTTCATATGGCAGCCCTGTCCCTCGTCTATCTCGTCATCGGGGTGTGGGGCATACGTCGGATGGAAAAACGCGTCATGGAATCGATTTTTGGATAACAAACGAGGAGGTCAACAATCATGCTGATTGCAGAAAATGTACGGAAGGTATACCGGGTGAAGGAGAAAAAAGGTTGGTTTCGCCAACAATGGACAGAGGTCGAGGCAGTCGCTGATCTGTCCTTTCGCATGGTACCCGGCAAAATTATTGGATTGTTAGGCATTAATGGTGCAGGAAAAACAACAACGATCAAGATGTGCTCCACACTACTCACCCCGACCAGCGGCACGATCACGGTAGACGGATATGACGCGGTAAAGGACGATCGTTTCGTCAAAGCCAAGGTCAACATGATCGCCGGTGGAGAGCGCATGCTGTACTGGCGGCTGACAGGACGGGAAAACCTGCAATATTTCGGAAGTCTATACGGTTTGCAAGGGCAGGAACTGCGCCATCGGATCGATGCATTGCTTTTGCAGGTTGGCCTGTATGAGGCCGCCAACACCCCTGTCGAGCGTTATTCCAAAGGCATGAAGCAACGACTGCAAATCGCCCGTGGCCTGATCAATGACCCGCGTTACCTGTTTCTGGACGAACCGACTCTCGGCTTGGACGCCCCCATCGCCCGACAGCTTCGCAAGCATGTAAGTGAACTCGCTTCCCAGCACGGAAAAGCCATTCTGTTGACCAGCCACTACATTCATGAGGTAGAAGAGCTTTGTGACGAGGTATACATCATCGATAAAGGAAAGCTCGTGGCGCATGATACACCGGAGCACCTGACCAAATCGCTCCACCTGGATACAGCCTTACAGGTAGTGATCCCCTCTCTCTCCGACTCGCTCGATTACGATCTGCGCCAGCTGGCTCAAGATTACGGCGGCTCGCGTGAAATCGCAGAAACAGACGAGCAGACCTGGGAAGTGACATTACGAGGAAAAACGGATATGACAACTCCGCTGCTTTCCCTCTTGGCTGCTCACCAGTCCCCTGTCTTGCGTCTCTCTACCCAACAGCCATCACTGGAGGACGTCATCCTGCACATGGCAGATCGGAGGGGCGCATGAAACAGCTAGGCAGCCTGCTTTTGGCCGAAATCATCAAGGAGCATCGCCATTCGTTTCACAGCAAAATGATCTACTTCTCGCTCTTGGTCTGGCCTGTCATTAATTTCGTGACCGCTTATTATTCGTTTGCACCGTTCCGTATGGGAGCTGATTCCCCGCTAGCCCGGTTCATCAGCTACGAACAGTTGCCGCTGTTCCTGTTGACTGGTTATTTAGGCTACATCTTTTATTGGTGCCTGGTGCAGTCATCCTGGCAAATGAGCTTTGAACGGCAAGCGGGAACCATGGAAATGATCTTCATCAGCCCGGTCAACCGACTCGCTTTTCTGTACGGGCGTTCACTTTCCTCGCTGATCGAAGGGGTCTGGCTGTTCTTTTGCTTCGCCCTGTTAGCCTTGTTTTTTGTCGATGGCATTCAATTGAGCGGCTGGTGGGCGCCTCCACTCGCCTTCCTCATTTTGCTTGTATCGGCCATCGTCTGGGGCGGCTTTCTCTGTGTGCTCTTTCTGTTTTCACGCGACGCGAGCTTTCTGTACACCGTTTTGGATGAGCCGATGCTGATCTTTTCTGGTGTCCGTCTGCCCCCGATGGCCTTTCCGGTTTGGGCCAAGGTCATTTCCTTTTGCTTTCCCTTGACCTACGCGCTTCAGTTGATTCGCGAGCTGCTGATGGAGGGAGCGTCGTTGCAAACCATGTTGCCAAGTATGGGACTTCTCGCCGCTGTTCTGCTGGTGCTCGTGACAGCGACCGTCTTGTTATTGAAGCAAGCGGAGAAGCATATGAAAAAGACCGGGAACATGGTGATGTATTAGTTAGACAAAGGAGAGTTACATATTAAACGCCCTTTCCTGATTGGAAAAGGCGTTTTTTTATTCCTCTTACTCTACCGTCAACAGCTTCTCCACAAATCCCCCGATTTCCCGTTCCCGATCAATAAAATGAACCTCCAAGATCCAATCGCGCGGCTGACCGTGCTGATCTGGTTCTCTCATCGGCTTGTGGTTGTCTGGGTGAATGTAATTATCGATATCATCGCCTTGGATTTTTTCATGCGGGAATTCGCCGATGAGATGTCCTGCGTGTGGACCGCCGTACTCCCAACCGTATGCTTTTGCGAGCTCGCACATGTAGGCAAACAGCTCACTGCTCGTAATATCCGGCTTGGACAAAAAGTAAGTCTTGCCCTCGTCCCACGCTTTTTCAATATCGTCGCGTAGCTTTTGTTTTACCGGATCATTTCCAAGCACATACGTCCGACCAAGATCAGCTTCCCAGTCCTCAAAAATGGGCCCGAAATCGAGAAAGACAATATCTTCAGGGGAGACAGTCAAATTCGGTGGGTTTTCTCTGTACGGATACAGCGTGTTTCTGCCCGCTCGCACAATTCGCTTATGCCAATATTTTTTGATCCCGAACAATTGAAAGGCCAGCTCGTAAATCTCCTTGTTGATCTCTTTTTCCGTCACACCGCTGCGAATGATTCCCTTCTCTTCGATGGTGGCAAATAAAAACTCTGCTTTGGTCTCTGCTTCGCGCAGTGCCTGATGTCTCTTCTCCAATAATGGATTCATCATTTGATGGCCTCCTTTTCCGTTTACGGAAGAGCTAACTCATACTTCTCTCCTAGCTCTCGCAATTTTGCGACAATGGATTGCTCCACTTGATCATCCATCGTAATTTTTTCCTTTGCCAGTGGAAGAAGCGGCTCATAGTCGCCAATCAATACGGAATGATGCGCTTTTTCAAAC
Organism: Brevibacillus brevis; assembly: GCF_022026395.1. Taxonomy (NCBI): domain Bacteria; kingdom Bacillati; phylum Bacillota; class Bacilli; order Caryophanales; family Paenibacillaceae; genus Brevibacillus; species Brevibacillus brevis. The sequence goes on along the minus strand of NZ_CP041767.1, from coordinate 460,860 downwards.
AGCGGCAAATCATTCATGTCATTACCAAAGCAAATGAACGGCTCCCCTGCCACATCGAAACGATTCAGGGCAGCCCATTTATTCACCCCCCGATACGTGAGGTCGAGAATGCCTTCTGCGGAATGATAATGCAGCGTAACGTCTAGTTCCTTGATTCTCTTCATCAATTCTTCGTGACGGTCACACGATAAAATCAGGATTTTCAGCACGGCATTCAGTTGATCCACGTCCACGCGGCTGGCTGTCCGATTGGGATCGATATTGCTCAAAAAAGGATGCGTCGACATACAATTATGTGCGTAATTCCACGAGTCATCGATGAAATACTGCGCGCGAAAATCCTCGAGAATGCTGATGATTTCTTGCGCCAGACGATCCGGGATCGGCACGCTGCCCTGCAAGCTCCCTTGGTGATGTGTCATCGCTCCATTCGCGCCAATGAGGAGATGGTTGGCAAACCGCTCATCGAGGACAGGCAGCATGTCACGGCACGGTCTTGCGGAGGCAAAACCTACGGCATGTCCCGCCTGTTCGAGTGCAAGCAGGCTATCCAAAATGTTTGTAGAGATCGGTTGACCCTTGAAGCAGATCGTCCCGTCCAGATCAAAAATAAATTTCATTTTTCCCACCCTTTCTAATAGCTGTCCCATCCATCGTAATGGATAGCCGTCCGAGGCCAAAGGGACAGATTGTTCAAGATGAGTGGGACAGAAAGCTGCTCTGTTACTCGAACCAGGCGCTGGCCAACGAGCGAATACCCTCCTGAATATCTTCGGGGGTCAATGCTCCGTACCCTAGCAATACCGTCGGATGCTCCCGTGTATCATGCAGCCAGTATCGGGCAGTTCCGTAGACTTTTACGCCTTTTTGATAGGCACGCTCCATGAGTTCCGCTTCTGTACACTGACTTTTTACGGTCAAAAATACATGCAGCCCCGTATCCTTGCCTTCTATTTCCACACGTCTGTCCATGTAGCGAGCGACTGCCTGAAGAAACACCTCTCGCTTTTCCACATAGTTTTTTCGCATGTGCTGCAAGTGTCTATGCCAATAGCCATCGGACAAATACGCCGCTAGCGTCAATTGGTCCAGGCGGGAAACAGGCTGATCGTATTCAGGTACCCGCTGGTGAAAACGCGATAACAGCTCGTAAGGAAGGACAACGTAGCTGACGTTTACGAGCGGCAGCAATGCTTTGGAAAGTCGCCCAATGTAAACAACTTTTTGGGGAGACAGACTCTGGATCGAAGGAATGTAGCTCTCTTGATATTTAAACTCCCATTCGTAGTCATCCTCCACCAAATAAGAATGCGCGATAGATTGCGCCCATAGGGTCAATTGCTTTCTTTTCTCCAAAGGCATCGTCATTTTGTTGATGAATTGCTGGGAAGGACTCACGTACATGATGTTTGCCCCGCTTTGTCTCAGCTCTTCGATGGATACACCGTCTGTGTCCAAAGAAATACCGTGTACCCGGTAGCCACCGTTGAGAAACGTATTTCTCGCACCATCATAGCCCGGATTTTCGACGCCAATCACATGCTTCTCTCTGTCCAGAAGCTGGACGATCATCGACACCAACTGTTGCGGAGTGGCTCCAATAATGATCTGCTCCGGCGTAGCGAGGACTCCTCTCGTTTCATGCAGCAATTTCGAGAGTTCTTTTCGCAAGGAGTATTCGCCCTGTGCCAGCCCCTCCACCATATACGTTCGCTGATGGTAGGCAATGAGCTTGTTGCGCAGCTTATTCCACGGATGAAAGGGGAATGCCCCCAGCTCGATGTTGCCGTAGCGAAAATCATAGCGAATCGGCGATATACGAGGGTCATCTCGTTCTGTTACATGCTGCCCGAAAGGAGGTTCTGCCTTGTACGTCACCTGATACCCTTTTTTCGGAATGCTAGTGACGTACCCTTCCGATACCAGTAGCTGATACGCGACTTCTACCGTGTTTTTGCTGACAGCAAGCGATTGGGCACAGCTTCTTATCGAGGGTAGAAACTCTTCATACGCGATTTGGTTACGCAATATTTCGTCTTTGATAAAGTGATAGATTTGGATGAACAATGGCTCTCCCTCTGTAAAACGAATGGCAGCAAGTTCTCGCACCGAGCAGGAACCCCCTTCCTTTTTTGCTTTAGTCTACCACATAAAGTATTTAAGCCTGAATGAACAAAAGATCAGCTATCCGCCAGAAGGCTATGTCTTTTAACCCTACCGAACTGAAAGTAGTAGAAGACCATCAGACACACGTGCATCAGGGCCATCATCCAATAAATATTGCTGTAAATAAAGCCGCTCGTATAAGGATTCACCGGGTTCCAATTGGTTGTCGCGCCAAGATCGATCACTTTGCTGTATACCGCAGACGCGATCCCCATAGAAATGAAGCTCAGCATCGAAAAGATCCCCATGCCTACTCCTGCCTGCTCCTTCGTCAACGTCCTCGAGATCGAGTTCGCCATCGAGATTTGCATAAAAGACTGCCCCACATTGCCAAGGATCAAAAAGAATGCAATGCCTAAAACTGCGGTGCTTGTGAAAGTAGACAACAACCCAAAGCAGCTAATCAGTAAGCTAGACGCAACGAAATACAGAAAAGCATTCCCCCGCCTATCCGCGAGCTTTCCTCCCACACGACCAAGCAATGCCGAAGCGACGGCCGCTGGAACCATCACAAAGCCGATCCAGCTCGTCGATAGCTGCTGCACCTGAGCCAAGAGCAGCGGGCTGAGATAATAAAGCGATATCCCCATTCCATTTATGAGAAATGCCATCAGAATCCCGATTGTATACTGCTTGTTGGCAAAAACCTTCGGCTGGACAAACGGATCAGCTACCGAACGAATTCGTACGACGAACAGAAGCAATGTAACCAAACTGCCCAATGCAAACCACCACGACCCATTCGTTACTCCCAAAAGCAGTGACGTCACGCTGATCGCAAGCAAGGAGCCACCCACCCAATCAAAATTCCCACCAGCTGCGATCTCTTCATCCTCCAAATATTTACGGTAGAACGGCAGCGTAAGCAAGATCAGGAGCGGTATGGAAAACAGCCAGCGCCAATGAGCAAAGCTGACGATTAAAGCCGCGAAGACAGGACCGAGTGCACCGCCAAGAGCCAATCCTACTGCCGTTCTTCCTAAAACAGAACCTCTGCTCTCGGGCGGGAAATATCGCAAAGGAATGAGCATCGCAGTAGCCGGAATGACAGCCGCCCCTACTGCCTGCAAGCACCTCCCGAAAAGAGCCATCGCAAAGGAATCGGAGACCAAACCGAAAAACGAACCCGCCGTAAACAACATGAGTCCAAACGTCAACAAATTCTTGAGCTTGTATCGATCCGCCAGCTTGCCATACGTCACAGTTCCGATCGCGTATAACAATCCATATGCAGTCGATAGCCAGCTCACCTGCGCTATGCTCAAACCAAACTCCTTGCTAATTTCCGGGAGTGCAATGTTAAACACCAAAGCACTCATGGAGGATATGACCAGGGTAAACATCAAGATTCGGATTAATATGTCCCTGTTCTGCTGCGTTTTTGTCGCTTCCATGCCGCATCTTTCCTTTCACTTTGTTATTCACGTTCTGACTGTCAGTACTGACTGACATTTGGGTTGTAAAAAAACTAGGGAGTCAAACCCCTAGCGAAAACCTCTACACTCTCTTCGATAAATACATCCAGGGATACCCCTGAAAAATTGCTAGTGCCATCCAGATCGTTCAAAAACGCCCCGAAATTCATAACCATAAAGGCAGTTGCCTGTGCCTCCGGGTTTGTTTGGATCATCTTGCCCTTTTTACCCATCTCTTTGAAGTAATCTGTAAACAGTACCATCAATTGTCGCGGGTGCTTTTGGGTCCGCTCGCGGAATCCGGGCAAATGGGCCTCATCCTTAATGCTAATCAAAATCATTTTCCGATTGCGGTTCATCATTTCGTGATACGTTCGGCTGATTAAAAGCAAATCCTCGCGCAAATTCCACGTAAGCTTCTCCGCGAAAAGCTTTGTCAGTCCTTCCGTGTAATGAAAACGGTCAAAGGCGCTCTCCAGCAAATTCCGCTTGCTGCCGAAGTGACGAAACAACGTCTTCTCGCTCAATCCTGCCGCAGTGGCGATTTCTTGCGTGGTTACGCCGTTGTAACCTCTTTCCGCGATGAGATCGATTGCGGCTATCATCAGTTTTTCACTGCTTGTAAGACTTTTGCTGCTGCTCATTGCTATCCTCATCCCCGGAAGTGATTGTCAGTACTGACTGACATTTATCTTAAACCGACTGTAAATAAGTGTCAAGGATTCACCATAGAAAAGGGCTCTCCCCCGACCCATGCAGTCGAAAGGAAAGCCCAGCGCTCTTTTACCTGATTAAAACGCTCTCGAATATTGCTTCGGTGGCTGCAACTCATCCGCCGACAGCTCATGAATCGCATGCAGTGCCCAATAAGGATCACGCAGCATGCCGCGTCCGACTGCTACCAAATCCGTATCGCCATTGCCAATCGATGCTTCCGCCACTTTCGGATCATCGAGGTTGCCGACAGCAATGACCGGGATATCCAATGCCTGCTTAATTGCACGTGCCAATGGTACTTGATAGCCAGGATGAACACCTGGGCGACCTGCTGAACCAATCGGTCCTTCCCCGCCGCTGGATATATGGAAAATATCCACGCCAGCTTCCTTGTAACGGCGGCAAAGCTCTGTGCTGTAATCCAGCCCATACCCACCATCCACGTACTCTACGGCTGAGACACGCATGATCAGCGGCATGTCAGCTGGAATGACCTCTTTGATCGCCTGAATAATTTCCACGCCAAACAGCGCTTTATCCCGCCCGTACTCATCGTCTCGCTGATTGGTCAAAGGAGAGTGGAACTGGTGAATCAAGTATCCGTGCGCACCATGGATTTCAATGGTATCAAACCCTGCTTCCACCGCACGTCTCGCTGAGTCCTGGAACTTGACGACCATTTGCTTAACCTCTGCTGTCGTCAACGCTCGTGGCGTTTTGTAGCGCCCCCCTGGGAAAGCGATCGCGGACGCCGATACAGGCACTTCTGCGTCTTCCGCTTTGCGACCCGCATGAGCAATCTGTATGCCAATTTTGGCCCCATACTTTTGAACCTCGGAGACGATTCGCGCATACGCCGGAATCTGCTCGTCAGACCACAAGCCCAAATCGCCGTTGGAAATTCTGCCATCCGGCTCGACATCGGTCATTTCCACGATGATCAGACCTGTTCCGCCTACTGCACGAGAAACGTAATGAACAAAGTGCCAGTCTGTTGGTGTTCCATCGTGTGCATCCACAGAGTATTGGCACATCGGCGGCATGACAATCCGATTTTTCAAGCTAAGTCCTTTAAACTGAAACGGGGTAGACAACAACGCCATTTGCTCCACTCCTTACTTTTTTTCATTATCATGCCAAAAGTAAGCATGTTCTGCAATCCTAAGTTGCACTTTGTAAAAACGAGATATATTTCCGACTGTTGTGGTGGGGAGGAAACAGGAGAAAACGCTCAGATTCTAGGGCCACCCCCTGCGGGATTGACTGCACGACTCCATGCAAAAAGCGAAACCGCGTCCAAAGTGGTATCTTCAAGGATGCGTTTTCAGAGGTGGACGCTTAAGAGCGTAAAGACTTAAAGATTGAAGAAGATCATCAGTTACGACAGAGAAGAATATTTCCAGACGTAGCGACTTGTGGAGTCCTACCAAGCGGAGAAGCGATTCGCGGGCAAAAGAAACGCAACGTGCCCGGGCTACGTAGCGGCTACCACTTTTGCGTTTCCCCGCGAATCCCTTCGGAGCGGACAGTCTAAGCCCCCAGCGGGACGGAGCCTGGAGCCTAGACTGGAAATATTCTTCTCTCCACCGCGGCCACATTCTATGTTGCACTAAGTAAAAAAGCCATCCGCATAACGGATAGCTTTTATAATTAACGTCTTTATTATTCCGGCATCGAGCCAATGTAATTGGATTGCGGGCGAATAATGCGGTTTTTGCCTGCCTGTTCCAGAATGTGCGCACTCCAACCAACCACACGGCTCACGGCAAATGTCGGTGTAAACAAATTGTCGTCCAAACCAACCGCGCGCATGACAGCTGCGGCAAAAAACTCTACGTTTGTATTCAGCTTGCGGCCTGGTTTGTACTCTTCCAGCAGCTGCAAGCCTACTTTTTCTACATGTGTCGCCAGATCGAACCACGGATCGTTGGATGACAGCTCGGATGCAACGACGCGCAGAGCAGTTGCACGCGGATCAACCGTTTTATAGACACGGTGTCCGAAGCCCATCAAACGTCCGCCGCTCTCCAGCTTGTTGCGCAGCCACGGCTCTGCATTTTCCTTCGTGCCGATCGCCTCGATCATCTCCGTCACTTCAGATGGTGCTCCGCCATGCAAAGGCCCTTTCAGGGTTCCGATTGCTGCTGTAATGGAAGAAATCAGATCGGACTCGGTCGAGCTGACGACACGACCGGCGAATGTGGATGCATTCATGCCATGCTCCTGCGTCAAAATCAGGTACGCATCGAGCGCACGTACATGTGCCGCATTCGGCTTTACGCCTTTGAGCATATACAGATAGTTCGCTGTATGATCCAGCTCCGGATTCGGTGCCAGCGGCTCGCGGCCCTCCAGACAAGCAAAGCGATACGCGACGATTGTTGGCATTTTGGCCGCCAGCGCAATCACCTCATCGATGGTTGGCGGAAAGCCGTGTGAGGAACTGCCCAGCGCCGAAACACCTGTACGCAGGACACTCATCATATCTACATCTGCCGGGATCAGCTTCAGGATTCCTTTTACATGCTCCGGCAGCTCACGGTTTGCTTTGAGCTTATCCTTTAACTCCTTCAACTCCTGCTCGCTCGGCAAATGTCCGAACCAGAGCAGGTGCGCCACTTCCTCAAATGTGTGGTGAATAGCCAAATCACGCGCCCAATGACCACGGTACACCAGCAGTCCATTAATCCCATCCACCAAACTAAGGTCTGTTTCTGCTACGGCGATACCATCCAAGCCGATAGCCAAAGGATGTTGTTTTGTCATCATCACCACTCCATTTTCATCTCTTTTCCCTTCAGTATATCGATTCATAATCGTGAAGGGAAATAGAAGAAAAACGGGATTTTGATCACGTTTTACAATCAGTTAGCAGGAGCTGGAACTGCCTTCTTTTTACGTCCATATGTCAGGAAACGCCACAGCTTTTCCATCGGCCCTCGATTAAATTGCTTCAGCCACAGCCAGCTTGCGAGTAATTGAAACACATAGATCGGCAGAGCGAGCAAAAACCAAGCAGAGAGCGGCATAGCCGTAATACCGAACAAAGGAATCAGAATGGTCATGATGACTGTCTGACCCAAATATGTCGTTAACCCCATTTGTCCTGTGTAGGCAAATGGCTTAAGAACTTTCCTTGCCGCTTCACGATCCAACAACAGAAACAAGCTGGCTATCAAGCACAGCGCCATAGGCAGCGTACTCAGATCAACCAATATTTTATTCACCTGTTCAAGCTTTGAACCAAAGACGACACCGCTCGCCCACACAATCCCTGCTGCGATCGGAAGACTCATTGCCAGAGTAGTAGTAGCGATTCGTTTCAGAAACGGTTTATGCTCGCGAATTTGAGCAATCAAACCGCGTTTTCCCGCATACAAACCAAACAGAAACATCACAAAGATCGGTATCAATGTCGTCTGGAGTGATGCTACAAACGGATAGACTTCCTGACCATTGAGCGTCTGTACAAGTGCCACGCCTTGAGTGAGCATGTACACTCCTCCCAGACTGGCTGCCCATGCTAGAATCGTAGAAGACTTTCTTCGATAAAATGGCATCAGTAAAAAGCCGAGTAGCGCGTACACTGTCAAAATATCCCCAAACCAAATAATGATGTGAATCACACCAAAGGCAAACATCGCGAACAATCGTCTGCTGAAGAGACGAAATACTTTTTGTCCACGCTGTTCAGCCCGTGACATGAAAATGTAAAAACCTAAGCCAAACAGAAACGAAAAGATCCCGAAAAACTTCGTTTGAATGAATAAATCATAGCTCAAGCGGATCCACGCATCGATCCCCGCCTCTACTGGCATAGGAACGTCTTCCGAATACATGATAAAGCTAGGCAAGTTGACCAGCAAAATCCCGAACAATGCCAATCCCCTTACAATATCAATAGAATAAATCCGATCCTTCTGAGTGATTGGTTCAGCCTGCTGCATACTCGTCATTCCCTCCTGCTGTCTTTAAGCAGGGTTCAGTATAGGATACATATGCTCATCAAAACTATCGATTCACCTTACATCTACCTTACAGGCTTGTTATCTTCTATGTCCGTCCCCCTGGCTGAACAAGCGGCATCGGTGGATACAAGGAATGCAGGATTTCCATAAAATGCTGCGCTGGCTCGCTGATTCCTGCTTTCGGTACCAGCAAATAAGAAGCAACCTTTGGCAAAACGAGGCCAGGTGTGGGAAGTTCAATAAAGCGGTTTTCAAATAAATCCCGATCGACAGCCGTCCGAGGCAAAAAGGAAACGCCCAATCCATCCTCGATGAATCGCTTTGTAATGTCTACTTGCGAAACAGCCATCGTACGCAAGGAAAGCCCCCTCTGACGCAAAAGCAACAGCAACTCATCCCAGTAACCCGGGTGATTATGGGTCAGCAGACGATTCGATTGCACCTCTTGCTCCCAATCAGGCAAGGGCGCCTCCATATCTCCACCGCTGTGAGGGACTGCAAAAACAATAGGATCTTCGTACAAAAGATAAGTAGACAACTGAAATTCTCCTGGCACCATCCGGGTTAAGCCCAGATCAGCCTGTCCATTTTGAACCAGCGGGCCAATCTCCACGGAGTCAACAATTTTAATCGAGATATCTACATCGGGATAGAGCTTGGTGTAACGATGCAGCAAATGGGAAAAACGAGCACGGGCGATAATCGGGGAAACAGCCAGTTGAAGCTTTTCCCGATAGCCTTGTCTCCAGGCCTGCAAGTCTTCCATACTGTTATGCCACTGTTGGAGAAGTCCTTTTGCATGTGGCAGGTAGCGTTTGCCCGCAGCCGTTAACCGAACGCGCTTGCCAACCCGTTCAAACAGCTTGATCCCCAATTCCTTTTCCAATTGTCGTATATGTTGGCTGACAGTAGGCTGCGCAATGAACAACGCTTCTGCTGTCTGGTGAAAATTTTCTGTCGTGGCCGCCACCATAAACGTTTGCAGCACGCGAAAATCCATGTGATCTCCCCCCTGCTGTCGCTTTTTCTTTGTTCTATATGCATACAAAAGTAGGAAGAATGCAACTTTTTGGGTCTTTCTTCCTCATTTTTGAAGAAATTTACTGGAAATCGTTCTGCTTCTTCCTCCTTATGGTACAATACAAAATCGAGTGCGCAAAATCATTACGCACATTGGATTCAGCAAAGAGAGAGAGCAAAAGGGGAGAGAAAAGATGGAAACTGCAACAAACGTGAACCCACCGCGCAAAAGCAAGAAAAAAGCATGGCTGATCGCGGGGGCAGCGGCTGTCGTTGTGCTGGGTGGTTTAGGGACCGCCTATGCCAAGTACGATCTGTTTAAGAGTGCAAAAACGATTTACCTGCAGGCGGAAGCGGAAAGCATGATGAAGTTTTCTAGCGACGTATCCAAAGCTTACGGGGAATACCAAGACTACATGAAGCCATACCTGGAAAAACCAGTTCACTCCACCACTGAGTTGAGTGATATTGCTTTAGATGCCACCATCCCAGACCCGCAAGCACAAAAAATTCTCGACATGCTGGGCAAAGCGAAGCTCGTGATGCAAAGCAACATCGATGAACAGAAAAATCAACAATCGGGGAACCTGGAAGTTCACCTACAAGATAAAAAGCTGGCTACTCTTGAGTACTTCATGAATGATTCTGTTATGGGCTTCAAGCTGCCGGAGTTTTACTCTAAATACGCTTATATGGACCTGAAGGATCGCGATGCACTTAAGGAAAAGCTGGGCGGCGAAGAACTGCCGAAGCGCTTCGTAACCTATAGCGATTTGTATAAAGCAATCAATTTTAACCAGGATGAACTCAAAACGGTCATGACTCCGTATGCCTTGCTGTACGCTGACAACATCAAAGACAGCCAGGTAAGCATCAAAAAAGACGTTTCTTTCTCTGAAGAAGGACTCAAGGAAGATGCACGTGAGATCACCGTTACTTTCAACGCCCAAGAAGGCGCGGCTCTGTCGAAGCAAATTGCAGAGAAAGCAAAAGCTGACCAAAAGCTCTTTGACCTGATCTACAGCCGCTACCACAATGTGGCTACGCTGATGCTCGACAGCGGCTACAAAGTAGAAGAAATCAGCAAAGAAGAATTCAAGAAAAATTACGAGCAAACCTTCGATGACATCATCAAGGATACAAAAGATACAGACGCCAAATCAACTGAGCAATTGAGAATGGTCGTGCTCGTGAATAGCGATCATCAAATCTTGTCCCGCAAGCTCTTGGTCGATGACAAAGAGAAAAAAGATCAATTGGTCTACAGCAGTGTTTCTTACGATAAAGGCGCTGAAACGTACTACCGTTACTCCCTGCACAACCTGTCTGACCAGCAAAGTGGCGAAATGTCCTTAACCTACAAAGCAACAGAAGAAAAAGACAAGACAAAGGGCAAGTTCAGCATCCTGATGAAAGAGACCGACCAGCCAATTCTGGACCTCTCGACCACTTTTGAGACAACCAAGCAAGACAAGAAAACAACCGGAAACTATGACTTTGCACTCGTAGTGGCAGACGAATATTCCTCCAACCCTGTTGCTCTGACCGGTAATGTTACCATGAACGAGACAAAGACGGACAATGGTGTAGATTCTGACGGCACAGTAAAAGTGAAGTTCTCGAACCCTACTCCAGATATGCCAAAAGGCTTTAGCTTCAAGCTGAAGTCCAAAGCAGAATTTGGCAAAGCACTGGAAATTCCAGCTATGACTGCTGACAACTCCATCAATTTCGCTACAGTGACTGACCAACAAATGATGGAAGCGCAACAAGAAGTCATGCAAAACGCAGATAAATTCATGAATGAAAACGCTGAGCTCGTGCAACAGTTCATGATGCCTTAATTGTTTCGTAAAAAGAAGAATTTGCTCATAGTAGCAACTAGCAAGCTGGCATCGGTGCTAAACCGATGTCAGCTTTTTTATTCAAATCACGATCTGTTCTAAATATTCCGATTACAATAAATAGGGGGACCTCCTGAGGGGAGGCCCTTTCTCCATTTCCATTCTTCTTACTGATAACCTTTGATCACAATATACACAATCGCTACATAAAACACGATTCGATCCACAATCCGATACATCGACTTGGACACCGGAATGCCGAGCCATCCCACTCGCAACGGCCACAATAACTGAATGCGTCCCACCAGCATATCGCTGATCAAATGGGACAAAATCCCCCAAAGTCCTGCCATGGCAGCCAAAGAATCGCCGAACAGCAGGAACGGAAGGAATAAAATCACCCAAGAGTGCGTAACCGTACGATGACCGAATCCTTTTTGCAGCATTTTGGACAAAGGTCCCATCAAGTTTCCGAGCTTGCTATTTGCTTGATCGATATCGGGTACTAGTGCCATCGTTGCACCAATAACACTGCCCTTCCACGAAGGGTAGGCGCAGTAGCCTGCAATGGCACCGAGTACCATATGTGTTTTCCATGTCATTTGCCTTTCACACCGTCTTTCTTGGGTAATCTGGGGAGCTTATGTACGGTTGGTGGAATGGCAAACCAATACCATCATACATACGGATGCTACGTCTCCAATAAGGACATGAAGCTCTCTGGATCAAGCCCATCTCCTTCAATCACAATGGCTGTCATTCCGGTTTCACTGCCTGATTCATGCCCTTCACCTGTGATCCAGAATGCCGCCTGACCACTCTGGATCGGGATGCGCTCTGTACCTTCTCCACGTACCCAGCCTTCACCATTCACCACGAGAAAAAGCTGAGGGCAAGGCGCCGGATGATAACCGACAATCCCACCCGCCTCCAAATGGATACATCCTATCGAAACGGAATTCGGCGTGCGCATAACACGAGAAATCGTCGCATGGACGGAATTATAGCGATCAATCGTTTTGCCTACTTGCTGATCAAATCGAAATCGTTTCATACTTTCCCCTCCGCCTTTTGACGCGTAAGCCTTATCATAGCGCAACCAGAGGCGCTGTGACAGACTCATCTTCCACAATTACTGCCGAAACCAAATATTTTTGTAATCAACAAGACCAAGCGCATTCAACGAAACACCGGCCAGAGCCGAATGGTAAGCAGAATGCTGACGCGTATGGTATAAAAACAGCATCGCGCACTGCTCACGCAGCAGTCTCTCGACCTCCTGCAAGTGATGACGCTGCCCTGTCACATCCCTCTCCAGCATCAAGGCGTCCAGCTCATAATCGATTTGCTCCCGCAAGACAGGGCTCCACAACTGCCGCGAAAAGCTGATATCCGACTTAAAGAACTCCACCATCCCAAACTCCCACTGTTCATCAAAAACCTCTCCCGCAACCACCATATCTGCCTGCTGAATGACCTCTGACTTCTTCAATTCCTCAATCGGCAGGACAGTCACTTCAACTCGAATGCCCTCATCCGCCAAATGCTGCCGTAACCATTCCGCATTATTTTCGTTGCCTGCCCCTTCGTACGTAAACAACTGTATCGGTTGATGATCATGCCAGTCTTTGAAATCCCCATCCCAGGCCACTCCACCACCAGGCACATCCTTGTTTTCAGGTAAAAATCCGTAAGCAGGCGCATACCGATTGCCGCGCAGCTCCGTAATCATTTTCTCGCGCACGATAAGACGATCCAGCGCTTGCCGGAATACGATATCTTGTTGTGGGCCTGGGCGATTCAGGTTAAAAGCGAGATACGTGCAGCCTTTCTCCAGGCTCTGCAACTCCTGCCAATGCTCCATCGGCCCGAGCTTATTCCAAAAGGTTTGGAAGTGCACCTCTCCTCGTTTTGAAAAGTAATCCTCGTTTCGCACATCCTGACTGTTTTCGGGAACAATCCAAATCTCTACCCGATCCAAATGAGCCCTTCCGAGAAAATACGTTGGGGCAGCCTCTAAAATGAACATCTGCGAGTCATTCGTCACCAGCGAAAATGGTCCACTGCCCACAGGTAATCGACTAAATGCTTGTCCTTTTTCCTGAATGACATCTCCCGGAACAATCGAAAGCCGATTCGCTGCCAGAATGGATAGCAGTAATTGATTGGGACGTCTGAGCGCAATTTTTACTATCGTCTCTTTTTCAGCAGTGACTTTTTCTACATCTTCCAGCATCCAGCGATAGGGAGATCCCGTCTTCGGATCGGCAATGCGTTCGAGCGTCCAGACGACGTCATGCGCTGTCAGTTCACGTCCATGGTGAAACAGTACCCCTTTGCGCAAATAAAAGGTCCATTCTGTTCCACTCTCATTTACTTCCCAATGGTGGGCGAGATGCGGGATGAATGTATCCATTTTTTCGTCATATCGAATGAGCGTATCAAATAGTTGCTTCACCATGTGTGACTCTGTGCGCCTGTTGACAAAGGCAGGGTCGAGAGCGGGAATCGGTCTGTAAAAGGACATGCGAAGCGTATCCAGTTTTCGTTCACGGATTTCCTCTTGAATAAAGCCAAACTGCCCGGAGAGCCAGTCAAAAAAGTGCTCCCGCCCCTTGGCAGTGATGGCAAAATCATTGAGGAACTGCATAGCGCCTTCCAAATCGCCATCTTGGATACGCCCCTGAGCGATAGGCAAAACGATCTGCTCGATCCCGTATAACAAGACGATCCGCGAGACATTGCCTCGTCCTCTTCCCGGGCTCCATTCAATCCACTTCTGCTCCTCCATCTGTTTGATGACTTTTTTCGTGTTCCGAATCGTGCAACAAAATATTTGAGCCAGCTCGGCAAGCGTAATCTCCTGCTGTTCACCCTCTGCCGCAGAGGCAAAATGCTGGCGCAAGCGCAAGTAGTAGTAGGCACTTTGCATCGAGATGATCACTCTTTCTACGTAAACAGTCGCTGTCGAATCCAAAAAGGGGTCCATACTCTCCAAACACTCTACCCTTTTTCTTCCCCTTTTTCTAGCTACAATGAGATCGAAGAAGGAGGTTTTTTCATGCCAGCCCCTAACAACACCCCCGCCACGAAGCTTGAATCACACGAGAGAATGTCGATCTGGCGGAATCGGCCCTTTCTCGTCCTCTTTTTCACGTCCACCTTTATCGCGTGTGGAGCAAAGGTGTACGAACTGGCCTTGCCATTGATCTTGTATGATATGACCCAATCGGCAGTTGCCATGACGACCATGAAAAGCATTGAGTTTTTGCCAAATCTGCTGCTCGCCATGTTCATCGGCGTCTGGGTGGATCGCTTCTCCAAAAAACGCTGGTCGCAATGGATGGTTTTTGGCCAGATGATCCTGTTGTTTTTGCTATATGGACTGACCGAATCCGGACATGCACAGGTCATTCATTATTATGTGGCTGGCTTTTTCCTGATGGCGTTTAACTACGGCTTTCACAATGCTCGCGTCAGCATGATCAAGCAGGTGGTCCCTACCCCTCTGTTAACCTCAGCCAATGCTCGTTTTTCTTTTATGAGCACGTTTATTGAAATTATGGGACCTGCGATTACCGGGTTTATTCTGCTTCTATCGGCGCTGCACACCGGGCTGCTTATTACGGGTACAGCCTATTTACTGGCTTTTATCGCCATATCGTTTTTAGATCGTACAGATGCGCCTGCCCCCTCTCAGGGCGGCTTTTGGCAGGAGTTGCGAAACGGTTGGAAGGAGCTGTTGGGCAATCGACCATTATGGCAGATTACAGTACTCGTGATTTTTCTCAATGCGACCTCGGGCATGTATGACGCCATGATCATTTTCTTTGCCAAGGATCACCTTAGGTTGGACAATTCCACATTAGGGCTGGTGCTTTCCGCGGCTGGACTTGGCGGTCTTCTCGGCAGCTCAGTGGTTGCCTATTTGCGGAGACGATTTCCCATCGGTCGCATCATGGGCATGACCATCCTGCTTCTCGGTTGCTCCTATTTGCTCATGGTTTTCGCGCAAAGTATGTGGATGCTCTGTCTTTCTCTATTTCTCACGGGACTGATCAGCACGATTGAAAACGTCTGTATTTGGACCTTTCGTCAAGAGACTACCCCTGCCCACATGATTGGCAGAATTAGCGGGATCACCGGCTCTATTTTCAAGCTCGGAATTGTCTTCTCCATCTATGGTTCGGGCTGGATGACCTTGTCGTTCGGGCCTTGGTCAGTCTTTTTGGCAGCGGCAGTGGGGAATCTCGTGGTTTTTCTCGTATATCGAAGATTGGCTTTGTGGAAATTGGCGTAAACAAAAAACACCCCTTAGAATCATTCTGTCGATTCTCAGGGGTGTATCCTGTGGCGAAGCTTTATACCTTGAAATGGCCTATCAGTTTTTCCAAATCATCCGCGAGACCCGCCAGCGATGCAGCCGAGGAGTAGATTTCCTCCATCGAGGCAAGCTGTTCTTCTGTAGCAGACGAGACTCCCACCGACAGAGAGACAGCCGATTGCGCGACAGTGGCGATCATCTGCATCGATTGTCCGACCTTGCCTGTACTTTCCGTAAGGGTATGTGCAGCAGTCGATACCTCTTGTATTTCATTCGTCACGCCAACAACAGCATCACGAATTTGAGAGAACGCTTCCCCTGCTCTTGCGACGCCCCCCATCCCGTCTGCTACTTCTTGAGAGCCTTTTTCCATCGTGAGGACCGCTTCGTTCGTCTCCATCTGGATCGACGCTACCAGTTGGGAGATTTCTTGTGCCGATGCAGATGCCTGCTCAGCCAGCTTTCGCACTTCATCCGCCACGACAGCAAAGCCTTTGCCGTGCTCGCCAGCCCTCGCCGCTTCGATAGCAGCATTCAATGCCAAGAGATTCGTCTGACCTGAAATTTGTGTAATGACTTCGACGATTTGGCCGATTTGCTCAGAGCGTTTTCCCAAACCACCTACCAGTGCAGTCAAATTCTCCATCGTTTCTCCGATCCCGTTCATCTGGGAAACCGACTGCTGGATAGTACGATCCCCCTCTGTCGCCAGCTCTGAGGTACTGGCAGCCGCAGCCGACACACTTTGCGCACGTGCCGCAATTTTTTCAATGCCTGCGGATATTTCTTCGACTTCTTGCTGACTCTCCTCTACGTTTTGGGATTGCCTGTCCGTTCCTTCCGTCATTTCCTGAATCGTGATGGCGATCTGCTCCGTAGCTTGGCTCGTTTGCTTCGAGCTCGCTGTCAGTTGTTCAGCTGCGGCTGCAACCTGCTGGGCATGCCCACGAACCTGAGAAATCAGCTCTCGTAAGTTGGCTAGCATCCGGTTAAATGAGCCTGCCAACTGTCCAATCTCGTCTTTGGAAGAGACGGTCAACTCTTGCGTCAAATCTCCTTTTCCTTCAGCGATATCATGTAGCTGTTTGTTCACCCGGTGCAGCGGTGCCACAATCGAGCGAATCAGAAAACCGCCAACCACAATCGCGACGAGAATTCCCACTGCATTAAAAAACAACTGGATCATGGCCGAAGTTCCTTCGTTCTCCGCCAGCTCCTGTCTATCTACTTCGATTTCATTACGCACCTCTTCGACCAATCCACTCACAACCGAATCCAGTGCTAATCTCGATTGCCGCTCCTGACCGAAATGATGAGCGATGGCTTCTTCATGTAGCCCATTATCCTGTGCCTCTACCGCTTTCTCACTCGACTCCAGAAAGGACTTGTACAGTCCCATTGCCTCCTCCATTTTTTCACGATGGTGAGAAGACTCTAAAGAACTGTTCATTTTGGCAAACAGGCTGTCCACCTTTGCTGCCTTTCCCTTCAATTCCATCCGAAATTCTTCATCGCCTGTTAACAAGTAGGCTCGTTCGTCATTATTTCGACCTGTCATAATAAACTGCATTTCACGCAGATCCGTCAATAATTTTTCCTCTTCGATAATCTGGGTGTAGGATGCCTTCATTGCTAGCATTTGCAGGTGCATATACGTACCTGAACCGAACATGACTGCCAATATGACACCAAAAGCCAGGATGATTTTTGTTCTGATTTTCACAAGGTGTGCCTCCCGTCATCTGATACTCTTGTTCATACCCAGCTCCTCCTTCCTTCAAACAATTTGATGTGCAAACAAAAAACCGCCAGATTAAATCGAGGTAATTTTTGTATTTTTCAAAAAATCTTGAACGAACAATCAAGTAATAGTAGAATACAAACGAAGTATATACCATAATTAGGGAGATGAGTTAATGTTAGGGAATTTATCTAAGATAATTACACCTCTTGCACTTTCAATGTCATTGCTCACTGTTCCAAGTATGGCTTTTGCTGAAAAAGTTGATGCAAAATACGAGAAAGCAGTAAAACAAGAAAAACTTGAAAAACTTAACGAAAAATTAGATTACTTACGAGAGCAAGTAAGAAAAACGAAAGATTTTGATAAGGCAATGAAAATAACAATAGAAAAATACAATAATTTGAAGGTAGTAAATTCAGATGGTGAAGATGGAAAACCGATCAATGCATTATCTAACGAGGAAGGATGGATAACATTTACTGATAGAATTGTTTACGATGATGAAAGTGATCAATATGTGTTTGTTGGATATTGGGAGTGGGATGAGAAAGAAGGTTTTGTCGGACGCGACCCATACGATTTCGTAGGTGTTTATACAGATAATAAAAGAAGTATGCCAATAGACGTAGATGGGGTTGTCATCCAAGGCTGGAATGGCTTGGGTGATGAAGAAGCTTACTTCGATACAAGAACTGATAAAAAACGTGGTAAGGTAGCGTTAGCAAAACGCGCTACAGACGCAGGTGTTGGCTTTTGGATTAATGATCGATATGTTACAAATGGCACAATAACAGCTGTACTTGAAAAAGTTACAACAAACAAAAAAGAGCGGGTCTATTTACAATATGACCATTCTTGGACAAGCACTTCAATTACTGGGATAGGTGGTAACGTATCAGGTGGCGGTGGAGGTTTTAATATAACATGGAACACGGGTGTGAAGTATTTAAATACACTCACCTCTACAGGTGAATATTGGAAAGGATAATGTTAAAATTTGGGTGTCCCCCTTTATGGTGGACACCTGTTTTCTTAATAAAGTAGGAAAATTCAGTCTTTTCTATATAATTAAATGAAGGGGCGACATAATGAAAAAGATACCAATCATGCTATCCTTGATTCTAGTGTTAGTGACCTCTGGATGCAATAAAGGTACAACCGACATTAGTGAAGATCAAATCCGAATGGTTGCATACACCTACTCAGAAAATGTATTTAATAACTATAGATACGTAGGATCTATCAGTGATTTTTTAGGTAATGCTAATGGAAAAGAAATCACATTGGAATCACTTCAAATGTATGTAAGTGGGTATAAACAAGGAAATGGCAGGAAGAAAATTTATGAAAGTGTAGAAAATATCATCTCTCTCTACTTTGCAAAACACTACAATGAACAAACCATCGCAAAATTATTTGACACGAATCGCAAATTAACCCAACTAACAAGGCAACTTAATGATTTGTTGACAGAAGAACATATATCTGCAAAACTTACCGCAAATGAAATCATTGAGCTAAGAGAGCGAATTGACGATCTACTCATCTATGTATACCCTGAGCAAGAGCAGGATGAGACAGGTATAAATCTATACACATTAATTACGAAACCTGAGAAATTACTTGAAAAGCATACCGTTACGGATATCGATATCTTTTTTATGAATGTTAACAACGCTATGGAGCAATTGAACAACTTCCTAGAACAAGTCGGTAAAACTTAATCCTTTAAACACGTTCGTGTGCAGAAAAAAACGTCAGAATAAATCCTGACGGTTCAAACATTCGGTACGCTAAACTCCAAGCTTCGCAGCCACTTTATTCTCTATCCCCATCTTTACAATTTTTCGATCACTTTATCAATCAAGCCGTATTCAAGCGCCTCTGCGGCGGTAAGGAAATAGTCGCGGTCTGCATCTTTTTCGATTTGCTCGACTGTCTTTCCCGTACGCTCTGCGATGATCGTATACAGCATGTTGCGATGTCGCATGATACGGTCTGCTGCGATCTTGATATCGCTCGCCTGTCCTTGACTGCCTCCCCACGGCTGGTGGAGCATGACTTCTGCATTGGGCAACGCGTACCGTTTGCCCGGCGCTCCCGCTACGAGAAGCATCGCACCCATAGACGCTGCCATCCCTGTGCAGATTGTAGACACATCAGGCGCAATGAAACTCATCGTATCGATAATCGCCATCCCTGCTGTGACAGAGCCTCCGGGCGAATTGATATAAAGATGAATGTCTTTTTTCGGGTCCTCTGCTGCCAGGAACAGCAACTGAGCTACGACTGCATTGGCTACCTGATCATCGATGGCACTGCCGAGAAAAATAATGCGATCCTTCAACAACCGGGAGTAAATGTCATAGGACCTCTCTCCATAACTCGTTTGCTCGACTACTACCGGAATGAGATTCATGAAAAACCCTCCTTCGCTTGTTTACGCTGCGTTTTTTACGCGGCCATACTCATGCTGATTGCTTGTGGAACCGCCACTGATTTTTTGTTAAATCCTGATGAAACCTGCGTCACGACTGCCGGATTACTCGCCGGGCCCACTGACCATGTCTGAACAGCCGCTTCTCTTTCGACAGCAACCCCATTTCCGTTTCGGGCAGGCATGGCAATGACCTGGTCGGTTTGAGGCTGGACTCGACTTTCCCAAACGATTACGGGTTTGGACTTATTGGACTCCGCAGCTTGTGCTTTCATGCCTCGTCTCCTCCTTGTTTTGGATAAACCGCGAGAACCACCTGATACGTCTCTTGTCCCTTTTCTTTTGGCTGATACTTCGCCACAAGCTGATTCACCAGTTGGACGTACTCCTCTACAAAAGCACTGCGCTGTTCCGCACTGGCTAGCTGAATACTCGCATTCAGTGAGGCGCTCGGAACCTCGACCTCTTGATCGGAGCGCTCCAGCAAGAGCATGGCATCACGCTTGATTCGTTCTGCTGTCTGGACCAGATGAGACAGCGACCCTTGATCCTTCATTTGCTGAACGGTATCGTTGCCCCAGTTCAGTCCTTCCGAGAGCACATACGTCCGCGCAATTGCCAAGTAAAGCACCTCGACGAGATTGCGCACCTGTCGACTCCCTACCCGTCTGACCAATCCGACTTTTTCCAAGGCCTTCAAGTGATAATTGACACGCTGCGGGATTTCATTGATACCACGTGCGACTTCTGCTGCCGAAGCAGGCTCTGCCAAACGGCTTAAAATCTCGGCACGTAGCGGGTTCAATAGCGCCATCGCCTGTTCCGGCTTCTCGACTACATATGTTTCCAGTTGTTCGTGCGCCACAACAACACCTCATGACATTAATCATTTACGTAAAAATAGTTTATTACGTTCGTTTTTGTTTGTCAAATGATGGATAAGCCTTTTTTTCGACAACGCCAAAAGCCCCGCTATCACCTGCGGAGCTTTGTTTTTTCTTTTTTATTCGATTCGCTCAATGAATAGAGATAATTTCTCCGTCCTGCGGAACATGTACACGCCCGGATAGCTGTTTTTCCTGCAAACATTCATTCAATTCCTGGCGGCTGAGCAAGCAATGGTTCCACGTCTCCATGTGGGCAACAAGGATACGGCTGTCGGGCGCGGCATTTGCGACATGGACGATATCCTCCTTCGTCATCGTGATCGGGTCTCCCGTCAAGAACCGGGCCGCACCTGCGAAAACGATGATCACATCAGGACGATACGCTGCAACAGCTTGCTCCGCTTCCTCACACCAAATCGTATCCCCCGCCACATACAGCGTCTGCTCACCAGCTCGCTTCAAGACAAAGCCAGATACTGGCCCCATCTGCTGCCCAATTTCCCCTGTTCCGTGTTGACCACCTGTCCGATGCAGGTGAACCCCTTGCCATGTATACTCCTCTTCGATGGAAATGACTTGTTCGAAGCCATGCTGCATCAGCTTATCCAGATCCGGTGGCTGGCAAAATACAGGCAAATGCTTCGGGAGGAGGCGAATGGCCGCTTCATCGAGGTGATCGAAATGAGTATGCGTCACCAAGATGGCGTCCACGCCAGCGAGTACCTCCTCCACGGATATGGGCAATTCTACTCCTGGATTCGGGCGCTGATTCGGCGTATTTGGTACTGCTGGCATTTCGCCCTTGGAGCTAAACATCGGATCAACCAAAAATGTCACCCCTGCATATTCCACACGCAAGGTAGCATGTCGTACAAGCTGAATCTGCATGTCATTTCTTCCTTTCCTCGTTACCGTTATAATGGTTGTACGTTTATTGTATAAGGCCGTGAACGGTTGCCGCGAAACGATTGCTGGCTTCCCACTTTCGCCGTGAAAGGAGTTACGCATGCTAGACCAAATTGATCTCTCCATTCTTGCCTTGCTACGCAGAAACAGCCGTTTGCAGTGGAAGGACATCGGCGAACAGGTCCATCTAAGCGGTCAAGCCGTCGGCAACCGCATTAGACGAATGGAGGAGCAAGGGATTATTCAAGGCTACACAACGCTCATTGATGAAGCCAAAATCGCCCCGTTCCTCACTGCTCTGGTCACGATGTTCATGACCACTACTGATCATTCTCCCTTCACTCGTTTTATCAAAAGTCGCAGCGAGATCGTCGAAGCGCATCGCATTAGCGGAGAAGGCTGCTATACCATGTTGGTACATGTTCCAGATCAAGAGGCCCTCAATCATTTTTTAGATACCCTTCTTCCTTTTGGGAACTACCGCGTCAACCTATCGATTAACAAATTGAAATAGTTGGTAGTTTGTCAATGAATTCGCTCTCATGAACTTTCAGGATTGCACGATTTTGTGAACAAGAGTAGAATGATGAATACGAAAGGAGGAGAATCGCCATGGAAGATATGCTATTGCTGCTGTTTTCGCTGGAAGATTTCTTCGCCTTGGTCGCGATTTTTGTAGGATGCTTCACTTCTGCTTTTTGTCTCAGACAGTGTTGCCTGCAAAACCGGGCTCTACCGCAGAACGTCACAGATATGTACCGACCTCCCATTAACACGTTGTTGGTTGAGACTTATCCAATGGCGGCAAGGCAACCGCAGCGCCTTCGTTTCTTCAGGCGCATCCAGCATACAGACGGCGAAATGGATACATATGGTTCCTTTGTTTTGGATCGCGTAGCGTAACGAACATCCAAAAGGAGGTTGATCATATGATCGCCAAATATATCGGAGAAGCTTTGTTGTTTATTGTGGGTTTGCCTATTTTTGCTTACCAAACATTCGAAGGAATACATGCATTGGCAGATTTCTTCGCCCAAGTATCCGATTTTACCAATTTCAAATAAGCATGACACATAAAAAAGCCTGACCGCATCCATTGACGGTCAGGCTTTCTTTAATTTGCTTGGATGCGATCTCCTCTTGTTGTCGGTTGCGAGATCACAAGAAATTCCACATCCTCTGCTCCCTCGTTTTTCATCTGGTGTTTGACTCCCGGAGGCACTTCTACCCCTTCCTGCCTGCCCAGCACATGACGAACGCCATCCACTTCCAGCATAGCCTGTCCTGACAGCACGAAGAAAAACTGCCGCGACCGCTCGTGATAATGGCGTACCTCTGCTGTATTTCCGGGCATCCGCTCATGAATGACGCTGAGGTCTTGGCCTTTGACCAGATACCAGCCATCGCATTGATCTCCCCAATGATAATGCTCTGCATTCTCTTTGCTGATTTTTGCCACGCCTGCTCCTCCTCCGTTTTTTGCTCTATCTTCACACGCTGAGGAGCATTTGTCACCAAGTGTTTACTTTTTCTGCTGGCTATGTTAAAATATTTGTGTATTCTAAGTGAATATTTGATTCGTTACTGGAGGAGCCTGTCATCATAGGGTTCTTTTTGTCTTTTTTTAGCCGACAAAAAGAAAGCTGTGATTGCGGGCTCTTTTTTATTTCGTAAAAAGGGGGAAACCAGATGCTTATTTTTCAGCTGGCTGTCATTTTGATCGCCTCCAAAATCGCCGGTGACATCAGCGTGCGGCTGGGACAGCCATCCGTTTTGGGGAAACTGCTCATCGGTATCGTTCTAGGTCCTACCGTTCTCGGGCTAGTCACAGACACAGAAATCCTCAAGGAAATTAGCCAAATCGGGGTTATCCTGCTCATGTTTATCGCGGGCTTGGAGACCGATATTGATGAGTTCAAACGCACTGCCAAGTCTTCAACCAGCGTAGGTGTCGCAGGAATTGTCATGCCACTTGCACTCGGTTATGGTGCCGGGATTGCGATTGGTCTCTCCAACATTGAAGCGATCTTCCTCGGCCTGTTGCTCTCTGCTACCAGTGTGAGTATTTCCGTACAAACGTTGAAGGAATTGGGCAAGCTAAAATCAAGGGAAGGCGCAACCATCATGGGGGCTGCTGTTATCGATGACGTTTTGGTCATCCTGGCACTCGCTTTCTTGATGAGCTTTGCTGGCGGCGATGTTAATCTTGGTATGGTGATTTTGAAAAAGGTCGCATTTTTTGCCATCGTCATCGTTCTTTCCTGGAAAGTTGTCCCTTGGGTTTTGAAAAAATTTGCTCCTTTGCAGGTTACAGAATCGGTCATTTCCGCGGCACTCATTATCTGTTTCCTGTTCGCTTATTTTGCTGAATATACAGGGGTTGCCGCCATCATCGGCTCCTACATCGCCGGTGTTGCGATCAGCTTAACCAATTACAAGACAGAAGTAACGCACAAGGTCGAAACCATCAGCTACGCGGTTTTCGTGCCAGTCTTCTTCACCTCGATCGGGGTAACGGCACAGTTCTCTGGCATCTTGGAAAATCTCGGACTGATTGTGCTCCTGAGCGTCATCGCGATTGTTTCCAAGCTCATCGGTGGTGCATTTGGTGCAAAAATCACGGGCTTCCCGTGGAAAAACTCGATGGCCATTGGTGCAGCCATGGTATCGCGTGGAGAGGTGGCACTCATTATCGCCGCCATTGGTTTGGAGAACAATTTGCTCACGCAAGACATGTTTGCCGTCCTGATTGTCGTCGTACTCTTGACGACCATCGTCACTCCGCCAATGATGAAAATGTTCTTCTCGAAAACATCGCAGCCAGAAGGAATGGCGTTGAAAAAGAACGCCTAGCACAACCAAGACTGTTTCTCGCCATAGACGCGGGAGACAGTCTTTTTTTATTATGGGAAAAATACCCTCTGCACTGATAGGAGGAACACCCTCATGAAAATTGTCATCGCTCCCGATTCCTTTAAAGGCAGCCTAACAGCCAAACAGGTGGGCGAAGCCATTCGCTCAGGGATTCAACGCGTACTCCCGCAAAGTGAACTCATCGTAAAACCGATGGCTGACGGCGGGGAAGGTACTATGCAATGCCTGGTCGATGCCACAGATGGCAAAATACTGACCGCCACCGTAAAAAACCCGCTCGGACAGGACATTTCTGCTGAATTCGGCATTTTGGGTGACGGTGCAACCTGTGTGATCGAAATGGCTGCTGCGTCTGGTCTTTACTTGATTTCTTCCGCAGATCGCAACCCGCTTGTCACGACGACCTTTGGCTTTGGTCAGCTGATTACGGCCGGACTCGATCAAGGCTGCCGCAAGTTCATTCTCGGACTGGGTGGTAGTGCTACCAATGACGGAGGCGCTGGCATGCTCCAAGCTCTCGGATATGTGCTTCTCGATCAAGACGACCAGCCACTCTCTTTTGGAGGTGGGGAATTATCACGATTGAGCCGTATTGATACGAGTCAGGTTGATAAGCGACTGGCTGACTGTCACTTCGTCATCGCGTGTGATGTCACCAATCCTTTTGTTGGACCCAATGGCGCTTCACACGTTTTCGGTCCGCAAAAAGGAGCCACACCGGAAATGGTGCTGCAATTGGATGATC
The DNA here is from genome assembly GCF_022026395.1 of Brevibacillus brevis. Classification (NCBI taxonomy): domain Bacteria; kingdom Bacillati; phylum Bacillota; class Bacilli; order Caryophanales; family Paenibacillaceae; genus Brevibacillus; species Brevibacillus brevis. Next base: position 435,813 of record NZ_CP041767.1, on the reverse strand, counting down.
ATTTGCGCCATTTCGCTGACTTGATCGAAAAGACCCGTGGCATCGCCATTCACGATTTGCCTGGAACTGGTGCTGCCGGTGGTGTCGCCGGTGCCCTACTCGCTTTTCTGAATGGACAGCTTACTTCCGGTATTGAGATTGTGATCGAGACGACAGAACTCGCGGAAGCCATGGACAAAGCCAATCTTGTGATCACAGGCGAGGGACAAGTCGACTTCCAGACTGCCCAAGGAAAGACGCCATGTGGAGTTGCCCAAGTCGCGCAACGATACGGCATTCCCGTCATCGTCCTCGCTGGTTCCATTGGAAATGGCATCGACACCCTTTATGAAAAAGGCGTTTCTGCCGTTGTCGGCATCACCAACAAACCGATGACCCTAGATCAATCAATGCGCGAAGCCGCCTCGCTCTTGGAGCAGACAGCCGAGCAGGTTATGCGGATTTATAGCTTGAAAACCTGATCGGCCTCTCGTTAACCGTATATGAGTGCATCGACAAGCCTTTGATAGCCGATATCGGAAAAGAAATCGAAAGTGGCTTCGGCGGAGTCATTACTCCCATCGGACTCGTCATCATTTTCCGTACATAGATCAGCAAAATTTTGGAAAACCCCGGTACTGGTGATGCTTTGGGTGTCATCATCAAAGGAACTCCAATCGTGGACGATGTCAAATGATTGCGGGATGGCTGGCTCCTCTTTCATTCGCTCCGGCTGGGCGCCTTGCCCGGTTTCATTGCATTCTTGCAAATCTTGACGTTCATGGCAATGGGCAGCGGTGCAATGGTATTCATTTTGGCGCTTATCCTGTTGTAAATCTTTTTCAGATTCATAAATGTGGTTGAGTCTATCGGCTGTTGCACACCAACTGAATTTCTCCAACGCAATTTGACGAGCTTCTTGCTTCATTTTCAAATACAGGGGCTTATTCATGATCAGCGAACAGATCGCATCGGCAAAGGCTTGCGGATTTTTATATTGCTTGATCAACAATCCAGAACGGCCATGCTGAATCACTTCTTTTATGCCCCCGTTTTTCGAGGCAACGACTGGCAATCCGGAAGACATCGCTTCGACGTTAACAAGTCCAAACGATTCATGCTTTTGCGAAGGACAAATGAACAAATCGGCTTTTCTAAAAACGCGATGGATATGACAATGGGGGATCGTACCTAGGAATTCAGCATGTACGCCAAATTTACGAGAGAGCGACTGCAATTGCCTTGCATATTTGCTTGTGGGTGACCCTCCTGCAATCATTACTTTGACAGGTTCGTTTACCTGTTTATTCACGAGCTTAACTGCCTGAAGCAATACGGGAACGCCTTTGCGTGGAATAAGCCTGCCTGCGAACAATAAAGTGAAAGCACGGGGATGAGAGGTTTTTTGAATAGGGGAAAAGCGAGATGTATCAACGCCAAGCCATGCAACCCGGATTTTTCTCGACATACTGGGAAACCGAGCAGAAAGTCGCCTTTCAAGAGAGGAGCTGTTGGTGATAATCAAGTCTGCCTTTCGCAACCCGGCCAAAGTCTCTGCCCGACTGGTATGGGGAAAGTTGACAAAAGTCAGCGAGTGAAGATACAAGGAGACAGTAGCTTTCGGAAACATCGATTTAATCTGCCCGACGAACTCTGGACGGTTATCAATTTGCAAAACGTCAAATTGGCGTTTTTTCAGGATTTTTTTCACATGGGTCAAATATTTCGCAGGACTCCCGGTAGGAACGCGATAGATGTTCACCCCATCGATAACAGAATACTTTGGGTACCGAGAATGCGCTCTGCTGATGATCGAGACCGAGTGCCACTTACTCAATTCTTTGGCGATCGCCAGAATTGTAATTTCGACGGACCCCCCAAGAATGGGGGGAACGGGAATTTGCTCAGGGGCGATGATCACGATTTTCATACCGATCCCTCTCCTGTTTAAGAGCTAGGACTTGCAGAGAATTTTTCATTCGGTAGACACAAGTACATTTTATGTTTGGGTGAGTAGAAGGTGTTGGGCTCGGGGCCTATTGCCTTTAGACATTTTTTTGGAAATCACTTTGTTTCCCTATGAAGGGTATAGCGCTTTAGTCGCGGGGAATATTTTTTCAGTTCCAATCGCTCGGGATGATTCCGCTTGTTTTTGGATGTGATATAGTTGCGATCTCCGGTTTCAGTGCATTGCAGGGTAATGTTCACGCGCATGGATGTCAGCCTCCTCTTTTTTGGTTACAATGTCGTCTCCATTACAGCATCTGCTGTTGGGAGTGGATCGGGCAGCTTACTCCAGTCCGCCTCGTATTCCTCATCGTTCAGGAGACATGCATCGAGATGCTTCACGATTTGCTCCTGGTTCAGATCGATCCCGATAAAGACGAGCTCTGTGGTTCGATCCCCATGTACGGGATGCCATGTTTGCTGCCAGTCTGGCTCCTCTACCAAAATGGCTTGTTGCTCTTCTGCCGATAACGCTGCTGTCCAATAGCCTGCCGTTCCGATTTCGATGGATGGCCCCGCCTGACTAAGTGTCATCGCCACGTCATTTCGTGTCGCCAACCAGAAAAAGCCTTTGGCACGCACGATTTCTTCTGGCCAAGCCTCTAACCACTTTTCAAAACGGGCTGGATGAAACGGTCTGCGACTGCGATAAACGAAGGAGGAAATTCCGTACTCGTCCGTCTCAGGTGTATGCACTTCCTTTTGCAGCTCAGCAATCCATCCCGCTGATTGACTGGCAGTCTCGAAGTCGAACAGATGGGTATTCAAAATTTCTTGCGGGTCCACCTGCCCACGAACAGCGCGGATGAAGCGAGCCTTTGGCTGTAGCTTGCGCAGAACGGCTTCCAGCTGGATTAAATCGTCTGGAGCGACGCGATCGCATTTGTTCAGAATCAACACATCACAGAATTCAATCTGGTCGATTAAAAGATCCGCGACCTCACGAGTATCCTCTGCGCCAACTGCCTGCCCTCTGTCCAAAAGGTTTTCGCCGGAAGAAAAGTCATACCAGAAGCGGTACGCATCCACTACGGTTACCATCGTGTCCAGGCGGCATAAGGACGACAAATTAATGCCATTTTCTTCGTCTACGTATGTGAAAGTCTGGGCGACAGGAACCGGCTCGCCTACTCCCGTCGATTCAATCAGTATGTAGTCATACCGTCCTTCCACAGCCAGACGCTCTACCTCCGTCAGCAAATCCTCTCGCAAGGTGCAGCAAATGCAACCATTCGACAGCTCCACGACCTTTTCGTCCACGCGTGACAGACCACTGCCTGCGAGAATTAGAGAGGCGTCTACGTTTACTTCGCTCAAGTCGTTAACGATCACGGCGACTCGTGACCCCTCCCGATTGTTCAGGATATGGTTCAGTAGCGTCGTTTTGCCTGCTCCCAAGTACCCGCTCAGGACTGTGACAGGGATTTTCTTTTCGTTTATGCTCATGCTAGATCTCCTTTTTAGTTTGTTAAAACGTAATTATTACGATTTGTTAGTTATCATAACGCGTAAAAATATCTAAAGTCAATACAAAACGTAATCACTACGATTTAAGGGGCAAAAAAATCAGTCAGATTTCACTCTGACTGATTCGTCCACGCCTACTCCACTATTGTTTTTTCGCCTTATTCATCCCAACTGCTTCACCATAAACCCCAATGACTGGCTGGTACGACTGACGATCATTTAATTTCCCCTGCTCGACGACTGGCTGCGGGCGATTGTCTTTCCACGTAAGCTGGCTGTACACATGACCTGTCGCAGTCGGCATCGTGACGAGGATGTCTTTTACCTGATCAGCATTGCCATCCGTGATGGCGAGCTTCGGAAGAATACCACTGTCACGTTTTCCTACAGAGATAAACGTCTGCTGATTATCCTTCCCTTCGCGAACTACGACACGCAGGTTATGAGCCGTCTGATTCATCGATACACCCATTTTATCGCCTACAAGCAAAATCAGATCCTTGATATTGTCTCCCGTTACGTCTGCATACTTCGTATCAAGGACAAAGGTACTATCGCTGCTCATACTGAAGCCGCTATTGATCGTCACATCTGGCGACGGCATATTGTCCCAGTCTGCTTTTTGAACCGTTACCTGTAAAAGCTGCGGCTGTTTGTCGACGACGTTCCATACACTGGTCGCCACCGCCAGGCGATCCTCCGTATTCAGCCCCCACAAGATTTGCTTGCCCATGTAACGCAGGTTGCCTTTCGCATCCCGGAATGGCACCAGCTCCACCAGCTTTTGCGTATATCCATTGGTTGCCTTTTGCAACTTTCCATTGGCATGATAAATCCCTTGCTTCACGTACGTAGCCTTATTGTCCGATATATCTACTGTACTCGTCGCTTTTGTTTTTGTGTTCGTTACTTTTGCCACAAATCCATCGGCAAATTGTATGTTGAACGGGATATTTTGCTCTGGTTGCAATAAGACTACCGGCGCGTACGCTTGCGACTGGGTGCCGCTCGCTTGAACCGGGTTAGCCCCAACGCCTGAAGCCATGAGAACCGCGCCGCTGCAAAGAACTGCCGCCATCGTTTTGTGCCATGCTTTCATCCTATTCTCCTCCTTCGTATAGATAACATCCAACTCCTATCCTACATTTTTAAACGAATTTGCTAGGTCAATTGTTGCTAGTAAAATGTTCCCTGTTCTCTCGCACTTTTTTCCTGTATAAGGTAGCTTAGAGCATGTTCGTTCGTTCTTGAAAAGCTCCAAAACGGGTTTTTTTACCGTTTTGCAACAAATTTGCGGGATGGGCAAGCTACAATATAGTCAAATGGATGCAGCAACAGAAAGGAACATTTGAAATGAAAAAGGCTTGGCTCGTAACGACAGCACTCTGCGCCTCGCTTGTTAGCGGTTGCGGACTCACAGATACACCCAATGAATTGATGCGCGCCCCGTCAGCAGACGGCGATCAAAAATCAATCAATCAGGCCGTCATGCAATTTTTGCCGGCTGGGTCACAATTATCTGTTCCTCTTCATCCCGCAGAAGCCAGTGCCGTCTCCCTACAGGACCTAAATGGAGATGGAGTTGCAGAGGTCGTCGCTTTTTACAAAACCGAAAAAACCGATTATGAAATCGGTGTGCTTGTGCTTACCCAAAAGCAAGGAAACTGGGAAAAGCTCTCCTCCTTTACTGGAGTCGGCAGCGAATTGGATTACGTCTCCTTTCAAGATCTCACAGGGGACAAAATTCCAGAAATGCTGATCGGAATGGGAGGCGGCGAAGATTTAAACAAGGAGCTCTCCATCTATTCGCTAGCGAATAATATGACCCAGGAATTAATGAAGCAGCCCTATACCATTATGGCAGTAGGCGATTTGACAGGAGATGATCACGCGGATCTCGCTCTCGTTGTTCTCGATAAAAATAACTTCACATCCAAAGCCGAGTTGTACGGGGCGGCGAATGGAACAATCGCCAAAAAGACAGAGATAGCCCTTGACGGATATGTGAATGGTTACTATCAGGCTATCATCGGAAAAGCTTCGTCAGCCCGAAACGCACTATTTATTGATGCTGGATTAGGTGCTCACTCTGCTTCCACTGAACTACTCCTCTGGGACAATGGACAACTGTCCAACCCTTTGGCAAAAATAGAAGGAGAGATGGACCTGACCTTCAAGCCTTATTCTTTGGAAAGTGAAGATATCAACGGTGATGGCATCATCGAGATCGGCACAAAGATACAACCCGCTGGGACAGAGGATTTGGCCATGGCAGAAATCCCCTGGGTGTCCTCCTACTTCCAATGGGACGGGAAAACGGGCTTGAAACACATCGAGGATCATTATCAAAATTATACACAGGGCTTTGACCTCAAGATTCCGGCAAAATGGGGCGAAAAGTACACCATCTCCATCAACCATGATACGAATCCACTTCTTGTCCGATTCCAATATTACGGTGCGAATGGGAAAAATAAGGCAGAATTACTAACGCTGCAAAGCATTCCACAAAACGAATGGACCAAATTTGAAAGCGGATTGAAGCAAAAGCAAGTTCCCTACATTTTGCTGAAGGAAGAGGGAAAACAAGTCTTGATCGCCATTTTACCGCAAACGACACCTACCCTTGGAAAAGCTGCGCTCGCAGAATATCGATCCATGCAGCTTACCGCAGAGGAGGTTCGTCAGCTCTACAAACCGGTGACGAGCCGGGAATAAAAGTGAAATAGTAAATCCTTATCAAGGAGATTTGCCCTATGAAGGTTCTATTACTGGAAGACGAGAAATCCATCCGGGATTTTGTGCGCATCAATCTCAAGCGCGAGGGCTATGAGGTAATCGAGGCTGGGACCGGAGAAGAGGCACTTGATCTCGCAGATCAACAATCGGACATCGTCATCGCGATTCTCGACGTCATGCTCCCCGGCATTGATGGCTTCGAAGTATGCGGGCAGCTACGAAAAAAATATCCGCGCCTCGGGATCATTATGTTGACGGCGAAAAGCCAGGAGTTGGACAAAGTCATGGGTCTCGAATTCGGGGCGGACGATTACGTCTCCAAGCCATTTAGCCCTGCGGAACTGCTGGCCCGTGTCAAAGCGTTGCAACGAAGATTGACACCCATTCCTGAGGCTGAGGACAAAAATGAAATTAACATTGCCCCCTTCAGGCTATTGCTAGATGAACGGAAGCTGATTCGGGTGGAACAAGAAATTGACCTCACGCCAAAAGAATTTGCCATCATCAAATTACTCGCTGAAAATGCGAACAAAGCCATCAGTCGAGACGAGATTTTGACAGCAGTTTGGGGTCAATTTTTTGTCGGGGACTTAAAAATCGTTGATGTGAATATCCGCCGAATCCGGCAAAAAATCGAGGACGATCCGGCTCATCCAGCTTTCCTGGAGACTGTCTGGGGGTATGGCTACCTGTGGCGAAAGGACGTCCCAGATGAAAGGCATTAAGAGTAGGCTGGTTCTTCATTTCGGCCTGATCCTCCTTCTGATCGTGCTGCTTTTGGAAGGACTGTTTTACTGGGCCGTTCATACATATTACATCGGGACTGCGACCGAAGCGTTAGTGACCCGCAGCACGACCTTCACCAATTTTATTAACAAGTACGCCACTGGCTATCGGTTAAAAGACAAAGCACGTTACATTTTGGAGAATGTTTCGAATCAGGAATACGCCAAAATTGAGGTCTTGGACCCGGGAGGAAAAGTCATTCTCAACTCCTACGGCTTTCAGACCAGCGAGATCATCAATACCCCTGACGTCATGGATGCGCTCAAGGGACAAAGTGGTCTCTACATCGGGAAAAGTCCACAATCGCGGGAGCGTGTCATCGCGGTGTCCAATCCGCTTACGTACAGCGGAGAATTTGTAGGCGTTCTTCGGTACACGATCTCTGCTGAACCGCTCTATCAAGCAGTAAATCGCATTGCCTTGTACGGCGCTGGCGTTGGGACAGGCGTAGTCGTCCTTGCTTTTGCACTCAGCCTGCTCATGGCAAAACGAATCGTCGACCCTATTGAAGATTTAACGAGTGCGGCCAAACAAATGGCGGAAGGAAATTTCGCTGTCCGCGCACCAAAACGATTCGATGATGAGGTAGGAACCCTCGCAGATACTTTCAATTACATGGCAACGGAGATAGGGAAAAACGAAAAACTGAAAAATGACTTCATCTCCTCGGTCTCCCATGAGCTGCGTACCCCACTTACGTCGATTAAAGGGTGGGGCGAAACACTCATTTCGGGTGGTTTGGAAGAACCTGAAGAGACAATGCTCGGTCTGGAAGTCATCTCCAAGGAGACAGATCGTCTGATTGGTCTGGTCGAGGAATTACTCGATTTCTCGAAGTTTCAATCCGGTGAGATGAAATTGTCTCGAGAACGTATGGATGTCCGGGATCTTCTTCATGATTTGCATCTTCAATTTTCAGTACGTGCCAACGCCAAACAAATCGAGTTGAAACTGGAGACTCCCCCTACTCCACTCATAGTTATGGGAGACCCGAATCGGCTGAAGCAAGTATTTGTGAATCTATTGGACAACGCGTTAAAATTCACGCCACAAAATGGCTCGATCGTCATCGCAGCTTCTTTGTCAGGCGATAGGCTCCTTGTCACCGTCACGGATACTGGTGAAGGCATTAACCCGGAAGACCTGCCACATGTCACAGAAAAGTTTTTCAAGGGGCGCTCCAAGCTCTCCGGCAGTGGTTTGGGATTGGCAATCTGCAAAGAGATCATTCAACTCCATGCCGGGAGGTTTTCGGTTAGCAGTGCCCTTGGTCAAGGAACATCGATTATGGTGGATTTACCGTTGTTGGCGAATCAATAAGGCAGGAAGAGCGGGTTGCTCTCCTGGAGAAGATATTGCAAAAAAACTCACCCTTGCCGCATTGAAAATGAGGCGTGGATGAGTTTTTTGCTGTTAGTACACGATATTAGAAGCTGTTTTGAATGACCAACTGATCCAGACCAAAACGGGAAGTCGAATAAGCTTGCACGCTTGCTTTCCCCAAAGTCAGCATGAGTGTTGGCAAATAGCGGGATGGGATGTTCAGCTCTTTAATGAGCGCATCACGGTTGTATCCACCCATCGGGCACGTGTCGTATCCTTTTGCTTTTGCCGCCAGCATGAGCTGCATCGCTGCATAGGACGAATTACGGATTGCTTCATCGCGCGCGATTTCCGGGTTGTTATTGTAAGCCCCTTCGATTTGCGCGATCATGGTCTCCCGTACTTGCTCTGTAACGTAACCTTTTGCCAATGCTTCATCATAAACAGGGCGAGCAGACTTGTAAGCCTCCAGATCGCCGAGAATGATGATCGTAGCGTAAGCATCCACTACCTGCTGCTGGTTGTAAGCGATTGGGAGCAGTTTTTCTTTGATAGCAGGATCGGTCACGACGAGAAAACGCCAATGCTGCAAGTTCCAAGACGATGGCGCACTTGCTGCAAGACGCAGGATTTCGTTCAGCTCGCCTTGTGGAATTTTTTCATTCGGGTCGTATTTACGCACGCTGTGACGGGCTTCCATTACCTGTTCAGCGGTAATTTTCAGTTCTGAATTCATGGTTGAATCTCCTCCATACGGTATAGTACGCTGTTAAAAAGATACTACTTACTTTATTATCGTTACAAACATTTTGCAATTAATTTTTACATTTTGCTTCATACCCTATTGTTTGGAGGCACTCTCGATGAAATACACGGATAACATTGTCATCGTCACTGGCGGTGGCCAAGGCATCGGACGGGCTGTGGCCACCATGTATGCTGCCGAAGGAGCAAATGTCGTCATCGCCGAGTACAATCGCGCAGCGGGAGAAGAAACGGCCTCGCTAATCAACACGACAGAAGCAGTGAAAGGCACGGCACACTTCGAGCACATCGACGTCAGCGTACCAGCGCAAATCGAACAGTTGATGAGAACCGTCGATGAACGCTGGGGGCGGCTCGATGTTTTGATCAACAACGCGGGCTTGTCCGTATGGGAATCTCCCTATGAACTGACCGTGGAAGCATGGGACCATATCTTGAACACAAATTTGCGAAGTGTTTTTCTCGCATCGAGAGAAGCAGCCAAAATCATGCGTCGCCATGGTGGAGGTGCAATCATTAATCTTTGTTCGACGCGGGCACATATGTCTGAGCCACACTCGGAGGCATACGCGGCTTCCAAAGGAGGTATTTTATCCTTAACACATGCGCTTGGTGTCTCACTCGGCCCCGATGGGATTCGGGTCAACGCGATCTCTCCCGGCTGGATTGAACACCGCGATTATGCCGCTCTTCGTCCCGGTGATCATGCCCAGCATCCGGCAGGTCGCGTAGGAACACCCGATGATATTGCCCGTGCGTGTCTATTTTTGACGCAAAAGGACAACGATTTCATTACGGGTACTGAGCTGATTGTAGATGGCGGAATGACTCGCAAGATGATATACGAGCCATAAGCTAAACCAATGCCCTCCCTCTTGAATATGCTGTGCTAACAAGAGAAAAAGGAGGAGTTGTATGCCATTTGAAGAGGAAGACCTCAGAATTCTCGCCCTATGGCTTTTGGCAATTGGGTATCTGATTCTTGCCTTTACCGAATTGGCAGCGCTAGAGTTTTTTTAAAAAAGGAGAGCCGCTCGCTTCCAAACGGAATGAGCGGCTTTTTTCGTACGTATCGTCTTACCAAGTCACAAAAGGCGGCGAGCCTGGTGCCTGGTGCTGAATTTGTTGCAAAATCGGATAACCGTACGCGAGAATAATCAGGAAGGCAACCAATCCGATCCAAACTGGCCAGCGTTCCAAAATTTTTGGAACTTCTTGCGTTGTCTCTGTCTCGGCAATCGGATATTCTGTATTCCCTTTTGGTGCGTAGAACGTCAGGTACAGCAAGATCAGGATCAAGAGAATCGCAGATACGAACAACAGTCCTCCACCGAAAGCCATCACGCGCTGGTAATCCATCCAGCCCAGAGCTAACGGGTGATCCATATACGTTGTGTAGTCTGTGCGTCGTGGCGCTCCTTGCAAGCCCATTGTGTGCATGGCGAGCGACATCAAGAACATTCCTACTGCCCAGAATACCGTTTGCACCATTGCCATCCGATTCGCAGTCTTGGTCAACTTCCGTCCGGTCAATGCTGGAATCAGCCAAAAGGTGACACCGAAGAAGGTGAGCGCAACAGCTGCCCCTACCGTGATGTGGAAGTGACCGGTAACCCAAATCGTATTGTGAACGACCGCGTTAATCTGGTTACTTGCGTTAATAATTCCCCCAGCTCCGCCAGGAATGAAGAACAGCATCCCTACAAAAGGAGCAAAGAAACGTACGTCTGTCCAAGGCAGTTTCTTGAACCAACCGAAAAGTCCAACTCCGCCTTTTTTACGTCCAGTCGTTTCAAAGATGGCAAACATCGAAAATGCTGTCATCAGTGATGGGATTACAACAATCAACGTCAGTGTAACGTGAATCATTTTCCAAGCTGGTGAGATTCCCGGCTCCATCAATTGGTGGTGGAACCCGACAGGGATCGAGAACAGCAGCAGGCAGATAAAAGCGAGTCTACTGAGCGAGTCACTGAAGATGTGACCGCCAATGATTCTTGGTAAACATACATACCATGCCATATAAGCAGGCAATAGCCAGAAATAAACGAGCGGATGTCCGAAAAACCAGAACAGCGTACGGCTGAGCATGACATTAATCGTTGGCACCAGCCCGAGTGACCACGGGATGAGTTGGAACAGGACCTCCACCGCTACAGGAATCGTAGCAGTAATCCACAGGATGTAAGTAGTAACCCCCATGTAGAGGAAGAGCGGAGACGTTTTCCCTTTATTTTCACGTTTCCATTTGCGATAGCTGGCAAAAACACCGAATCCAGCTAGCCAGCTACCTACTACGAGCAAGGCAGAACCAATGTAAAAGTACGGAGATGCTTTCAGTGGTGCGTAGAACGTATAAAGGACAGAGGCTTCATTCAACAGAATGGTGACAACAGCCATCAACGTCCCTAGCGTCATGAGAATCCAGCCTGCCCATCCGAATTTCAGAGCGGCTCCGTGCAAGGAACCACCTGTCGTGCGGGCAACTCCTGAGAATATAAATCCGACGATGAAGTACGTGGTAAAAATAAGTGCCATCAACACGCCATGGGCAGTCAAAATTTGATAGTAATTTGTCCAGCTCGGCAGTTCCATGATTCCACCGCGAACCATGCCCTGTACCATCCCTGCCACAGCTGCCAATCCGAATGCAATATAAGCTACCCACACATAGGCTAAACTAAGCGTTGCCGCAGAACGCTGAACCGGAACATGTGGGAGTGTATCGTCCATCTTCCGTTCGATTACCATAGGATTCACCTACCTTTATTTCACAATAATCGTGGTCGCCATAACCTGATGACCTGCGCCACAGTATTCGTTACAAAGGATCAAATACTCACCTGGCTCGTCAAACGTGTGTGTCGCCGAACTGATGTGTCCAGGCAGAACCATGAAATTAATGTTGGTCTCTGGAATCTGGAATCCGTGAATAACGTCTGGACTCGTAACGTGGAAATTCACCGTTGCGCCAACTGGTATTTCCATCTTGGTCGGAGAGAAGCCGAACGCAAATGCTGTCATATAAGCGTCGTATTCGTTGTCCCCCACCTGTTTCAAACCTGGTTTATCAAAAGGAGGCGTCTCCGTAACCTTCTCCGGATCAATCATTTCCATATTACTTGGCGGAGCCATCCCCATGGCAAACGCATTGACGCACAACAATACAATAAATAAGGCCAAACCGCCTGCGCCAAGCATCAACCAGATTTTTTCATATCGATGCAAATGCATAAGTACCCTCCTTTACTTCCTTATTACGCCCTATCCAGAAAAAGCCCGAATACACCCAACCAACCGACTAGAATGATACCTCCGACGATCAGAACCGCGACAAACGTTCCCTTCAAGTCTTCCTGTTCCGTTTGCAGCTTGCTGGATTTTAATTTCTTGCCTTTCTCCGCCTTGTCAACTTGCGTCTCCATCGCGCTCATCTCCTTTCCTACGTGCCTCATGGGCGCGGTGTAGTTTTCACGCCTTCATTCTAACGCTGGAACCCCTTGGAAGTAATTCGGGGAAATCCCCTAAAATGTTCCGGGAAACCCCTGATTTCGACCGTTTTATGACCATTTTTGGTCACAGGTTCGACACAAAAAAAGACGACCCCGTATGGGGGTCGTCCTTGGACTTGTTGTAGCAAGAGCGTTTCAGCACTCTGGCCTATTTATTTTCAAGTCTCTTATTCTTTATCCTCGATTGCCTCATGATTGGAGATCAATTCAAATTCTCCAATTTGAGTTTCTCCATCCACGTCATAAAGGGGGATAATTTGAACATTGCCCTTATCGTGATTCTGTTCAAGCGCTTCTTGAATTGTCTTGACTTTTGGGGTTAAATCCTCTGCTCGTACGTACCCTTCTTCCCCATTTGTGCCGACCGCAGAAATCAGATCTGGGAATTCGCCTACTGACTCTTCAGACAATCCAGAACCGTAAGTTTCGCCGTTCTCGTTTACATCGTATTCATCCCGTGATAGCAATTCCTCTATAATTGGTGAAGTTTCAGTTTCTTTTGCAAAAGAAGACCCTATTAGTTCTTGTTTGGGAGATTTATATCCAGTCACTTTGGTATATCCATTCCCATTATAGAACTCCGCTCTACTTTGGGCATAGTATCTTCCAGGAGTTATTATACGAGGGGAATATCCAATCCAACCTGCAACTTTGGAGTCATTGTACTCCATACTACTTGCTGTTTTCAAAGTTCCATTATCATCATACAGAAATGCTTGTCCACCCATATAACCGATAGGTACACTCCGAGCGGTATCGATAGAGACAACGGCTTCCACTGAATCATCACGTCCACCCGTCCCAAAACGCTCCCATACTGCAGATGTAAACGAATAGTCAATTCCCTTTACCGTTACATTATACGGATCTGAAGAAGTGTCTGCGGATGCTGGTGTGGTTATCAGAAACAATGACAAAGCTGAGCCTAATAAGATATTGCTCTTTTTCACTTTTCGCTCTCCTCACCATATTTAGTTGGATTTATGTTGTGTTACATTAATCCCTTCTTGAAGAATACAGTCTAAATTCTCCAATGACAGTTTTGCCATCTGATTTATACAAAGGTATTGATTTATAACCGAGCTCCTCCATCGATTTCTGGTAAGCATAGGCTTCTTCAGGTGAAGAAACATTTGTATTCAAATCAGAGGCTTTTACATATCCATTGACACCATTTTCACCAGTTGCACTAATTAAATCTGGTACTTGTGTTGTGCCCACAGGGTAAGGTCCTTCTCCATAAGTTTGTCCCTGCTCGTTTATTGGATAGTTAGGAGTGTTTTGACTTAATGCACCTTTGTAATTCATCGTAGAAAACAAAGCCCCGCTCTGATTTATTACAAGCGCAGCCACGAGACCAATTACGACCAGTGCAGCACCAATAAATACCTTTTTTTTCATTTGATGACCACTTACCCTTCTTTTGATAGTTGGCTCTGTTTGTTATGACGCAAAAAGGGTTCTAAATGTTCTATTTCAGCGCATAATGTGAGGAAGATGTGATACTTATGTTAGAATAAAAAGGAATTATTACCCATTTTTCATAAATAATAACATATCATTGCGTTGACGTGTACTTTCATCTAGTGAATTTGTAAAATAGGGTCTTTATGATTAGTGCTAGAGTACCGAACTACTCCCCCACAATGGAAACTTTCTGTTACGGCTGAAAGCAAATAAGACTCGCAGCTAGCGAGTCTTATTTGCTTTCACCGATTATTCACTTGATTTTTGCTCTTCAACCGCAGTTGCAACTTCCCCGGTTGTAACAACAGAAACATTACGGTTTCAACAGCCATTGTTGATATTTGTGATCAGCTATGTTGGCAATATCAATCGGAATAATAGCAGACGGATGAACAGGAATCATCGTTATTCAGGTTTTTCACGCCTAATTTTCCATCAGCGATTTTGATAAAATCCAATCGACAAAATACAAACCAAATCCATATCTACTCAAAATCCAGCCAGCCCTTCTTAATCGCATACCGCACCAAATCAGGCCGCGTGCGCAGGTGGAGCTTTTCCATAATATGCGCTTTATGCGATTCTACAGTCTTGACGGAAACAGTGAGCTGCTCCGCAATTTCCTTATTGCTGAAGCCCTTTGCGATCAAGACCAGCACTTCTTTTTCCCGATCTGTCAGGATGTCGTACTTGGCCTGCTCCTCACCGTTCTTGACCATTTGCAGGAATTCCTCGATCAGCGATTTCGTCGCAGATGGATACAAATAGGCCATGCCCTGATTGACCGAGCGAATCGCCGTGATCAAATCGAGGTCTGGGGCGCTTTTTAAAATATAGCCGGCAGCACCGGCTTGCAGTACCCGAAACAAGTATTCCTCGTCATCATGCATCGTAAGTACAAGCACCTGAATGTCTGGTGCCGTTTCCTTCAGTCTGGCTGTTGCCGTCAAGCCGTTTTCCCCAGGCGGCATGCTCAAATCCATCAGAACGACGTTGGGACGGACTTCCCATGCTTTTTCACATGCCTCTTTTCCGTCAGCTGCATAACCGACGACTTCCATGTCCTCCTGGGCGTTGATCAGCATCCCCAGCCCAGAGCGTACAATTGCATGATCATCAGCGATCAAGACGCGAATGCTCATCCTCTACCCCCTCCTTCGGCACCGGAATTCGGACGATCACCGTCGTTCCTTCCTCGGGTGCGGAGCGAATATCAACGGTACCACCAAGCAACTGGGCACGCTCCTTCATGCCAAACACACCGAGACCTTTGCCGATGTTCAATGTTTTCTCTACTTCAAACCCTACGCCGTCATCCACAATCGTGACGACAATTTCCTTCTCCCGATTCTCGAACATGATTCCCAGATGGCTCGCCTTTGCGTATTTTGCCGTATTGGTCATGGCTTCCTGTACAATCCGGTATAACGCTGTTTCCATCGCAGCGGAGTATCTGCGTTTCTCCCCCTGAACATGCAGCTCCACCTGGATATGAAACGTCTTTTCTACCCGTTTCATCAACGAACGTAATGCAGGCAGTAAACCGAGATCATCCAGTGCAGACGGACGCAGCTCCAGCGCCATGCGCTTCACTTCCTCCATCGCCTTCGAAGTCATATTCACCAGTTCCGTGACATGCTGCATAACTGGCTCGCTCAATTCTCGTTGTCTGACTACGTTTAGTCCCACTAAAATACTATAAAGCGCCTGCCCTACGCCATCATGCAGCTCTCGGGCGATGCGCTTTCTTTCTTCTTCTTGTGCCTGGATCGCAAAATTCGTCAGCTTATACTGATAGCGCTCTTTTTCCACTCGCTGTTGCGCAGACATATCACGCAAAATCATGACCAGCTTCCCCTGCGATTCATCCTCTAGTCTCGCAGAGCTGGCAGCGACAGGGTAATCCACACCCGATTTCGTTCGGAGCCTCATTTCGAATGAAGGCATTTGCACGCGCTTAAAAAAGCAATCCGTGCAGCTCGTTTCTTCCATACACGTTGCCATTCCGAGACACAGCTCGCAAATATGTTTATCTCGAATCAGCTCTTCTTCTGTCCAGCCCGTCATCTGCTCAAACGCAGCATTGGCCTTTACGATTCGTCCCTCCTGATCAATCACCAGGATCGCATCGCTGACGTTGGCAAAAATGGACTGCATCAGGGAAAGCACTTCACTCGACGTACCCATGGCTCCTCCTTTTGAGACAATCATCCTAACGTTATTGTAAAGTTTCCATAAAAGAAAGTGTATCAGGGAATTCCCTGAACATCATCGGATTGACTTTTTATGAAATTAGAATATCATCTAATTAGATTAATGACAAATTCACTGAAAGGAGCTTTTGACATGCCTAGCACTACTCCCTTCCCAGCCTATAGCGCTCGATTGGTTTTTCAGCCCGTCACGGAACACGATTTCCCCGAACTGCTGACGGTGTACAATTCAAACCCCGATTATATGGAGTTTGCCTTCGGAAAACGAGTCGTCACTTTGCAAACAGTAGAAGATGACCATCAAGATAATCTGGCTTTTGCGGACTCCTACAGCTTTTCGATAAGAGAAGTACACGGTACCGAAATCATCGGGATCGCCCAGTTCATTTTGCGTAATCCGCGGGATGGCCAGCCTTGGCTCGGCCTCATCATGCTGCACAGCGCCTACCAGAGTCACGGCTACGCTAGAGAATTCCTGGATACATTAATTGCCTGGTACCGGGAAAACGGCTACACCTCTCTGCATCTGGCCGTTTTGGAGAAGAATAGCCGGGTCGTGCCTTTTTACGAGAGATACGGTTTTGCTGTCTACGAGGAAAGAGAGACGGAAAAGATCGGTCGCGTCATCTGTATGAAATACTCGATCCAGTCATGAACATAAAAACGGGACAGCAAATGCCATCCCGTTCTTTCTCTTACTCTACTACGATTTTCTCAGCTGTGCCGATAGGCGGCAGGCTCTTTGTCATCATTGGGCCGTAAAAGGCCACTACTTGCATATCCTCTTTCAGTTCAGCTGGCGAGAGTACTTTGTTGTCTCGCGCATTGATGATCACCGTTTTCTCGGTAATGTTCAGGTTGATTTTTTCTTGGGAGGTGGCAGTAATACCGCGACCTTCTACGAGCATTTTGTAGTTGCCGTCTTTGTCAGCAGAGATGCTCGCTACTTTTCCCGCTGTCCCCAGGACGTCCTGAGTCTCCAGTCCACCTTTTACTGTAATGCTGAGCGCGCTCGTTTGTGGCGGCAAGCTCATCGCCATGAATTTTTCGGTCGTAGCATCTACAGCCATACCCAGCTTCAAATCTTCTGGCTTCAGCACTTTACCAGCTTCATCCGTAATTTTGGTGTCTTCTGTCAGGTGCAGGATGATGCCAGACTCATAGATGTTCAGTGTAACCGAGTAGCCTTTATCGGATTTGTTGATGTTCGTAATGGTACCTGTGCGCATAGGAGCGATTTCGTCCTCCACTACTGTCACTGTATCATCGGTTACATTCACGTCTGCTTGCAGGATTTCGTCTACGAATTTAACTGGCACATAGGTGCTGCCATTCAGTACGCGAGGCTCTGCTCCCAGCGTTTTGTACATTTTTGCGAAAGGATAGCGATCCTCTCCTTCTTTTGCGTAGCTGGTGATCGCGCCTCTTTGCACTTCTGCTGCTTTTTCCTTGTCGTTCCAGCTTACTTTGAAACCAAGGGCTTCAGCAACAGGACGAAGTGGAACCAGTACGGTTTGTTGACCTTTATCGAAGATCGCATCTTGTGCGATTGATTGACCGTTAATGTTAACAGAAAGTTCTTTTACTGGTTCGGAGGTTGCAGATGCCACGCTAGTTCCCAAAACGGCCAGTGCCGCGATTGTCATCATACCTGTACGGAATGTTTTCATATTGTTTATGCCTCCAATGTGCTTGCTTGTTTTTGTGTGTCTCTATTCATTGGACGGCACCCTTTCAGAAACGTTTCAAATTAATTTTCATAGATGTGTAAATCGTTCGCGTAAAAGCGAAAAACATCACGGCTGGCTTGGGATTTGGCTGTTTTGTGGCATCGGCACATCGGGCTTACCAGACTGGTTGTCGTACAAATAAGTCGGTACCTTGCCGACAATCAGGGCTTCGGAGACCGGGATTTGTGTGGTGACCGTCTGTTGTTTAGTCGCGAACGGGATAATGACCCGCAAATCGACCTCGACATGAATGTAGACAGTCACCAGCACCATGTTGATCCCGGCTTGCTTCAGGCCTGTTTCCAGCTTCGTTTTGACGGCTCCAATCGGAACGAACGACACCGGAATATCAGGCCCAAAGTGCTCCAGAAAGACGTTTTTCGTAGCCAAGCCTAGTGGTATGGTTGTCTGGACGTGCTCCTGCTCGAATTCCTTCAAGCGATTTTGAATACGGGCTGTCGTTTCCCCCACAATCCGGGAGTACTCTTTGAAATTAAAATTCACAGCTTTGATGCTGCCATTCTCGTCTTTCTCCATGATGACAACTTCGTTGACGTCGACACCCTGCTGGGTCATGCGTTTGGTGACTGCATCGGTAATGGCGAGCTTGGCAACCTGCTCTGCCTTGGCTTGGGCAATCAACATTAGCGTCGGCTCTACCCTGCGTTCCACAACGATAAACAAAACGATCAATACCACAATAATCAGCAGGAACCCCGCGAAAATTCTCCGTCTACGTCTTTTCCAGCCTCCCCTTCTCAAGCGCACGATGGCTCCCTCTCCCCTTTTGCGGCTCGGTTAGTCAGGACGAACCGTACGCATAGCTGGGCGTTTTTCTTTGCTTGTGCGCTGTCTGCTGCCGGTAAGCACCCCGCCGATTCCCGCGACAAACGTAGGAACTCCCGCCGCGACCAAAATTAATGCCCAATCGCGCAGATTGAGATCCGTTGTTTTAAAGATCGGCTGGAGCGCCTCCATGTACACGACACCGATCACGAGCACAATCGACGAAAGTACCGCCCAAACGAGATATTTATTTTCAAATACATTGCGGTGAAAAACGCTGTATTGACTCCGGCAATCGAAGACGTGAATCAGCTGCGCCATAACCAATGTGACGAAAGCGACAGTCTGGGCGTGCACCAAGTCATTCGGATTCTCTTTGAGTGTCAGCCAGAACGCCAAGAGCGTCATGGCCCCGATGAGAAAGCCGCGGCTAATAATCTTCCAGCCCAACCCTCGGCTGAATATGTTCTCTGCCTTGTTGCGCGGCTTCTGATACATCGTATCTTTTTCCGCCTGATCGATGCCCAGCGCCATGGCTGGTAAGCCATCCGTCACGAGATTGACCCATAAGATCTGGATCGGCACCAAAGGCAAGGGAAGCCCGAGGAGCATTGCAAAAAACATGACGAGAATTTCACCTACGTTGGATGCCAGCAAATAACGGATGAATTTTCGAATGTTGTCATAGATGTTGCGCCCTTCCTCTACTGCGGCGACAATCGTGGCGAAGTTATCGTCGCGCAGCACGAGATCGGCGGCTTCCTTCGTCACATCCGTACCGGTAATCCCCATCGCGATCCCAATGTCTGAGGTCTTGATCGCAGGCGCGTCATTGACACCGTCTCCAGTCATGGCGACAACATGGCCTTGGCTTTGCAGAGCACGGACGATCCGCAGCTTGTGCTCAGGAGACACACGGGCATAGACAGTGACTCGCTCCGCATACTCTGCGAGCTGCTCATCTGACATGCCATCCAGCTCCCGCCCCTCCAATACTTCTCCGTAGCCACGCATCAAACCAATCTGCCGGGCGATTGCTTCTGCTGTCACCTTGTGGTCGCCTGTAATCATGACCGTCTTGATTCCTGCTTGATGGCAAAGATTGATAGCTGGACGGACCTCTTCACGCGGCGGATCGATCATCCCGGCCAATCCGACAAAGACGAGATTGTTTTCCAGGGAGCCGATCGGCTGTCCCGGACGATAGCCTTGCAGTGTCTTATAGGCGAAGCCCAATACGCGCAATGCTTTGCCTGCCATCCGTTCCGTTTGCTCCAGTACTTGGTGGCGAAGCGTCGCGGAGAGTGGCATGAGCTCTCCCTTCCACAAAATGTGTGTCGATCTCGCCAGCAATGCCTCCGCCGCGCCTTTGGTCAGCAGGGAATACACACCGTCCGTCCCCTTTTCAACGACCGACATCATTTTACGGTCAGAATCAAAGGGTAGCTCCTCCACACGCTGTCCCTGATTCTTTTGGTTGCTACGCTCTGTATCGCCGCCCAATGCTTTCGCGGCAAGCACCTTGAGAGCACCTTCGGTCGGGTCGCCTACAACTTGCCAAAAGCGTGACGCCTTGCCCATCCCAAGCAGATTGCGCGTGCTTTGCTCCTCGCATGTCAAACGGGCATTGTTGCATCTGTCTGCGATTCGGATGATTTGCGAGAGCGCTCCGTCACGGGCGGGAGATACCATTTTCCCCAGGTAGTGAAAGGCTCCCTCAGGTGCGTAGCCGCTGCCGCTCACCTCATACGTGGAATCGCTGTGCCACACTTGGGTAACGGTCATTTTATTTTGAGTCAGGGTCCCAG
Organism: Brevibacillus brevis; assembly: GCF_022026395.1. Lineage (NCBI taxonomy): Bacteria > Bacillati > Bacillota > Bacilli > Caryophanales > Paenibacillaceae > Brevibacillus > Brevibacillus brevis. The sequence goes on along the minus strand of NZ_CP041767.1, from coordinate 415,231 downwards.
TTTTATCAGAGCAAATAACAGAAGCGCAGCCCAACGTCTCGACTGATGGGAGCTTGCGTACGATGGCATTGCGGCGGATCATCCGCTGGACGCCAAGCGCTAGCGCGACAGTCACAATCGCCGGCAAGCCTTCCGGGATCGCCGCCACTGCGAGACTCACCCCGGCGAGGAACATCGTAAACAGCTCATGACCATGCCAGACACCAGCAGCAATGACCACAATCGTCAACAGCAGTGCGACGACCACGAGAATTTTGCCCATTTGCTCCAATCGCAGCTGCAAAGGGGTTTCTGCTTCTTCCGCTGTATTCATCAAGTGCGCGATTTTCCCGATTTCCGTGCTCATCCCTGTCGCGACAACGATACCGCTCCCTGTTCCTCCGGTTACCATCGTGCCCATGAACGCGAGATTTTTTTGGTCGCCAAGCGGTACAGTGGAGGCCTGGGCTGTCTCCAGTCTTTTCACGTTTTTTCCGACGGGGACAGACTCCCCTGTCAACGCAGACTCCTCTACCTCTAGCCGATTGGCCGAAAGCAAGCGCAAATCTGCGGGAACACGATCCCCGGCCTCCAATTGCACCAGGTCACCAGGTACCAGCCGCGAAGCCGGTATCATGGAAATGTTCCCACCCCGGATGACCCGCGCCATCGGGGATGCCAGCTCCTTTAGCGCTTGCAAGGATCGCTCAGCCTTGGCCTCCTGAATAAAACCGAGGATGCCGTTAATGAGGATGATCGCGATGATCGCAATCGCATCCAAGTACTCTCCGAGGAAGTACGAGATCAGTGTTGCGATGAACAGGATGAGTACCATAAAATCCTTGAACTGATCAACAAAGACCGAGTAGAGAGGCTTTCGCTTTTGTTCAGCCAACTGGTTGGCACCTTGTTTAGCCAGTCGCCGCTCCGCCTCCTGCTGAGTCAACCCTTGCGCAGCATCACTATGAAGGGCTTCGGTCACGTCGGCCGCCGCCAGCGTGTACCATTTTCGAATTGGCTGTGTATCCACCTACATCTCCTCCATCCACATCTCACTCATTTTCATGTGTATGCAGACGAGCTCGAAAATAAAACAACCCGTCCATTTATCTGGACGGGTCCGCGTTAGTTTGTCGATTATTTCAAACTTTTGGCTACACCAATGCAAATCAACAAAATCGGCGGCAGCCAGGTGAGTCGCGTCAGCCATCTGGCTTTTCCGGCGCGCCTGCCGAGGGCAATTCCTATCACAAGAAGCAAGGCACTCATCACCGCAATACAGAGAGCGACGAGCAGTGGTGAGTATCCCAAAAACGTAAGGCTAATGCCTGCGCCGAAAGCATCCAATGACAGGGCCAGCCCCAACATGACGGCCTCCCAGCCCATAATATGCCCAGAACGGTCAGCATCGGCTTTGGATGGATCTTTTAAAATCTGAATCATGACACCAAAAATGCGGAACTGCGACAATAATACGATGGGCTCCTGCTCTTCCTGTTTTTCTGCGGCTACAACAGCAGTAGACTCCTGATCCTCTGTCCCCGACCGTGTCGCAATGAGCCGCCACAGAGTAAACAAACCCATGAGGATCAAGACCGCGGCTCCAATATACTGGCCAATCTCGGGTGTTAACCATTCGGTGAGGGATGAGCCTACGAGCATGACACCATATACAACAGCAAACGAACAACCGGAAACGACAACGAGCGACAAAAAGGGCATTCTCATGTTCCGTAAACCATACGTCAATCCTACACTGACACTGTCCATGCTGATGGCCAGGGAAACGAGCAGGAGTGCGAGCCATCCGCTCATATGTGGTCACCTCTTTCCCATTGCCTATTAGGTATACGCGAAAAGCTCCGCTGATGTGCCAAGAAACGAATAAGGTTTGACTACGAATGTTGAAAACGAATATTGCCATACCACTTAGGAACTGTTACCATTAAATTAAACAATGTTTAAAACGTTGTTTGACAAAACACTCTTACTTTCAATAAAAAGGAGGTTGGTCATGTCACAGGCAGATAAAAACAGCGAAACGAAAGCAAAAATTTTGCAATCGACACTTGATTTAATCAAGATGGAAGGCTTCGAGAGTGTGACAGTGCGGAAAATCGCAGCGGATTCCGGTACAAACGTAGCTTTGGTTAACTACTATTTCGGTTCCAAGGATAGGCTCATCAATGAAGCCCTCAGTGCCTTTCTAGGAAGCTTTACACCTACATTTGATATCTTGGATAACACCTCACTGCTTCCCCAAGAACGACTCAAGCAGTTTTTAATGAGCTACGTGCAGATCATCCAGCAATATCCCGAGCTGGTTTCCCGAATCTTCTCACTTGGTGGCGCTGTATTTACCGCTCAATATGAATACGGTCAATTTCTCAAAAGCATCGGGTTTGTGAAGATTGCGGGAGTTTTGAAGGAAATTACCCACGAAGAAAACCATGAGGTTCTCATGATGATGATCATGCAGTTGTTTGGAGCGATATTTCTTCCTGCCTTGCTCAAATCGATATTGTCTACAGGGGCTGGCATCGAGGTCGCTTCGGTAGACCAACAGATTGATTTGTTATTCGCACGCTATTTTCATGAAAAATAGGGGGAGAGACAAATGGGCTTTTTGCGAAAATATTGGCCTGACCTCGGGTTGTTGGTGGCAGTAGGTGTTGGTCTGCATGTCATGCTGCAATGGAGTACCATTCCTGTTATCGAGCGGCTGTTGTGGCTAAGCTTCATCGCCATCCTTGTTCATCAGTATGAAGAGTATCGTTGGCCCGGATATTTTGCCGGCCTGTTTAATGGTTTGATTTTCAAAAGCAGCCATCCAGAACGATACCCGCTGAATCCACAGTCTGCGATGATCATCAACCTGGTCATTGCCTATGTCTTTTATCTGGTTCCCCTGTTGTTCCCAACTGTCGTCTGGCTCGGCTTGGCACCGATTCTAATGGGCTTCTTCCAGTTTATCTGGCATGGAATTTTTGCGAATCTAAAAGCGAAAACGCTCTACAATCCGGGCTTGTTCGCCGTTATCGTCTTCCACATCCCGATCGGGGTATGGTATATCCGGCACATTATCTCCACTGGCATGGTAACGACGTCAGACTGGATCATTGGGACGGGCTACTTCATCGTTGCAGTGTATATTCTCATTGTGAAGGGGAATATGTGGCTAAAGGACGAAAATTCCCGTTATACCTTTACTCGTCAACAGTTGGGGCCTTACGTACACAAATCATAAAAACCAGCTCCTGAAAAGAAAAAGAAGAGGCCACTGTCGGCCTCTTCCTTTTCTTTGAACTATTTGATTTCAATCGGCACTTCCCACTTCACGTCGTGTTCCACCATATAGGTAGCGTAGGATACCGTGAGCTTTTTCGGTTGTTGCTTCAAGCGCGGAATCGTGATCTCACCTTTGATCTGTACCCGTCCGTCCTTGTCTCTGGTGCTTTCCGTGCTCACTGACGCAGCGAAATTCTTCCCATTTTCATCCTTTACAAACCAATCGTGGTTATCAACTATGCCTTTTCCTAATGTACCCTCTATGGTCATTACGACCTCACCTAGATCTTCACCGTTACCTGGCTTCCATGCAAAAGAAGAGAATGTAAAGGTACTGCCTGTTGTCTCATCCTTGAAAGTCGCAGCTTTCTTCTCCAGTTCTGTTGGAACCAGATCAAATTTAGGCGAAGCCAGCTTTTTCTCATAAATTTTCTTTAGCTCAAGCTTTAATTTTTGCTCTCCCTGTATCGGGCCAAATGTATGCCACCAATTCAAGACATCGCCTTCTGGTCTTTCTTCCGCTTCTTCTTCTGTTCTTGGTGTGAAAAGAACATTCTCCTTGTTATCAAGCCCATCATCCAATGATTTCATATCCCAAGCTGCTACCACTTCCCCTTTTTCATTGGTGATTTCGTACATCATATTCTCTCCCGAAAAAGCAGAATCACGCTCTTTTTCTGTGATAATGGCGCCTTGCGGATTTTTCCGATCGTACAGGATCGACGTTCGTTCAACCTCCAAATAAGCTGATTTTGGGGAAATAGTATCTAGCATGACCCGTGTCGCACTTGGGGAAAATTCGATATTTTTCAGCTCAATCCCTAGACCTTGTGGCGATTGAAAGGCCGTATCCTGGAAGACAACCGTTTTCGTCGCTTCCTTGGCTTTCTTCATATCGATCGGAATTTCCAATGACCATTTCCCTGTCTTACCTGCGATTTCTGTCTGTTCTAAATGTAAGGTTAGTTTGTCAGGAGTCGTATCAGGTGATTTGAAGATTTCATTCAAATATCGCTCTGTGATGAAAAACTCTCCATGACTTCCCCAATTATCTCCTCCATCATCCTCAAACCAATCCTTACCGTTCTGATCAATCAGCTTCGCATTCAAATTATGATCTTCAATCTTCTTGCCGCTCTCGTCGTACACATCATAGATGACTGCGATTCTCATCGAGTCAGCCAACAGCTCTTTTAACTCGACAGTAATTCCTTGATCGGTTGCCTTCTGCTCCAGCTTTTGAACAAGGCCTTTATTGACGGCATTTTTCATACCGCTATCCGCATCTTTTTCCATTTGGAACAAGCTATTCACATAATTCGCAAACGTAGGTGATACAACCGTTCCGGTCACCACCAACGCCGTAAGTCCTGCTACTACCAATCCTGTCTTCTTCACAATATCCCAACCCCTTTGTCTTCTGGTTCGGGAGGAGTGCTTTCGCGTAGAACGTGGAGGAACTGCATCAGACAGCTTATCCATGACCTCATCTGTAAACGTATCGGGTACAGGAGCCTCTGGAATGTCGGAAAAATCCACTTCTTGCATGCCTTCTCCCCACTCTTGCAGGTGCTTCTGGCATTGTGGGCAATTTTCCACATGTTGCTCCAATCCTTTGCTCTCGGCAGGGGCCAGCTCATCGTTTACGTATAGCTTCAATTGATTAAACATGAAGCATTTCATAAATAGCTCCCCCTCCCATCGTTTTCTCTAGGCTGTCCTTCATCTTTTTGCGGGCGCGGAATAATCGCATCTGAACGGAGCTCTCCGATAGAGAAAGTCGCTCGCTGATCTCCCGATACGACAGTCGCTGTAGGTAAAACAGGACGAATACCTCGCGATACTCCTCATCCAGCAGCATAATGCTGCGTTCCAGCGCTGCGTCCCGTTCCTTTTTCAACAAAGTTGTTTCAGGCGTGTCCGGGTCAATCAGCTGCTCCTCATCGATTTCTACCTGCTCTGTCCGTTTGCGTTTTCGCATTTCATCGAAACAATGATTGCTCGCAATTCGATACAGCCACGACGAAAACCTGTACTCAGGCCGATAGTCGTGTAAACGATAAAAGGTTTTGATAAACACGTCTTGAGCCAAATCCTGTGCGTCTGGCATGTTTCCGATCATCCTGTACAAATAACCGACCATCTTGCCCTTGTATCTGTCGACAATTTGTCTGTACTGCTCATGATCGCCAGCCAGGATTTGCTCGATTAGTTCCTGATCGTCCGGCATTTTGCTACTCCTCCATCTATCACAGATCAAGCCAGCGGGGAATGCTGCGCAGCTTCCGTTTTGGTTGATTCATAAGCTATTACGGATTTGCTGGAAAAACCTTTCTCTACTTTTAAAAAATTCTATAATCAGTTATCCAAATAAAAAAGAAGAGGCCTCTGTCAACCTCTTCCCCTGTCTGTCTTTCATCTATTTGATTTCAAATGGCACTTCCCAATTCACGTGGTGCTCCACCGTATATTCAGCAAAAGATATTGAGAGACTTTTCGGTTGTTGCTCCATGCGCGAAATCTCCAACGTGCCTTTGAAGTGTACGCGTCCGTCTTTGTCTCTATTGTATTCTGCATCCAAGTCCGCTTGGTGGGTATCTCCATTTTCATCCTTTGCAGACCAAAAGTTGGTTTGGACTACGTCTTTTCCTAATATCCCCTCTACTGTCATCACAGCTTTACCTAGCTCCTCGTCTTTACCGGGTTCCCATGCAAAAGAAGAAAACGTAAAGGTACTGCCTGCTTCATCTTGTAAAGTCGCTGCTTTCTTGTTTAGTTCTGCTGGAACCAGATCGACTTTGACTTTGGAAGAAGAGCGTTTCATTTCATATATTTTTCGGAGCTGAAGCGTTAACTTTTGTTCACCCTGCATCGGGCCAAAAGAATGCCACCACTTCTGGCTATGTTCACTTTGTCGTTTTCCTATAATTCCAGATATATTGAGCACGTTTTTCTCCTTCGCTATCCCCTCATCCAATGACGCCTTATCCCGAGCAGCTACAACATCCCCTTTTTCGTTTGTGATTTCGTACGCAATATCGTTTCCTGATAAAATGGGAACCTGCCTTTTTTCCATTGTTTTGACTTGCGCCCCTTCGCGGGTTACTTCTACTCGCTCCTCTTCAACTTCTACATAAGCTGATTTAACAAGAGTAGTTTCTAGCATCAGGCGGGTCGCACTCGGAGAAAATTCGATTTTTTCCAGTTCGATCTCCATCCCCAGTGGTGAATGAAAAGCTGTGTCCTTGAAAGTAACCGTTTTGGTCGCTTCCTTGGCTTTCTTCATATCGATCGGGATTTCCATTGACCATTTTCCCTTTTTCCCTGCGATTTCGGTCTGTTCTAATTTTAAGGTCAACATATTCGGAGTAGCTTCGGCGGATTCAAAAATAGTGTTTAAGGGCTGCTCTACGATAAAATACTTTCCGTGACCACCCAAGGTTGGTCCATCGTCTTCCAACCAATCTTTCCCTGTTGAATCAATCAGATAAGCATTCAGTAGGTGTCCATCTTCACCAATTTTAATTTGCTTGCCGTTCTGGTCGTACACATCATAGATCACGGCGATTCTCATCGAGTCTGCCATCACCTCTTTTGCTTCGAAAGTAATCCCTTGATCGGTTACTTTTTGCTCAAGCTTTTGGACAAAACCTTTATCAACAGCATTTTTCATGCCATTATCCGCATCCTTCTCAATCTGGAACAAGCTATTCACATAGTTGGCAAACGTCGGTGAAACGACCGTACCTGTCACGACCAAAGCCGTTAGTCCTGCTACTACCAGTCCTGTCTTCTTCACAATATCCCAGCCCCTTTGTCTTCTGGTTCGGGAGGAGCGCTTCCGTGCCGTACGTACGGGAACCTCTTCGAACAGTTTACTCATGACCTCGTCCGTAAAGGTATCGGGTACAGGAACTTCCGGATAGGTGGAAAATTCCTCTTCCAGCATGTGATCTACCCACTCTTGCAGCTTGATTTGACATTGTGGGCATTCTACTGCATGCTGCTCCAGTCCTTTGCTTTCGGCAGGGGGGAGCTCGCCATTTGCATAGAGCTTCCATTGATTAAACATGAAGCATGTCATAAACATCTCCCCCTCCCATTGTTTTCGTCAGGCTTTTCTTCATCTCTTTACGAGCACGGAACAAGCGCATTTGAACAGCGCTCTCCGTAAGAGACAGTCTCTCGCTGATTTCCCGATAAGACAGACGCTTCAAGTAATGTAGGACGAACACCTCGCGATACTCCTCATCCAGCAGCATGATACTTCGTTCTAGCTGGGCGTCTCGCTCCTTTTTTAACAGGGCGGTCTCTGGTGTCTCTGGATCAACGATCTGTTCCTCCACAATTGCGGTCTGCTCCGTCCTTTTGCGTCTTCGTATTTCATCGAGACAATGATTGCTCGCGATTCGATACAGCCATGAAGAAAACTTGTGCTCAGGCCGATAGTCTTTCAATAGGTAAAAGGTTTTGGTAAACACGTCTTGAGCCAAATCCTGTGCGTCTGGCATGTTGCCGATCATTTTGTACAAGTAGGTCACGATCTTGCCCTTGTACCTGTCGATAATCTGACTGTACAGCTGGTGATTGCCAGCCAGGATTTGCTCGATCAATTCCCGATCGTCCGGCATTTCTACTACTCCTCCATCTATCACCGATCAGCCTTTGGGGAATGCTGCGCAGCTTCCGTTTTGGTTGATTCAACACTAATACGAATGAGCGGGAAAATCCTTTCTCCTTATTTTAAAAAATTTATTTTCCTGTCATAAGAGGGCTTCAAAGCTATTTGTTTGAGTCAACATAGTGGAGGAGAAGAAAAAGCACAGGTCTCTTCGACTCTGACACGCCAGCGTGGGGGATTGACTGTCCGTCTCCACTTTAAAAAGAGGACCGTCGAGCCAAAGCCACCCTACGGGCGGACGTTTCTCTGAGAAGAAGTGTTCGACAAGCGTGGACCTCTTTTTAAAGTTCCGACTGGGTAGGCGTTGTCAAGGTCTGCGAGCCCTGTGCTTTTTCTTTTCACCAGCTTTCTTGGCTAATCGGTACCTTTAAAAACTTAGGAAGATCGCCCAAAAAAGAGCTCGACAGCCTGAACAAATCAGGACTGCCGAGCTCACTTGCTAACAAATCTATTCTTTTTCGAATGGGAGTACTTTAAACACGTGCAGCTAGTGCCCGGGCGAGCAACTCTACCAGCCTCTGCGCATACTCGCCAGTGGTATCCCTTACCCTTGAGAATTCCGTCACTTCCATACTTGTCACGCGCGAATCTCGCAAGACAGTTGCCAGTAATGCCTCCGCTTCGGACAGCGACAATCCTGTCTCGCTTGGGGAATAGGCCGCTGGCATCGCGTCTTTGTGCATGATATCTACGTCGAAATGAACGAGGATTTTGGCATCAGGCGGGATCGATTGGAGCATATGAGAAACTCGTTCCACGATGCTTCCCTCTGTGAGCTGAGCCAAGGTCATGACGTCAACGCCGAAAGTCTCTCCAGGCATCTGCTGGCAGCCGATGAGGCGGATTCGCTCTGCATCCCAGCCGCTTGGCTCGATCCATTGTCCGCGATCCTGAAGCAAAAACCACAAACCCATCCCTGCCGCCCCAATACAGCGAGAAGCGGATGGCACTACTGCATCGAGATGACCGTCAAGCACGAGCAAATACCCTTTTTCCTGATACTGAGCCTGATGAGCCTGTGCTGTTGCAACGACCAAGCTGCAATCGCCGCCGAGCATCAAGACAAAGTCGTCTGTATCGAGCCACTCTTGCGCGTCCTTTTGCAGCAAATCCCAGAACATGCGCGGTGCCGGCCAGTTACGAACTGGTGGAATATTGTGGCGAGGCAAATCATCCGGAAGCTTCAGATTCCCTACGTCCTGCACGCTCAGACCACGCTGCTGCAAATGCTCGATCAATCCTGCGCTCCGCAATGCATCTGGAGCAAGCTGTGTGCCCGAAATGTAAGCCCCTGTGAAATGCGGGATACCAGCTACTTTTACTTTGATAAAAAGTCCCTCCCAAGGAAATTCATCGTATGACCATCCCTAAAAGTATATCACAGCTTCGCTTGCAGTAATTGGATGAGATCACCGACGGACGGTCGCAACCAACGATCTGGCATGGATGCTTTTTCCCCGCGCAGCAATTGGCAAGCAAGCGCATTCGGATGGACATCTGCACTTAAAAAATACACTTGGTGCACAGGCTGCGGGAGAGCGTCCATGACCTCCACACATTTGCTGACATACGTTTGCAGCGCATCCCGATAAGCGGGAGTCGTTAATGCCGCACCACACCACACATCAATTCCGGTCAACGCCTTGGCATGAGCTGCATCCAAGCTTTTGGCGAGCGAGCAGACAAAGAACAGCAGCTTCTCTGGCGCCAGCTGGAACCGCTTCTGATACTGCTTGGCAAAACGGGCAAGTGTTGCATTCCAGGACGGAGTATCGTAGCTGCCGAGATCTGGGATGCATTTGAGTGCCCCGACTAGCTGCTCTTGCCTCTTTATAAACAAGAGACCGTCAATCACTTGAAACGAAAGCCCGGTCAACTGCCCAGACAAAAACTCACCCACCCGTTCATGCATGACGCGAGAGATTCGCTGCGAGGATTTGCGCTTTAGCTTTTGCCGTATGCGCACTTCTTCTTCCTCCAGGTAGACCCGTATCAGCCTGGAAAACAAATCTGCCTCCGTAGTTGGCTCTAGTATCAGGCACTCCAAACGGCTATAGGCGTCTGCCACGCTTTGGTCCCATTGCCCTTCTTTTTCTGTGCCCATCATTACCCTCCCTCACATCATTTCGGATGCGTGATCGGCCACGACCAGCACATCCATGTGTCGGACCTCCCTCAATAATCGCTGAATGACCGAACCCTCGAGAATTTCCTTCCAGCGGGTCCGCGCCGACTGCCCGATGACGACCTGCGTCGTTCCTTTTTCGTTCATATGCCAAACCAGCTTGGTGAAAACCTTGCGCCGAGAAGGGGCTTCGTATTGTTCGAAGCGACCTCCGAGCCGCTCTGTTAGTGCCTTCAGCTTCGCCAACTGCGTCTCTTCCTCTTCTGTCAGCGACGAATGATCCTGCACGTAAGCTACATGCCAGGACGCCTTCAGCCGATAGGCAATTCGGAATCCTCGGCGAATCAATCGTTCACTGTCTGCGCGCAAATTCACACAGACAAAAATGACTTCCTGCTGCCGCCAAGGCCCGCGAAGCGTTCGTCGCTCCCACGCCTCCAAGCGTTCGTCGACGTCGTCCGCCACTTCACGCAAGGCCAACTCCCGTAGCGCGATCAAATTCCCTGTTTTGAAAAAGTTGGTCAGCGACTGCTCTACCTTTTCCATCGCGTAAATATTGCCCTCCCGCATCCGCTGACGCAGTGCTTTGGGTGAAATATCGATCAGCTCGACCTCATCTGCCTGATGCAAAATATGATCTGGTACCGTCTCTCGCACGCGGATTCCCGTGATTTGTTCGACGCTGTCGTTTAAGCTCTCCAGGTGCTGAATGTTCATCGTGGATATGACGGAAATACCCGCAGCCAAAATCTTCTCGACATCGTGGTATCGCTTCTCATAGGCACTCCCCGGCACATTCGTATGTGCCAGCTCATCCACCAGTACGACCTCCGGATTTCGCCGGATGATTTCGTCCGTATCCATTTCTTCCAACGTCACGTTTTTGTACGGAATACGCTTGCGCGGGATAAGAGGAAGTCCCCCTACCTGCTCAATGGTTTCTTTTCGTCCATGCGTTTCTAAAAGCCCAATCACCACGTCGATGCCATTTTCGGCGAGCTCGTTGCCTTCTCGGAGCATCGTGTACGTCTTGCCGACACCAGGTGCGGCTCCCACATATACTTTTAGCGTACCGCGCTTGATTTTCCCGATTTTCTGCTGCATCTCCTCATCAGAGAGTCGGCGGTACGGATTGGGCGTTACCGCTTGTTCACGCTTGGTCGGCATAACGCGCTCACCGTCCCGCTCAGAACGGTCCGCTACGATTAGGATATCAATATTTTTCGTTTGCCGAAGAATCTTATGGACGATGGAGCCATACCATATCTCTTCCCAGCGCGTACGCTTGGACTGCCCCATGACGATTCGGGTCACATTATTCTCCATCGCATAAGCGACGAGCTCGTTTGCTACGCCCTTTTCATGTGCAAGCATCTGCTCTTCAAAGGTACCTCCGACTTTGTCCACGAGCTTTCCGATGGATCTCTTAAAAGTCGCTTCTTCCTTCGTCAGTTTCTTGGATAAAGGGAGAAAACAGACGACCAAGAGCTCTCCGCCGAGCCGCTTGGCAACCTGTTGTCCTCGCCGAACCAATATCGACCCGTTCCAATGATACTGGGCAGAAACCAACACCTTCTCTGTGGCTCCGGAAGCCCCTACCATACCGTGCTTCTCTCGATAATCCTCCAAATCCTCGTTTACGCCTGTAGCTACGAACCGAAGAGCGAGTTCTCGCAGCATATGCAGATTGTCTCTGCGAAACAACGGATGCTTGGTTCGAGTCGGGTTGCGATCATCTTCTTGCAGCCTTTTCAGAATGGCTTCTGGCGTGACGTCGAGCAATTTCACCTCGTCAGCCATGGCAAGCGTATCCTCAGGTACACACTGGTCGATACGCACTTCTGCCTTCGTCAGTCGCTCCGCCATTTCTTTCATCCCCGCCAATTCGTAAATGTTGACCGTCGCAATCACACTAATATTGTGATTCAACAAATACTGAACATCGTCGAGCCGGGTTACACGCTGGGCATCTGGACGATTGCGATGAGCCAAACCGTCTACGAGAACCACTTCCGGATCACGCTCGATAATGGCTGCAACGTCCAGATCATGTCTCGCTTCCCCGAGGGAATACCAGATGATTGGCTGGATTTGCTCCAAGCCCTCCCGCTTTTGCGCCAGCTTGGGATGAGTGGCCTCGCCTGAGCCAGCTACGACCACATCAATCCCTTTTTTCTTAAGCGACTGCCCTTCCATTAGCAGGTGATAGGTTTTACCTGAACCACTGACTGCCCCCAGAATGATTTTCAGCCTGCCCCGGTGCATTCTGGAGATGGACTGCAAGATTTCCTCCGGGGACTTTCGCCGAAACTGCTCTACCATCTCGCAGCCCTCCTTCATTCTTTACTTATCCAATTCATCCAAAGCTATATTCAGCTTGACTACATTGACACGCGGCTCTCCGAATACCCCCAAGCTTCTTCCCTCTGTATTCGCTTCAATCAGAGCCTGTAGTTGTACTGGTTCGAGATTGCGCACCTTGGCTACACGCTCCACTTGTATCTGAGCAGCTTTTGGCGAGATATGCGGATCCAGACCGGAAGCGGAGTTCGTCAACAAATCAGCCGGGATGTCTTCCTGCTTCACGCCAGGATTCGCTGCCAGAAATGCGGCGATATCTTTTTGTGTACGTTCGATCAGGGCCGGGTTAGATGGCGCGTAGTTGTTCGAGCCAGAGCCTGACGCATTGTTATCAATAGAAGAAATGCGTCCCCAGAAGTACTTCGGATCGGTGAAGGTCTGCCCAATCAGCTCGGAGCCGACTACCTTGCCGCTCGCATCGGTGATGAGACTGCCACTTGCTTGTGCGGGCATGACAACCTGTGCAACCCCTGTCATCGCCAGCGGGTAGGCAACGCCGCAAATCAGCAGCAAAACGAGGCTGAGACGCAAATTTTTCCATATCATATCGGTTCACCTGAGCTTTCTTTTTTCAATATGAGTTACACCAGATTCAATCCTACCAAAATCAAGTCTATCAGCTTGATGCCCACGAACGGGACGATAATTCCCCCCAAGCCATAGATCACCAGATTGCGGCTGAGTAGCTTCGTCGCGCTCATCGGTGTGTATTTCACACCTTTCATCGCCAACGGAATCAGGATCGGGATAATAATCGCATTGAAGATCAACGCGGACAAAATCGCACTTTCCGGTGTAGCCAGACCCATGATGTTGAGCGCACTCATTTGTGGGATCGCCAGCATGAACATCGCAGGAATGATCGCGAAGTATTTCGCTACGTCATTGGCGATACTGAACGTCGTCAATGCACCGCGCGTCATCAAAAGCTGCTTGCCAATCGCAACGACCTCGATAATTTTGGTCGGGTCAGAATCCAAATCGACCATGTTCGCTGCTTCTTTCGCCGCTACCGTACCCGTATTCATCGCCAAACCGACATCGGCTTGTGCGAGAGCTGGCGCGTCATTCGTACCGTCACCCGTCATGGCGACGAGCTTGCCTGCCGCTTGTTCTTTGCGGATCAGCGCAATCTTGTCTTCCGGCTTGGCTTCCGCTACGAAATCGTCCACACCTGCTTCGCGGGCAATCGTCGCGGCTGTCAGCGGGTTATCTCCCGTGCACATGACCGTACGAATACCCATGCGGCGCAGCTCTTCAAAGCGTTCGCGCATCCCTGGCTTTACGGTATCTTTCAGGTAAATCAACCCGAGAATCGCATTGCCTTCTGCTACAGCCAATGGCGTGCCGCCCGCCGTTGCAATCCGGTTTGCTTTTTCATCCAAATCAGCAGGGATGTTGCCCCCTTGCTCTACCACGTATTTTTTGATGGCGTCGACGGCCCCTTTGCGGATGAGGACGCCGCTTGCCAAATTCGTCCCGCTCATTCTTGTTTCAGCGCGGAACTCCACGCCTTCGGAACCAGGCAATTCCAGTTCAGCGGGTGCCAGACCTTGTTTTTTCGCCAGCTCTACAACAGAGCGTCCTTCCGGTGTTTCGTCATGGACCGAGCTTTGTGCAGCTACTCGGTTCAATTCCGTGCTTTTGCTGTTGCCTACGGTGACAAACTCGGCAGCCATCCGGTTACCATGCGTGATCGTTCCCGTTTTATCCAAAATAATGGTGTTGATGTCACCGGATGCCTCTACGGCTTTACCAGACATAGCGATGACGTTAAACTGCGTGACCCGGTCCATACCCGCAATCCCAATCGCTGACAAGAGTCCGCCAATCGTAGTCGGAATCAAGCAAACGAGCAAAGCAATCAGTGTCGCAACCGGAATGGCTGCATTTACATAGTTGGCAATAGGCAGCAAGGTCGTGCAGACAATCAGGAAAATCAACGTCAAGCTGACCAATAGCGTATTCAACGCGATTTCATTCGGAGTCTTCTGTCTCTTCGCGCCCTCTACCAACGAAATCATGCGGTCCAAAAACGATTCGCCGGGATCAGTCGTCACACGGACACGGATCCGGTCACTGACTACACGTGTGCCTCCCGTGACAGAGCTGAAATCGCCACCTGCTTCTTTAATGACCGGAGCAGATTCACCCGTAATTGCTGATTCGTCCACAGAGGCGACACCCTCGACGATTTCCCCGTCGGATGGAATCAGCTCGCCTGCTTCCACGATCACCAGATCGCCTTTTCGCAGTTCTGTGGAACTGACGACTTGAATGCGACCATCTTTCCCCACTTTTTTTGCTTGCGTGTCCTGCTTCGTTTTTTTCAAGCTCTCTGCCTGTGCTTTGCCGCGACCTTCTGCCAAGGCTTCTGCGAAGTTGGCGAACAGAATCGTCACGAACAGGATAAAGCTGACGACACCGTTGTAGAACGGGTCCGAAGCTCCCCCAAACAAATTGGGCACAAACGTCAAGAGAAGCGTAATGAAGAACCCGATCTCTACCACGAACATGACTGGATTTTTCATCATCACACGCGGGTCCAGTTTTTTGAAAGACTCGACAAAGGCCCGCTGGTACAAATCTTTAGGAAGCGCAACCGTGCGCGTTCTACTCATGGAAAATTACTCCTTTGCCTCTAGTATTCATGTTCAAATCAATGTTCAAAAAGTCAGCTTTTGAACTTCCCCTTATCATCGGATTGTGAGCCACTCGGCGATTGGGCCAAGAGCAAGCACAGGCAGGAATGTCAGTGCGCCTACGATCACCACAGTCGCAATCAAAATCACCGTGAATACACTATTGTCTGTGCGCAGCGTACCCATCGTTTCCGGTACCGGCGTTTTTGCGAGCAAGGAGCCTGCTACCGCCAGCATCGTAATGATCGAGACGTATCGACCGAACAGCATGACGAGTCCGGTAGAAATGTTCCAGAATGGCGTGTTGTCGCCCAATCCTTCAAAACCGGAACCGTTGTTGGCTGCCGAAGAAGTGTACTCGTACAACACTTGTGAAATACCATGGAAGCCTGGGTTCGACACTGCGGACGATCCCATTTCAGTTGCCAATGCAATAGCGGTTGGCGCCAAAATAATCAGGGGATGAACGAGAATCGCGATGGCGATCAGCTTCATCTCTTTCCCTTCGATCTTGCGTCCAAGGAATTCAGGCGTACGCCCTACCATCAAGCCCGCCAAGAATACAGCCAAAATCGCATACATCAAAATGTTAATCGTTCCGACGCCATCTCCGCCGAATACGCAGTTGAGCATCATTTCACCGAGCGGAACCAAGCCGCCAAGTGGTGTCAATGTATCATGCATGTTGTTCACAGTTCCTGTCGTTGCCGCTGTTGTCACGGCGGTGAACAAGGCGCTTTGTGCGATACCAAAACGGACTTCTTTTCCTTCCATGCTGCCCATTTCTTGTGACAGGCCAGCCCGTTCCAGCGCCGGGTTGCCGTTTCCTTCATTGGCATACGCCGTAATCAGAAACGCCAGGAACATCACGAACATCGCTCCAAAAATAACCCAGCCTTGCTTGCGGCTCTTCGCCATGAAGCCGAACGCGAATGGCAGTGCCGCCGGGATCAAGAACATCGACAAAATTTCGATCACGTTTGTTAGCGGTGTCGGGTTTTCAAACGGATGCGAAGAGTTTACTCCGAAGAATCCTCCCCCGTTTGTTCCCAAATGCTTAATCGATACCAGTGAAGCAACGGGACCGCGAGCGATTTGTTGCTCCGTTCCGCTAATCGTTGTTGCTGTCGCTGTCGGCTCCATCGTCTGCGGCACGCCTTGGGACACCAAGAGCAGTGTCACAACAATTGCCAGTGGAATCAACACCCGTGTATGAGCACGCACCAGGTCAACGTAGTAGTTACCGATGCTACGCTGCCCTGTCAGCCCGCGCATGAAAGCCATTACGACCGCGATCCCTGTCGCTGGTGTCGTAAACATCAGGTAAATAATGACCAGCATCTGCGATAGATACGACAATCCGCTCTCCCCGCTGTAATGCTGAAGATTCGTATTCGTCAAAAAGCTGACGGCTGTGTTAAAGGAAAGCAACGGCTCCATCGCCGCAATTCCACTCGGGTTTCCAGGTAACATCCCTTGCAAACGAAGCAAGAGATACGCAATCGCCACCATTGAAATGTTGCTGACCAGAACAGCCATTGCGTACTGCTTCCAGGTCATATCTGCTACGCGAATGCCAGACAGCTTGTATATCGCTTTTTCCAACCCGCCAAAAACACGGTCCAATCGGGTCGTCTCCAGCGAAAAGGAGCGTGCCAAATATTTTCCCATCGGTATGGCGAGCACGAAAAGCACCACCAAAACCAGCGCTATTTGTATAAAGTCCACGACAGTTCCTCCTACTTCCTCTAAAAAATGGTTCCAAATAAACGAATGATCCGGGTAACCCCTAGTATTTTTCCGGGTAAATCAATGCGTGGCACAGGTACATCGCAAGCCCTGCCATAATCAAAAGCAACCAGATCATTTCTCTTTCCCTCCCTGTTCTCTTACTACGGCGTCACAAAATTTGATGAGTGCAAAAAATACACCGAATGAAAGCGCCAAGAGCAGTATGGAAACCACGTCCATGCCATGTCCCTCCTTTTTTGTTGTACTAACTATTCCGTGAAGTCTGGCCGACTCGTCTCTCTCGCTTCCCCTGTACAGGCTTCCTTTTTTGAAAAAAACCTGCCATTTGGGAAAAAAATAGACCAATGCTTACGATTTCCCCGAAAGACCGCCGCATTTGACCGAGCTGAAGATGAACAGACGAACGAAGTCGCCCGCATCCCGCGGCAAATAAAACGATCCTTTGTATCGGAGAAAAAGTACTCATTGGTCTACCTAACGCCCAGCCGACTTGAAGTTGCCTTCTTTGCGTTTTGTCTCCCGTTTCCTTTTTCCGAAAACAGCTATTTACTTGTGAGTAAAACGGTCATTGGCCGTTTTTGAGCAAAACGAAAAGACCTGCGTAACGTTTCGAGTCAACCTTTGTCGTCCCGTACGGATAACAAAAAGGCCTCCTCAAATAGGCGGTCTTTAGACCTCCCTCGCTTTAGCCGACGAAGTTAGCTGACGGGTAGGATGGCGAAAGAGTATCTCATCCCTCCCACGATTCATTCGTGGGATTAACCCCTACTGATTGGGTCCTCCGTTCCCGAGTGCCTCGGGATTTGGCCATATTTGCAATTGTTGGTTACGAATCTCATTATACGTCTGGCATAATCGGATGTTAATGTCCTATTTCTGTCTTTTTCACACGATTTCTGCATTCTTTATCCGTGTAAGCGATTTAAACCTATCAGGCCTCATCCGATCATGATATTTCATCGTTTCTCTTGCGTTTTCACATTATCAGCCTATTTGTTTGACAGCCTCTGGACAGCTGAGTAATATTAGGCACAATGATAATTATGGGAGGTATGGCGTTTGGCCATCTCTAACAAAAAAAAGCTGGAAGCTGAAATCAGCGAAGCATTCATAAAATTTCAACGCGAACTAATTGGACGAGGTCCGCAGGAAGCCAAGACCTACATCGTCGGTGATATGGTCATCGCCAGGTTCAAGGGTGTTCTTACCGTCGAAGAAAAGCATCTGTCCAGTCACGATAAAGGTCGCCGCATCGTCAAAGAAATGCGCGAGGTTCTCCGTGAAATGTACAGTGAAGAATCGGAAGAAATCGTAGAAAAGCTGACAACCTGCAAGGTACTATCGAGTCATAGCGACATCAGCACGAAAATGGGTGAACGGATCGAGGTTTATGTATTGGACAAGGACCTCGAAAAAATGTTGGGCTAAATTTTCACGAAAACAAGGCTCCGCCTCATTTGCAGGCGGAGCCTTTTCTATTTCTCTCTTAGCCACTCATCTGTTCGGCCAACCAGCCGTAGCCTTTATACCCGGGCTGACTCACGATGACGTGATTCGCCCCGAGCGCCTTGTATAACATCGCGTTCCGATGCTCCTGCGTCATCACAAAAATCCGGCAGGTGCCCAGCTGCTTGAACAGTGTAACGAAGTCGCGTCCCTCCGCCCACTCATCGGGAAAGATGTAGACGGATTGGTATATCAGCAAGGATTCCTGATCGCGGTAGCACTCGTCAAATGAGATGGGCAAAAAACGCTGAATCGTCTTATCTCCAGACCCCGCTTTCAATGAAAAGGCACCTGGATTCCTTCCCCAAAACGCAGGCAAACTGTCACAGCATAGTGTCTGGACAAAAGAAGTGAAAGCTTCCCCCTTGCCTAATACGAGATAATGCTTCATAGCAGCACCTCCCCTTCCCTTATTGGAGATCCTCAATGGACGAGATGTTCATGTACGAAGGAACCACGAGTCCGATTTTGGTTCCGTCGAGATTCGGACCCAAATCCTCGATTTGCCCACCGAATTTTTTCAAATAGCTCGTATCTGTAGACGGCAGCCACGCCGCAACCATCCCATCTACATCCCCAATGGCCACACCTGCCCACATCGGTCCAGTCTGCACCTGACTCAACTCGACTTCATACCCCAGCTTCTGCTCAAGCACATGCTCTACGACGTGCGAGCTGGCAATCTCGGAATCCCATGCTACATAAGCGAGAGTCAGCTTCTCTTTTTGGACAGGCTGTATGCCCTCCACCCATTTCGCTACTTTGACTTCATTGTTTTTTATCCATTCCGCAGCGGCCACTTCCGGATCTTTTCCGTCAATCATTTGAACCATGACCGACTCCATATCGGCTGGCTCCCACCAGAACTTATCCAGAAATTGATAGGCAGCAGGCTGATCCTCTTTCAGCCCTTTGCGCACGATGGTATGGATTTGTTCCGCTCCGCCAAAGCCGTTCTTTGGGTCCGCCAAGTATTTCAAATCCATCTTTTTAAACATCCAGTGCGGCGTCCAGCCCGTTATGATAATTGGTTCCTTCGCTTCGTACGCCTTGATCAAAGCTGCTGTCATAGCGGCATCTGAGCCTTCGACAAGCTGCCATTTATCCAAGCCATACAGGTTCATGACTTCCTCTGTCTTTACCATCGAGCCTGCTCCTGCGTCGATTCCGATGATTTTGTAGTCGAGCTTTTCTCCTAGCGCGTTGTCCGACGTCTCAGAAGGAATCGGACCGACCACCGTTGCTGTCGGTATTTGTGTGTTTGTGTTTTGACTAGAGCATCCTGCGAGCCAAGCTGTCGCTCCCATCATGACTGCCAATATAGCTGGAATCATTTTGTTCATCATGTATTTCTCTCCTTTTTTCCTGCATGTTGGGTAAGTCGATCCAAGACGATAGCGATGATCACGATGGATAGCCCCGCCTCGAATCCTCTTCCTATATCCACTTGCGATACGGCGCGATATACGTCTGCACCCAAGCCTTTCGCCCCGATCATAGCCGCTATGACCACCATCGACAGGGCGAGCATGATGCACTGATTGACTCCCGCCAAGATCGTCGATTTCGCGTATGGCAGTTGTACTTTCACGAGCTTTTGCCACCCAGTTGCGCCAAAGGCGTCCGCCGCTTCCTCCATTTCCGCTGGGACCTGACGTATGCCTAAGTTCGTGAGACGCACGATTGGCGGCAAAGCAAAAATAACGGAGGCAATAACTCCCGGCACCTCGCCCAAACCGAAGAAAAAGATCGCGGGAATCAAATAAACGAACGCGGGCATCGTCTGCATCAAATCCAGTACTGGCGTAACCAGATTGCGAAACGTATCGTGTCTCGCGCAAAGAATGCCCACCGGAATCCCGATGACGATCGAAATCATGGTAGCAGTGAGGACGAGTCCCAATGTCTCCATCGTTTCATCCCAGTACCCCAAGTTGTGGATGAGAGAAAGTCCAACAACCGTAAAGACCATGGACGCTCTCCCTGCAAAAACCCACGCAGCGGCCCCCAGCAACAAGATGAGAATCAGCGAAGGTATCTCTGCCAAAACCGTAGAACAGTAAGTCACCATCGTGGAAATGACGATAGCCACCGGATCAAACAATACCCCTTTGTAGTGGCCCAGCACCTCCACGAACCCTTCCATCCAACTGCCAATCGGTAGCTTAGGCACGACGTCCATCACTCATCACCTCTGCTCTCTGATGCTCTTGTACATTGACTTTGCCTACCAGCCCGCCTAGCACCGCTCCTTTTACGATGACACCCAATAATCGCTGCTGGTCGCCCACTACCGCAATCGGGACGTGCAGGTCTGCCATCATCGGGAACAAGCTGTGCAGACGTGCGTCAGGCGAAACGGTAGGGAGGTCGGTTTTCATGATTGCCTCCAGCGAATCTCCCGTACCAATCGCAAGTGATACGTCATACGCCGTAATCAAGCCAAGCAGTGTGCGCTTTTTGTCCACGACGTACAAGCTGGACACGCCATTATCCATCATGAGTTGCAGCGCCACTCGGGCCCCTTTGTCAGGCGTGATTGCTTCTGCCCGTTTCATCACATTTTCAGCAACGAGCACCCTGGACAGGTCGGCATCCTCCACGAACTTCCGCACGAATTCATCCGCTGGGTCTGCCATAATTTCTTCCGGGCGGCCGATCTGAATGATCTGCCCGTCTTTCATAAAGGCAATCCGATCGCCCAGTCGCAACGCCTCATGCAAGTCATGTGTAATGAACAGGATCGTCTTTTTCATCGTCATCTGGAGCTCCAGCAGCTCATCCTGCATATCTTTTCGAATGAGTGGGTCCAGTGCACTGAACGCTTCGTCCATCAAGAGAATATCTGGATTATTAGCCAACGCCCGCGCCAGACCGACCCGCTGGCGCATCCCTCCGCTCAATTGATCCGGGTGCGCATTTTCCCACTCGGTTAATCCAACGAGCGCAAGTGCTTCCCGTGCTCTTTCTTGCCGGAGTCCTGGCGGTACTTGCTGAATCTCCAAACCAAACTCCACGTTTTCTCGTACCGACCGCTGCGGAAACAGGGCGAAATTTTGAAAAACCATCCCGAGCTTCTTCCTCCGCACCTCACGCAAAGCTGCTGCCTTCATGTCCACGATCTCTTCCCCATCGATCTCGATGCTTCCGCTCGTTGGGTCAATCAGTCGATTACACAGTCGGATTAAGGTGGACTTGCCGCTGCCTGACAGGCCCATAATGACAAAGATTTCACCTTCCTCGACTTCAAAGCTGACCTGATTGACACCGATGGACTGGCCAGTTTGCTTGTAAATTTGTTCTTTTGTCCGTCCTTCCGCCAGCAGCTTCAAGGCCAGTTCGGGCTGCTTGCCGAACACTTTTGTGAGTTGGTGGACTTTCATTTTGGACATGATATCCCTCATCCTTCGTTTTTTCGTAAATGTAAAAAGCCCGCGAAGTTTCGACACTCCAGCAAAACCAAGCAGGCACGCTTGAGTTTACTCGTGTTGAAAATCCGCAGGCTTACGTAATACCTGGCGTCCATTTTCAGGACTCCCTGTACTCTGTCTTCCTGATTTCGATTGTCAGCGGTTTATGTCGTACCGACTGCCTCTCAGCGATCCACACCATTCCCTTCACGTTGTATCGGCGTAAGCTGCTCGTCGGTATTTCCATAAAAAATAGGCCGATCCATTCTTTTTCTCCAGAACAAAGGTCCCAAAGAAAAAGCCTGTATCGACCTATCACACGCCCGCAAGGAATCCCCTTGTTGCGCATTATATGCCTAGACTTTATCCATTCATGACCTTCCCTGCTTTGGCCGACGAGGTTAGCTGACGGGTAGGATGGCAGAGAAGACATTTCCTCATCCCTCCTGATCACTCAGGATTAACCCCAAAAGATTGGTTCCCCCGCTTCCGAGAATATCGGAACTAGGCCGTATTGTGTTTTGTTGCTTATTTGATCGTGATTGTGACTTTGATTATACGCTCGCTTCCAGTTATTGTGAACGTTCATTTTCGTTGAATCAAACAGAATAGCGCCTTTCTTAATGAGTCGCATTGATTTAGATGGTTCATGCTCATCCAATTGAAGAATCACTTGGCTATCTTTCCCTTTTTATACACAAACCTCTACGCATACACGCTCCTCATAGGAAAAGCGCTGACTGATGTCCGTGACAACCTCCCAGTCATCCTCCCCGACCCGGATGGAATAAAGCAGTTCTCGCCCCTGAAATTGCACATGAGATACCTTTCCGATAACGCCTTCCATTCCTTGCTGCCACGCTGCGAGCTTCAACTGATCGGGACGAACCGGCAATATTTGCTGAGCGTGAAAGGAAGAAAAGTCGCGGGAAACAGCAATCGGTACCGCTGGCTCTCCTTGCCTCTCCAACAGAAAGGTATTGGGGCAAGCCCAGTTTCCTTTTAAGAAGTTAGCCCGTCCCACAAACTTGGCGACAAAAGGCGATTGGGGCGAATAGTATATATCCTGCGGGCTACCTGCTTGTTCCACCCTGCCTCCTTTCATTACGACGATCTGATCCGCCATAGCCAGTGCCTCTGACTGATCGTGTGTGACGTAGACGATGGAAGTCCCCAGCTCGCGGTGAATAAATTGGATTTCCTTGCGCATTTGCATACGCAGCTCTGCATCGAGACTGCTCAATGGCTCGTCCATCAGAAGCAGCGTAGGGTTAAACACGATGGCCCGCGCCAGAGCAACGCGCTGCTTTTGTCCACCAGAGAGCTGATTGGGAAATCTCTCTTCCATTCCTCCAAGACCGACCATCTCCAGCATTTGTGCCACCCGTACCTTTGGATTATCTTTGTAAGCGGCAGGCACGTGCTTTTGATGTTGCAACGGAAACACGACATTCTCATAGACAGTCAAATGCGGCCAAAGTGCGAATGACTGAAACACCATACCAATCCGCCGCTCCTCTGGCGGCTTTCTTCTTGCCTGGTCCGCTACGCACTCTTGATTGATCCAGATTTCTCCGCTGGTAGGCGATTCAAAACCCGCCAATAGCCTAAGCAGTGTCGTTTTTCCGCAGCCGCTCGGCCCGAGCAAAGCAACGAATTCCCCTTGTCCAATTTGTAGATCCAGATGGTGGAGCACCGTCACATCTCCGAATTTTTTGGAAACGCCCTTCACTCTTGCACTGTTCATCCCTGTATCCTCCGTTGCCAATATCGTTTCCATAAACCGCCCATTGTCAAAGCCAGCAGGATGGCCACTACGATCAACGAAGAAAGGGCCGTGCTATGAGTCGTTGATCCCGCCTGCTCAAAGCTAAAAATAACGACACCGATCGTTTCCGAACCGGATGACCACAGAAGCGATGATATTGTCAATTCAGTAAATGCTGTCAGGAACACTAGAAACAAGCCTGTTGCCATTCCCGGTGCATAGAGCGGGAGCAATATCCGAGACCACCTCGTCCAAAATCGACCACCGTTGATCCGTGCTGCTTCTTCTACTTCCTTGCCCACCTGCATAATGGAGACCGTACTGCTTTTTACTTGCAAGATCAAAAAGCGAGTCACATACGCAATCAAAATGAGCCAAACCGTTCCATATATTCCTGGCTGCCAGCTGGGAATCGGCTCGATCCACGTTAAAATCATCGCCAGACCAAGCACCATACCGGGCAAAGCATACGGCAAAGCGACAGCCCCTTCCATTACTTTTCCCATAAAGGAAGGCCGATGGATGCGCCAGTAAGCGAACCATGTTCCAGCCACCACGCACAAGACGCCAGTCAAGCAGGCCAGCATCAGGCTATTGCCGATGGCCGCTCTCGTTCCAACATGGTCAAACAATACAAACGCAAAATGCTTCCATGTCAGATTTTGCGGAACAAAAGGCAACCCATACGCCTTGATGAAAGCGTTCGCTGCCATGGACAAGAGAGGAAGCACACTCGTCACCAACAAAAAGAGTCCAACAAGAACCTCCACACCCCGTCGATATCTTTCCAAGTGACGGCGAATCGATTTGTCCTCGGCACTGGTCTGGTCCACCCGGCTTTTACGCAAAAAGAGCCACTGTACTCCTGTTCCCGCCAATGCTATCACGCCAAGCAAAATAGACAAGACAGATGCCCTCGCAAAAGCGCTCGGCCCAAATCCGATGACCTCCTCATAAATCAACGTACTCAATAAAGGGATATTTTCCGGGATCCCGAGAAACGCAGGGACACCAAAATTATCGAGTCCGGAAATAAAAGCAAGCAGTCCGCCTCCTGCAATTCCCGGTAAGGCGAGTGGGAGTGTCACCTTGCGAAATACGGTCGTAGCCGTAGCCCCTGAAGAATGAGCCGCCCATTCCAGTTCTTTGGGAATCCGATACAGAACGGACAGCGTGAGCATGTAGACCAACGGATAATGCGTTAGACCCATTACAACAATGATCCCGTCCAAGCCATAGACGTCCCACAGCTCCAAAGGCCCACCATAAAGCCAGCTCGCTGCCCGGTTCAATACCCCTTGCGGACCTGCCAGTTGTGTCCAGGCCAAGGTCATCACGTACGAGGGAATCAGCAATGGCAACAGGGCAAGTACATGAATGGCAGACTTCCAGCGTATGTCTGTATAGGCGCATAACCAAGCCAACGACACGCCAATGACTAACGCGATGAGCGTAGAAGCTCCTGCCGCCGTAACGCTGTGACCGATAGCGTTCCACGTGCGTTCATGTGTGATCACATCCGCAAAGTATCGAAGACCGATCCCTGCTTCTGTTTGCACACTAAGAGCGATCAACTTCCACAACGGATACATAAAAAAGAAGGCGACCGGCACCAGCACGATCCATGTGGCCGCCTTTTCCAACGACAGGGGCACGGCTATTTTTCGCCGTTCCCCCATCTTGCGCTCGGACACTGCTGCTTGCCAGTTACTTTGCACCCATCATCTCTCCAAATTTCTTTTTGTCCGCCTCTCTGTTCGCTTCAAGTTCATCTGTATTCGCAGAAAGCACCTTGATCTGGTCTTGAGCGCGTAGCCCTTCCGGAGCAGCGATGCCTTTTCTGATCGGAGTGTACCCGAGACTGCTTGCAAGCTGCTGTCCTTCTTCCGAGAGCACATAATCGACAAACGCTTTTGCTGCCTCTGCATTTTTCGTTGCTTTCATGATCCCGATTGGTTCGGTTATGACAGGAACACCCTCGTTTGGATAGATGAGCTCGACTGGAGAGCCGTCTTTTTTCGCCCGAGCTACGAGGTAATCCACAACCATCCCATATCCCTTCTCGCCGCCTGCGACGCTTTTCAATACGGCACCATTGCCTTTAGTGACTGTCATCTGGTTTGCTTTGAGTCCAGCTATGTAGTCCCAACCAAAATCAGCCTGCCGAGTAAGTACGCCTATGTTATAGGCTGCTGCTCCAGAGTAGAGTGGACTTGGCATAATCGTTTTGTTCGAGGCTTCCGGACTGGTCAGAACCTTCCAACTGTCCGGAAGAGCGGCAACCTTGCTGCTGTTGACTGCAAGAACGGTTGCCATCACTTTGGTTCCCGTATAGGCGCCCTCTGCATCCTTCCACTCCGCCGGAATGTCCTTAGCCTCGGGCGAAGCATACGGCATGAGCAAATCCTGTTTTTTCAGGCTAGCAAAGGTCGGTGCATCCGCAACCAAAAGCACATCTGCTTTTACCTGCCCAGCTTGTGCCTCCGCCTGCAAGCGACTCATCACTTCCTCTGTACCGGATCGGAACAGCTCTACTTTTACCTCCGGATAATTTTTCGAAAAACCCTCGATCAATGCTTGCGCGTCTGCATCTGGCTGGGAGGTATAAAAGCTCAGCGACCCTGCGATTTTGGCTGGGGCAGGGGCAGACTCAGATGTCGCTTCAGTGTTCGCCGCCGGGGTTGGTGATGTGGAAGAAGGCTGGGAACCGCAGGCTGCCAGTCCGAAGACAGCAACGGCTGCGAATAAAGAAAGGGTCCATTTTGGGCTAAGAACACGTTTCAATTGTTCATTCCTCCTAAAAATCATGAGTGGTTAACAGCTAAGTGCTTTGCTTCGCGCCTTGAAACCATTTGCCGATTTTTGCCTTCATGGCAGTATTCGTCATGTTTAATTGCAAAGGAGTAATAGTGATATAACCGTCGCGAAGCTTGTAATAATCGGACTCCTCGTCCTCAAAGTGAAGCTCACTCAAGTGGTCGGAGAGCCAGTAGCACATATACCCTTGTGGATCGTTCAAGCCCACATATTGATAGCGCAGAACATCCATTGCCAGCGGCGTGACTGCTACTCCTTTTACCATTTCCCTGGACAAATACGGGAGATTGATGTTCAGAACCGTTTCGGGACTGAGCTTGTGTCTGAGCAGGGTTTCAAATATTTCGTAGGCAAGCGGCTCGACGATTGAAAAATTCGGGTTTGGCTTCAGCGTAGCGAGAGATATAGCGATGGAAGGAATCTGGTACATCGCCCCCTCAATCGCTGCTGAGATCGTACCTGAATAAAAGACATCCCGTCCCAGATTCGGTCCACGGTTGATTCCAGATACAATTACATCTGGCTTTTCCTTGAGAATGACCTCAATCGCCATCTTGACGCAGTCAGCCGGTGTGCCATTGACGGCCCATGCTTCCAGCGAGGTTTCAAAAAAGTTTACTTTGTTTGCTTTGACTGGCGATTTCAACGTAATGGCATGGCTGATCGCACTACGTTCTTGATCCGGGCAGACAATGGATACATTGCCAAAGGGCTGAAGTGCCTGTGCCAGACAAAGCACTCCACTTGAAAAAATTCCATCGTCATTGGTTACGAGAATATTCAAAATAATACGGACCTCCTATCCAAATGAAACACAATCCTCTTGCCGTAAATAAACCATGTTTTGCTTAAGCTGAGACAAGCTCCTCGCATCATCGAAGCCTTCTACAACAACGGGTCTCTTTTCTTCAAACAACAACGGCCAAATGCCTGGCAAATCAATCTCTCCTGTTCCTAATGGCACATGCAGCTTGGTTGCCGTAGCGTCGCTCACATGAATTTTATCGATCCCCTCTAGCTCGCTGTAAAATTGCGACAAGGAACAGGAAAGAGGAACATGAGCAATATCAAACGTGGTTGTCGTCGGGTATTCCAATGCCATTCTCAGTTGATTCATATCTTGCGGTGTCACGATCATTTCCTTCGGCAGAGGCTCAATGTGCTCGATAGACAACATACAGTCTTTTTTCCTTGCTTCGTACGCCAGCTCATTCACGCTCTCAATCAGAATCGGCTCATGCCAGCTTCGGTTTCTGGGAGACAGCGTCACTCGTCCCGGATGGATGGTTACACTTTTGGCTCCGATTTCACTTGCTAGCGTCAAGGAACGCTTCACTTCTTCAATGGATTGCTTGCGAATGCCATGATTCAGCGAACACAAATTTAAATCCCAGCTAGCTGCATGCAAGGTCAGCTTCATTCCCGCTCGTTTTGCCGCCTGTTGGATTTCTTTCGGGTCACTTTGGTAACACCAGACGTGCTCCGCCCATACCTCCATACCCGCAAATCCGTATTGACGTGCAATCAAGACAGCCGCCTCTACCGGGTAAGCCCACATCAGTGTTGATGAAACATACAGCATTTCCACCACTCCTTTACCTCTGCCGGGATTGGCACGCTACCGACCGGATATGGGTTGCGTGAGCGATGACCGTGAAAGTCGCTTCCTCCCGAACGGATGAGATGATGGGCTTTGGCTTGTCTCTCCCAAAAAGCCATCTTTGCTGCAGAATGTCTCGGATAATATACCTCAATGCCGTCGATTCCGTATTCAAGCAACGCATCAAGCTGAACCTCAAAAGGGTAGATGCCAGGATGAGCCAGTACAGCAATTCCGCCCGCTTCATGGGTAATTTCAATTGCTTCCCGTGCAGAAAAGATAGGACGGGGCACGTAAGCGGCACACCCTTTGCGCAAATACGTCTCAAAGGCAGACTGGGGAGTTGAGCAGTAGCCCCGGTCGGCAATGACCTCGGCAACATGCGTGCGAACCATCACTCCGCCGTTCGCCCGTGCCATGCACTCTTCCATAGAAATGGACAGCCCCTGTCGATTGCAGCCCACAACTATCTCATTGATCCACTCGATACGCTCCCGTTGCCGTCTTTCCATGACATGAAGCAAACGAGCATCGGATATATCTAAGCCGTACCCCAAAATATGTAGTTCGTCCTCCGATCCGTCTGTATTCCACTCAATTCCCGGTATAAGCTGTATGCCGAGCTGTTCGGCATCCTCACGGGCAAGCAGATAACCATCCACGGTATCATGGTCGGTAATAGCTAAATAATTCACACCACGCTCTTTGGCCTCTATGAGTAATTCCCGAGGTGACAGCTTTCCGTCAGAAGCAGTCGTGTGCATATGCAAATCCAGCATGACCATTCCTCCTGTTTCACTATCAGACATTGCTGTGTTCTCTGTTTGATTTCATTCTAAATCCCCTTTTTTAAGGCCATATAAAGCACCTAACAAGGTTTGATAAAAGTAAAATCAGGTGTTCATGCGATTTTGTTTCGTTCATCCGTTGAAATATGTACGTTTGATTAACGATTTACGAATTCTTTACAAAAAAGAAAAAAGCTCTCGCCTCAATCAGGCAGGAGCTTTTGGATAGGCACGATGATTAAACGACGTCGTAGCCTTGGTCTTCGATTGCTTCTTTTACTGTATCCAGAGTCAAGTTACTCTCGTTATAGGAAACCTCAACCTTTTTTTCAGCCAGGTTTACTTTGCCTTCTGCACCCAGATCTTTCAATGTGTTCTCAATGCGCGCTACGCATTTGTTGCAAGACATACCTTCTACGTTCAATGTGATATTTGTCATGATCAATCTCTCCTTGCATTTTATGTTGTATAGGTAAGGCGGACAAAGCCGCTTATTACTGTTATTACAGCTTCACTCGTTGCAGTCTCAGTGCGTTGAGTACGACGGATACGGAGCTGAAGGCCATTGCAGCACCGGCAAGCCATGGAGCGAGGAAGCCGATTGCGGCAATCGGGATGCCCAAGGTGTTGTAGGCCAATGCCCAGAACAGGTTTTGCTTGATGTTGCGGATGGTGAGTTTGCTCATCTCGATAGCGTCTGCGACACTGGTCAGTTCGCCGCGCATCAAGGTAATATCGGCTGCTTCCATAGCCACATCTGTACCTGTACCGATTGCCATACCGACGTCAGCGGTAGCGAGTGCAGGAGCATCGTTGATACCATCGCCGACCATCGCGACTTTTTTGCCTTGTTCTTGCAGTTTTTTCACTTCTGCGGCTTTGCCTTCAGGCAGGACTTCTGCGATGACGTGATCGATTCCTGCTTCGCGGGCAATGGCCTCGGCAGTTTGACGGTTGTCACCAGTCATCATAATCACAGTCAATCCCATTGCTTTCATGCGTTGAACAGCTTGCTTGGAGGTTGGTTTGATCGTATCCGCTACGGCAATCAGGCCAGCGAGCTTGCCTTCGACGACTGCGAGCATCGCCGTTTTACCGGAGCGCTCCAGTGCCAGCATGGTATCAGACACTGCATGGTACGAGATTTGATGTTTTTCCAGTAAGCGGCGGGTACCGACGAGTACTTCTTTGCCAGCGACGGTTGCCCGGATACCAAAACCAGGAATAGCTTCAAATGAACCTGTATCCGACAGAGTGATTCCTTTATCCGCAATACCACGAACGATAGCTTGAGCCAATGGGTGCTCAGAGTTTTTCTCAGCGGCACCAACCAAAGAGAGCAGCTCTTGCTCTTCGATATCAATGGCGATGACGTCTGTCAGTTCTGGCTCGCCTTTGGTTACGGTTCCTGTTTTATCGAGGACGATCGTATCCAGGTGGTGAGCCGTCTCCAGATGCTCCCCGCCTTTGAACAGGATGCCCAGCTCAGCTGCGCGTCCAGAGCCCGCCATGATCGAGGTCGGTGTTGCCAAACCGAGGGCGCATGGGCAAGCGATTACGAGTACGGCAATTGCTTTTTCCAAAGCCTCACCGAAGTTGCCAGGTATAACGAAGAAGTACCAGATCAAGAAAGTAAGAATAGCAATCCCTACTACGATTGGGACAAAAATCCCGGAGATGCTGTCAGCTACACGCTGAATCGGTGCTTTTGTTCCTTGTGCTTCTTCCACTACTTTAATGATTTGCGCCAGTGCCGTTTCTTTTCCTACTTTGGTTGCCTGGACCTTCAAGAAACCGTTTTTGTTCAAGGTAGCGCCGATGACGGTATCGCCTGCGGCTTTATCCACCGGAATACTTTCACCAGTCAGCATGGACTCATCAACTGCGGACTGTCCTTCCATGACGATGCCATCTACAGGTACTTTGTCGCCCGGCTTCACGTGAACGACGTCGCCCAGTCTTACTTCTTCTACAGGAATGGTCATTTCGACGCCATCCCGTACGACTACGGCTGTTTTTGCTTGCAAGCCCATCAGCTTGCGGATCGCTTCCGAAGAGCGCCCCTTTGCTTTCATCTCAAACAGTTTACCCAAAACGATCAACGTGATCAGTACCGCACTGGTCTCAAAGTACAGCTCCAGCATGTGGCCACCATGAGCACCGATGGAGTTGATCGCGACCCATAAACTGTAGAAATAAGCAGCCGAGGTACCGAGAGCCACCAGCACATCCATGTTGGCACTCTTGTTGCGAAGGGCTTTGAAAGCTCCCACGTAAAACTGTGCTCCGATGATGAATTGTACGGGTGTTGCCAATGCGAGCTGTACCCACGGATTCATCAAGATTTCAGGCAGCCAGATAAATGAGGTGAAGGAAAAGTGGCTCACCATCGACCAGAGCAGCGGGAGCGAAAGAATCGCGGAAATCCAGAACTTGCGGGTCTGCCGTTTGATTTCTTCCTGGCGACGATCTACTTTCTCTTCTTCTTTTCCTTCTTCCTTGCGAGTGGCCTGATACCCTAGCTTTTCTACCTTTTGAATAATGTCCGTCACACTTACCTGTGAGGAATCGTACTCAACAGTGGCGGTTTCCATCGCCAGGTTCACGTTTGCCTTCAGAACCCCGGCTGTTTTGTTCAAGCCTTTTTCGATCCGTGTGGAGCAAGCCGCACATGTCATTCCCGAGATGTTTAGCTCCACCTTGTCAGTGACGACGCCATAGCCGAGCGATTCGATTTTGGAGCGGATGTCGTCGATGTTCGTTTTCGTTGGATCGAACACGACTGTGGATTTTTCCAAAGCCAGATTGACGTTGGCGGTCTCGACTCCCTCCATTTTTCCCAAGCCCTTTTCGATGCGCAGTGCACAAGCTGCGCAAGTCATCCCTGAAATTGCGACTGTTGCCTCTGCTGTTTTGGCACTCATTATCATCCCTCCAAATACCCTTATGGGGTATATTTTATCGTATCGTTTCCCTAACGTTGTTTCCTGATCACACCTTTACTATACAATACCCCCTCAGGGTATATCAAGTGCTTTTTTCATTTTTTTTCTAAATGGGCGTTACGTGCTGAAAATACCGGGAGAAATGAAGGATGTGACTAACAACTAATCACTTACGTATTTATTGAGAGTTAAATCATTCAGAAACAATTGCTTTAAGGAGATTGAAATGATGGAAACGAAATCACGGAAAGTCATCTTAGTTGGCACCATCTGCTATACGATTTTAATTTTATTTTTTATGTTCTTTGCGTTTAACAGGCTCGACGGTGCAACTAGTGTAGAAGGATATACCTTTATCCTTGTCCCAGAAGGAGTACCACTTAAATTTCCGGAACTAACTTATTCCTGGATTGTTGATTTCGGAAACGTTGCTGCTTTTATCCCTTTTGGAATATTATTTCCCCTGTTGTATCGTGTCAGATTTGGGAAGTTCATATCCTTGTTTGTCATAGCGATTCTCGTTTTAGAAACGATTCAGGCTTTAACGTATCTTGGCAGCTTTGATATCAATGATGTGATATCCAATACATTAGGTGCAGCCATTGGCTATGTTGCCTATCGAGTAGGATTTTCTTCAAATATTTCTTATAAAAAGCTCATTGCTTCGGCTCTAACGATTGTTGTACTTATATTTGGAGTCATGGTAGTCTCTGAAATCCTCAAAAAAAGAGAAGGCCCTGTCCAATCATTAACGGTTATGAAAGAAATGACAGGAACTACACCTATGACGGAGAACCTCCCAAGCTTCACCGTAGCAGGTGAGCGAATAGAACCGAAAATGAACGTGTATAGCAGTGAAGGTGAACCAACCAAAACATACACCTATATTCTGGGGAACAAAGAAAATGTCTGGCTTTCTTTCTATTTCGGCATTCCCGACAACGGAGACTCAACGGGTGAAGCCAAAATCATCGTAGATGGACAAGAAATATCTCAGTTAAACGAACAATCCTATCAAGGGGCAGAGGCTTTAAGGGAGTTGCCTTTTAACGAGGTAAACGAAATTACCATTATCGTTTCCGGAAACGCTAAGCTGTGGGATGTTGGAGTCCGTGGAATGCAGCATTGGTGGGAGTGAGTAAAATAAACGAAACGAGCCCTAGAAGCAATTCTAGCGGCTCGTTTTTCTTTGACTATTTTGTTGTTCAATCTCTCTTATTTACCGTGATTCGCTTCTTTCTGATAAGCTACCGCGATTTTTGCAGCTACTTCAGCATTGTGTTTCACCAGCGCGATGTTTGTTGCCAAGCTCTTGCCTTCTGTCAGCTTTTTCACTTTATCGAGCATGAATGGCGTTACCTGTTTACCTGCAATGTTGTTTTCTTTTGCTTCTGCAAGTGCTTTTTGGATCACAGCCTCGATTTCCTGGTGGTTGAGTGCATCGGATTCTGGTACTGGGTTTGCGATAATCATACCGCCTTTGAGTCCCAGATCCCATTTGGTATTCATCATCTTACCGACTTCTTCTGGTGTATCGATACGCATGTCTACACCAAATCCGCTTTCGCGAGCGAAGAAGGATGGGAATTCATCCGTGCGGTAGCCCACAACTGGTACACCTTGTGTTTCCAAATATTCGAGTGTGCGGCCGATATCGAGGATCGATTTCGCACCCGCGCATACTACAGCTACATCTGTTTGAGCCAACTCAGTCAGGTCAGCAGATACGTCCCAAGTGATTTCGCCTTCACGGTGTACCCCGCCGATACCACCAGTTGCAAACATGTGGATGCCAGCCATCTCAGCTGCGATCATGGTAGCGGCTACTGTAGTCGCACCGATTTTACCGCTAGCCAAAATGTAAGCGAAGTCCCGGCGACTTACTTTTGCTACGTTTTTATTCGTTGCAAACTCCTCCAGCTCGCTGTCAGACAAACCGATTTTGATTTTGCCGTCCATGATCCCGATCGTAGCTGGTACAGCACCGTTGTCGCGAATGATTTGCTCTACTTCTTTTGCCATTTCGATGTTTTGCGGATATGGCATACCGTGCGAAATAATCGTCGTCTCCAGTGCAACTACCGGCAGGTTGTTCTCCAATGCGTGGCGTACTTCCTCAGTAAAGGTCAAATATTGTTTCATCTCTTATCGCTCCTTTTCGAATTGTTCTACGGCCATTTCCAATTGTTCTGCTTTTAATAGAGGAGATACGGACTGCTCTGTTTGCAATGTCAGAGCGGATGCTGCCAATCCAAGACGGCACGCTCTCTGGAAAGACTCTCCGTTTACAATGCCATACAGTAGTCCCGACGCGAACGCATCTCCCGCACCCGTTACATCTACTACTTCTGTTGGATATGGAAGCATATGCTCCTCAACGTCCTCGGATTGATAGTAAATGCCTTCTTCGCCCAAGGTCACAATGACGTGCTTGACGCCTCGTTCCCTGATCTTGCGGCAAGCCTCGGCGCATTCTTCGATCGTCGTGATCTTCATGCCAGCCATCAGCTCGGCTTCTTCGCGATTCGGCAAAATCGCTTCTACTCCGTCCAATTGCTGTGGGAGCTTCTTTGCTTTAATGGATGAGACCGGGTCAACGAAGAGCAGGATGTTTTCCTCCCGGCAGCGTTCGATGATGTAGGCCAAGCAGTCCGCCGGAATGTTTGTATCGATGAAAACCACGTGGGCTGCTGCAATATGCGACCATTTCTCCGCAAACATCTCCGGTGTGAGAGCATCGTAAATATCCATGTTCGCCAGGGAAACAACCATCTCGCCATCAATATCGAGAAGCGCCGTATACGTTCCCGTCCGCTGTGTAGGAAGTCTCCACACCTGGCTGATGTGCACCCCGTGCTTTTTCGTCTCCTGCAAGAGCCATTCGCCTTCTTTGTCCTCACCAACGCTCGTAATGAGGGACGTATTGCAGCCAAGACGACCGAGGTTCTCCGCGATATTCCGTGCCACCCCTCCACACGATTCCATAATCGTTACGGGATTGGATGAATGTAGACGCACCTGTTGCTTGCCGCGTGCTTTGCGGTCCAGGTTGGCCCCACCGATACAAGCAATCATTCCTTCATCACGAAGTACATAAGCCCGTCCCTTGATTTCCCCGCGTTTGGTCAACTGTGCGATGTAGCCAGCTACCGCTGAACGTGAGATTCCAATCAGATCAGCCAGCTCCTGCTGCGTGATAAAAGGATTTTGCCGGATATGATGAAGGATCTGCATGTCTTTTTCCACGGTCATCCTCCTTTCTTTTGTTACGCTTTCACAGCTCGTTTACAAACAAAAGTTTATCACTAAGACAACTGTTTGTACAGGCGTGTTTTTCATTTTATTTTTATCTTAATTTGACAAACAGGAACACGATCATGTAGGATTATCTTAAATTAAAGATATCGAAATTTCGATGTAAAGGAGGGTCCATTATGTCTGACAAACCACTTCGAAATGATCCCCTCGATCTTTTTGTCGTTTTATCAAGGTCATACAACTGGGTTACCGCTCACTCCAATCGTCACATTCGCGAGCATGGACTTAATCCAACTGAATTCGGCGTACTAGAGGTATTATTTCATAAAGGTCCTCAACCATTGCAGCAAATTGGCGAAAAAATATTGATCTCCAGCGGAAACATCACATACGTTGTGGACAAACTCGAAAAGAAGCAACTGCTCATTCGCAAGCCCTGTTCAGCAGACCGCCGCGTCATTTTTGCGGAACTCACTGAAAAAGGGCATCAATTTTTGTCTGAAATCTTCCCTCCTCATCAACTCGCTATTGAGAAAGCGATGGAAGGTCTCACACCAGAAGAACAACGTCAAGCAATCGAACTGCTAAAAAAATTGGGCCGCACTGCTCAAGCTACTTATTAGATGAGCAGCCCCTCTCTTCACCACAATCGTTTTAAAAAAGTGTTGACAAAAGATCTGATACGTAATAATCTTAAAATCAAGATTTACACATTAAAAGTTAGCGACTTACTAAACGGAAGGGGAATGAAATTTTCATGAGTAAAGTACTTTTTATTAAAGCAAACGATCGCCCAGTTGAGCAGGCTACAAGTGTAAAGCTGTACGAAGCTTTCACGAAAGCATACCAAGAAACACACCCAAACGACGAAATCGTTGAGTTGGATCTGTTTGCTGAAAACCTCCCTTATTACGGTAACGACATGCTGACTGCTATGTGGAAAGCAGGAAACGGCATCGAGCTGTCTGCTGATGAGCAAAAACGCGCTGACTTGGTTAACAAATACCTGAACCAGTTTACAGCAGCAGACAAAATCGTATTTGCTTTCCCAATGTGGAACTTCACTGTTCCTGCTGTTCTGCACTCGTACATGGATTACCTCTCCCAAGCAGGTAAAACATTCAAGTACACAGCTGAAGGTCCAGTTGGTCTGATGGGCGACAAAAAAGTAGCTCTGTTGAGCGCACGCGGTGGTGTTTATTCCGAAGGGCCTATGGCTCAGATGGAAATGGCAAACAAATACGTTCGCACGATCCTCGGCTTCTGGGGCGTTAGCAATGTAACCGAAGTGATCGTAGAAGGTCACAACCAATTCCAAGACAAAGCAGCTGAGCTCGTTGCAGCTGGTGTAGAAAAAGCAGTAAAACTGGCGGAATCCTTCTAAGGCCCGCCAGCCTTTTTTGGACAAATATCTTAAAATAAAGATATACTAATTAAAAGTAATTAAGGAGAGATGAAAAGTGTTGGATACTGGATTGTTGTTGATTCGTTTGGTCATTGGTTTGACGTTTGCAGGTCATGGTGCACAGAAGCTGTTTGGCTGGTTTGGCGGTTATGGTTTGAAAGGAACAGGCGGCTGGCTGGAGTCTATCGGAGTGAAACCTGGCGTAGCAATGGCTTTTGTCGCTGGATTGTCTGAACTCGTTGGCGGTCTCATGTTTGCCACAGGCGTAGGTATCTGGCCAAGTGCTATTCTGCTTGCTTTCACAATGCTGGTTGCCATTCTGAAGGTACACGGTCAAAATGGATATTGGGTCACACAAAACGGATTCGAATACAACCTGACATTAATCGCAGTTGTTATTGGTGTAGCGTTGATCGGTCCAGGCGCATACGTTTTGTTTTAATGGCAACTCCTCACACCCCGTAAGCCAGCAATCGTACTAAGGGAGGAACATCAGATGGAAATCCGCGTCTACACACAGAACGAGCAAGCAAAAGGACATTTTGGCGACGGTGAAATCGTAGAGAATAAACCAATTGGCTTCCCTCATGAAGGCTCCGTTGTCAAACGGGTA
Source organism: Brevibacillus brevis (assembly GCF_022026395.1). NCBI lineage: Bacteria > Bacillati > Bacillota > Bacilli > Caryophanales > Paenibacillaceae > Brevibacillus > Brevibacillus brevis. Next base: position 378,293 of record NZ_CP041767.1, on the reverse strand, counting down.
GGACCGCTTTTTTACTGGGCATGGGCAAAATCGCTGAAGACATTTGAAATTCCGCTGCATCCTCACTCCGGCTTTGAAATTTTGTCGTATGTCCTCACAGGGACAGTCGGACATCGGGACACGCTCGGAAATCTTCAAGAGGTGTCGACAGGCGGCGCGCAGATCATGCAAACCGGTTCAGGCGCGTACCATGCAGAAGAGCTCGGCAAGGATACAGAAATGTTTCAAATCTGGTTTGAACCGCATCTTGCGCAGACAACGAAGCAACCGCCTACTTACAATCAGTATGATCATGAGGAGTTTCCGTCTGAGGATGTCGATGGTGTCCAAGTAAAACACATCATCGGATCGTCTGCTCCCATTCAGTTGGTCACGGATTCCTTGATGAGCGATATCACGATTCCCGCTGGAAAGTCGTATGAAAAAGAACTCCCGGCTGGTTATGCTCACGCAGTCGTCATAGTGGAAGGGAACGGAAGCGTTGCAGAGAAAGCAACTGTCAGCGAGAACCACACCCCGGCAACCAAAGGTGACTTTGTCGTTCTCTCCTCCGAGGAAAGCAGCACAGCCATCTACACGGCATCAACGGATGCTCCACTCCGCCTGGTGTTGATTCAAGTACCAACTGAGGTTGATTATCCACTCTATCGTAAATAATCTACTCTTCTAAACGTCCTTATCCTATCATCAAGCCCGACCGTCACATTTTTGTGACGGTCTTTTTCGTATAAACTCCGCCTCCTCATGGGACATTAACGAGGAAATCGTTAACAATTTTTGGTGCCGATCAGAAAGGAAGTTGAACGTGGAAGATATCGTGATGACCAGAGCCATATTCGGGACGACTATGGCCTTTCACATTATTTTTGCGACCATGGGTGTTGGTCTCCCGCTCATGATCTTGCTGGTGGAGCTCCTCTTTTGGCGGACGCGTGACCGAGATTACGAGATGATGGCCAAACGCTGGACAAAAGCCCAGGCGATCTTATTAGGCGTCGCGATCCCCTCTGGTACGATTGCTGGAGTCCAGCTTTCCCTATTATGGCCTGGATTCATGGAGATTGTCGGCAAGGTGATCTCGCTACCTTTTCAGATCGAAATATTCGCTTTCTTCGTGGAAGCCTTATTTATGTCCATCTACGTTTACGCGGCTCACCGCTTATCCCGCAACATGCGTTTGTTGAGCTTGTTCATGGTTTTGCTTGGTGCGACGGCGTCCGCGATCCTGATTACGAATGTCCACGCCTTTGAAGGCACGCCAACTGGCTTTCGGATGGTCGATGGGCAAATCGTCGACGTGGACCCTTGGAAAGCTTTTTTTAATCCCAGCTTTTTCGTGACGGCAGGTCATGTAACTGTCTCTGCTTATATGACGGGGGCATTCATCGTCGCTGGTGTAGCAGCGTGGAAAATGCTGCGCGCTGAAAAAGGCAGTCGGGTTTATTTGTATCATCAAAAAGCACTCTTGGCCGGTTTAATCGTGGGAGGCACCTTTTCCCTATTAACTGCCTTGAACGGGCATGAATCCGCGCAGCTTTTGCATAAATACCAGCCGGAAAAGCTGGCCGCTGCGGAAGGACTGTTTGAAACACAAGCATATGCCCCACTCGCGATTGGCGGCTTTACCGATCCCGAGACAAAAGAAGTCAAATACGCCATCGAGATTCCATGGGCGCTCAGCTTCCTTGCAGCCAATCGCTTTGACGAGGTCGTAGTCGGTCTGGACGACTTTCCAAAGGAGCTGTGGCCTCCACTCTACATCCATACGTTATTTAACGGGATGGTCATCATCGGTAGCTTGTTGATCTTTGTAGGTTTCATCGGCTTCGCTTGGAAGAAGCTCCTAAAACGATCTCAGTTTCCCCGTTGGGTTCTCTGGATCTTTGTCGCGAGTGGACCGCTCGCCTTGCTAGGCATCGAATTCGGCTGGATTTTTGCCTGCACAGGACGCCAGCCATGGGTGGTGTATCGCGTGATGAAAACAGTTGACGCTGCTACCCAAGCAGCAGGCATTTCTACTCTATTTTGGATTTTTCTCTCGGTGTACGTATTTTTCGCGATCGTCACCCTGCTCGTATTCCGCAGCTATTTTGGCCGCCATCCCTTACAGCTCGATCCGCCAGAACAGCCGAAAGTGGACGGAGGAACGGCATGACCGACACGATTATTGCCATTACGCTGCTCTGGATTTTCGTCGTCATCTATTCCGTCGCAGCCTCCTTCGACTTCGGTGCTGGTTTTTGGTCGATGATCTATTTGAATCGGGAAAAAACCAAAGCCACCCAAATCGCCAATCGCTACCTCTCGCCCTCCTGGGAGGTCGTGAATGTCTTTATCGTGTTAATTGTAGTCGCGCTCGTTACCTTTTTCCCTGGCGCGACCTACACATTGGCAAGCCTGCTGCTTGTTCCCGGATGTCTCGTGGTGTTATTGATGTTGATTCGCAGTACGTTCATGGTGTTTTCTCATCTGATTTACAGGTATGACAAGATGCTCAGCATCGTCTCAGGCGTTACCGGGATATTGGTGCCAGCTCTGTTAATTAGCGTACTTCCTGTGACACAGGGCGGGTTGTCTCGAACGGTCAATGGTGTGGAGTCTCTCGATTGGGGACTCTTTTTGACCAGCCCGCATGTCTATTCTTTTATTGGTCTTGCCGTCAGCAGCACACTCTACCTCTCGTCGCTGCTTCTCGCGGACTATTCCTTCGTCGCAGGTGAAAAGCAAGCCTTCGCCGTCTACCGCCGGGATGCGGTGCTTCTGGGGCCGATTACGCTGCTAGCGGCATTGGTTACCGTGCTGACGATGCAGATAGAGGCAAAATGGCTATATGATCGCATTCTCGATTATTTGCCGTGGCTTATTGCATCGGCGGTCTGTTTTTTCATTAGTTATATCGCTCTTTTGCTGCCTCAAGACCGTCGATACTTCGGCATCCATCTTCCGCGGATTGCGGTCATTGTCGCCACAACGCAATATCTGCTCGCCAGCTATGCCTACGGTGCAGCACGCCTCCCCTACATCGTCTATCCCCATGTGACGATTGAGTCCAGCTTTACACATCCGGATACGTTCCACGCTCTGTTCATTTGTTACTTGGTCGGCTTTGCGATTCTCGTACCCGGTTTTATTTATTTCTGGCGTCTGTTTATGAGGGACGAGCAGTATGTACGGCAAAAATAGCATTTTCGCGATACGCAAAAGGAAAGAGGCTTCGCCCTGATATGGCGGAGCCCCTTTTTTTTGTTCAGTCAGAAGCACGATCAGAAGATTTTCTCTTCCTCCAGCATCACTTTTTGTTCAAACGGCGCCGTTAGCACGATCAATGTATAGGAGAAGCCGAAATCCCCAGTGCGTTCCGAGAAGGCAACCAATTCCTCCGTCGACCTTGTTACCACTTTCAGCATGTAGTTATACTCCCCACTGATCCGGTACATGTCTGTCACTTCCGGCGATTGCTTGCAGAAATCGATGAACGCCGCACATTGCTTGGTGCGGAACATGACAAAAGCAGTCGTGTGCTTACCGAGTTTTTCCTGAGAGATCGACGCGTGGTAGCCCGTAATGATTCCCTGCTCCTCGAGACGACGGACCCGCTCCTTCACGGCAGGCTGCGTCATCCCGATGATTCTCCCCAGCTCCGCGAATGGTATCCGCGAATTTTCGTGCAACAAGCTCATGATTTTGTAATCGATTTGGTCCACGCAGATCATCCTTTCAAATCCATAAGCGTTTCCTGCCAAATAACTTGTATATAGAAAGCCATTCATCATAAACACCTTGGTTCATGTATGTAAATTATAGAAATCGTTTCGTAAAATGTCACTACATCAATTTTGTTAGCTCGAGGAGTGAACCACCTTGTCTAAAAAATTTTTAATCCTATTACTGGCCTTGGGAGAATTCATGATTGGCACAGCTGAATCAATCGTAACCGGAATCATCGGCATGATCGCAGATGACACCCATGTCTCCCTCTCTCTCGCTGGTCAGTTAGTGACCGCCTTTTCCCTTGCCTTTGCCTTTGGAGCTCCGGTCTTGATCGCGCTCACCGCCGGAGTAGAACGCAAAAAGCTCATCCTTTGGACGCTGTTTTCATTTATAGCCGCAAACCTGCTCGCATCCATAAGCCCGAGCTTCTCGCTGTTGATGGTATCCCGCATTCTGCTGGGGCTTTGTGGAGGCATCTACACCGTGGTAGCTCTCTCGCAAGCAGCCAATATGGCCTCCCCAGAGAAAAAAGGCAGCTCCATCGCGATCATCCTCATGGGCTTCAGCCTCTCGCTCGTGCTTGGGGTTCCACTTGGCACCATGCTGGGAGACATCTGGGGATGGCGCCCTGTTTTCGCGCTCATTGCCGTCCTGACGCTCGTTCCCTTCTTCGCTATCTTGGCCTATTTGCCGAAGCAGCAGGGGGAAGAGGCTGTCCCGCTACGCAAACAGTTGGCCGCACTCCGCAACAAACGGGTGATTCATGCGCTATTTATCTCTTTGTTCTTTGTCACAGGGTATTCCACCGTCTATACCTACATTACTCCGCTTCTACAGAGCACTTCCGCCATGACGACTGCTTGGGTAAGCACCACGCTTTTCTTGGCAGGCCTCGCTAGTGTGGCTGGTTCGCGGATCGGAGGCGTCTCCACCGACAAAAGGGGGATTCGCCCTACGCTGTATGTCAGCTTGCTTCTTCACGCAGTCATCCTGCTGATCCTGCCGCTGTCTTCGCAACTGTTCATGGGGGCAATCATCACCGTTATGTTCTGGGTCGCTGCCGTGCAAACCACCGTTCCAGCCCAGCAGTATTATTTGATCACGCTGTCTCCTCACTCTTCGCAGGTGGCCCTCAGCATGAACACCTCGGTTTTTCAGCTTGGACTGGCGCTAGGTGCAGGTCTCGGTGGGGTGATCGTAGACCATGTAGGTATTGCTCACATCAGCTGGGTCGGCGGTCTGCTCGTCCTCGTCGGCTTTGGCTTTGCATGGGCTTCGTTTGCTCAGGAAAAAAGGCAGGAAAGCTTGCAAGCGTAAAAACGTAAACATTGCATTGGAGACGAGAAAAACCCGCCAAGGCTTTAACGCCCGAGCGGGTTTACTTTTTTCATCATTCCATCGACTAAACCAACGCTGGCTTTTTCGCAAGCATCGTGCCTTCCTGCGCGTAACGTACATGCCAGGAGAATGCCTTTTCCAGTACATGCGGGGTGTGCCCGCCACGTGTGAGTGCTTCCTCATAGTATGCCATCAATTGATCGCGGTACATCGGATGCGCACAATTCTCGATAATTTTGATGGCTCTTTGACGCGGAGCCAAGCCTCTCAAGTCAGCCAAGCCTTGCTCAGTGACGATAATATCGACATCGTGCTCGGTATGATCCACATGGGAGGCAAACGGAACGATGCTCGAAATGTTTCCACCTTTGGCAATCGACTTGGTTACGAAGATGCCCAGACGTGCGTTACGAGCAAAATCACCAGAGCCGCCGATGCCGTTCATCATTCGTGTACCCGACACGTTGGTCGAGTTGACGTTGCCGTAGATGTCCGCTTCAATCGCTGTATTGATCGCAATCAGACCGAGGCGGCGAATCAGCTCCGGATGGTTCGTGATTTCTTGCGGACGCAACAGCAGCTTGTCACGGTATTGGGCAAAATTTTCGGTGACATGCTTCATCTTGTCAGCCGTCAGCGTGATCGAACAGCCTGAGGCAAACGAAATTTTACCTGCATCAAGCAAATCAAACACCGCATCCTGCAACACTTCCGAGAAGACTGTCAGATCCGTGAATTCCGAATCCAAAAATCCGTTGAAAACCGCATTCGCTACCGATCCGATTCCTGATTGCAATGGCGCGAGATTGTTCGGCAAGCGCCCCTCTTTTACCTCCTGACGCAAAAACTCGATCAGATGTGCCGCAATCTGCGCCGTTTCTTCGTCCGGCTCCACAATTGTCGACGGAGAATCCAACTGATTCGTCAGGACAATCCCTTTTACTTTATTCGGATCGACCGGGATCCCTGCTGTGCCTATGCGCTGATCCACAGACGTGAGCGGAATCGGTTCACGCTCTCCTTGTTTTGCGGGTGTATAAATATCATGAATGCCTTCCAATTCCACCGATTGAGCCATATTCAACTCAATGATGACATGCTTGGCATTTTCCACGAAAATATTGGAGTTCCCCACGGACGTAGCCGGAATGATCATACCCTCTTCTGTAATTGCAACCGCTTCCACAATCGCGTAATCGATTGCGTCAATCGCTCCCTGACGAATTGCTTCCGCTGTATGCGACAAATGCTGGTCAACGAACATCATGCTACCATCGTTGATTTTTTTGCGCATAACCGGATCTGCTTGAAAAGGCAATCGCTTGTTGATGATCCCCGCTTCCGCCATAACGGCATCTACATCGGAGCCGAGTGATGCTCCTGTATATACGTTTACGCCAAAAGGCTTGTTCTCTTTTTTCGCCAACTCAGCCAATGCGAGCGGCACGACTTTGGCATCACCAGCACGCGTGAAACCACTTAACCCGATCGTCATGCCATCCTCAATCCATCCTGCTGCTACCTCAGCCGTCACGATTTTATCTGCCAGTCGTTTATCGCGTAAGCGCTCCCACATCATTGTGACCTCCCATGCCATCTTTATTGCCTTTACACTAGCACAAGGATTCTGAGCGGGCACTCGATTTTCAACAAAACAGAATTTTTACGCGGCTATCAAGAAAAAACGGCAGCGAATCATTCTCATTTGTCAGATATTTCAGAAGCCGAGCAATTGCCGAAACGAGCTGGCATACGACTGACTCACAGGAACTCTGGTCTTTTGCTTGTCCTTCATCTCCAATAAAAACGTCGAATGAAAATGCGGGTGAATAAAGCCGATCGATTCCATATTGACGAAATACGACCGATGACAGCGCACAAATCGCTCTTTCGGGAGCATGTACTCGAGTTCAGCCATGTTGTATTTGTTCGCATATGATCCGCTAGCCGTATGCAGAAGCGTTTTTCCTTCATGAGAGCTGATATAGACGATCTCCGTTAATGGTATGGGCAGCCAGCCGTCCTCCCCTTTTCCGATCAAAAACGATAGACGCGGCTCCGGATTTGTGAGCGGAACGTTTTGAGGTGGATAGATGGCGGTAATACAGCCCATGACCTGACCATTTCGCACTAATGGAAGCGAGAGTCCGTAGTACGGCACGCCAAAAATACGACTTTCCACCTGATGCCCCACTTTTCCCATTTCCATGAGCGCTTGATGTGTAGCCGAGCCAATGGGAACGAGATCCCCTGGCGTAATTTTCAAGTCAATATTGGAACTCGGTTGATAGTACAAGTATTGTGAGCCGTCCGAGATCGCAATCGATACCCCGTCCGGCAAGACTTCCCCAATCATTTGCAGCACCTCTGGAACCAATCTGTCCTCCATGCTGATTCCTCCTGCTCCTGTTATTGCTTTCCTATGTTCTTACTTCTAATTTCTATTAAAACACATTTCCCCACCCGCAAATCAATCCTTGTCTTTCCTCTCTATACAAGCGAATCCATCCGATTACAGCCAGGCATTGTGCTATCATGAGATTACAAAACATTCACGATTGTTTGAGCAAAGGCGGTGCAGCATGGACCACACCATTGTCTTGATTGCAAAAGGAACGGACACTCTCGAATTTTTGTTAAAAGAACTGCGGGCTTATTTCGAGCCGTATTGCAAAGTCATCGGCTATGCCAGCCATGAGCACATTCCCGATTTGAGCGGAGTCGATCATGTCTTTATCACAACCAAATCCCCAGAGCTATACACCGTTGCCCGTCAAGCTGTTGCTGACTCCGTACCCATCACGGTTTTAAATCGTTTTTTCGAGCTGCGCAAAATGAAAGCGCTGATGCAGATTCCTCCGGGGACGACCGTCCCTGTCATGAACAATTCGCCAGTTTCCGCACAGGAGGTCATCCAAAACCTATTGGAGGCGAACGTCGATCATTTGAATTACGTCCCCTTTCACCCTGGCTGCACATTTGATGATCTCGAATTTCAATACGCCATCATTATGAGCGTTCCTGACGTACCTCTTCCTCCTCACGTAGAGGTAATTGATCTCGGTTTTCGCAAAATCAGTATTCATGACCTGATTGATACCGGTCGTAAAGTGGGCGTGCCCAGTGAATGGGAGCGCGAGTACTTGTCTGCCTTCATCGTAGAAATGTCTGAGCTCGCGAAAATGCTCGGCACCTCCTACGCAGAGGTACAGAAGCTCAATAGCCAGCTGCAATCTACCTTTCAGGCAGTCAAAGACCCCGTGACCGCTTGCAACGAACAAGGTCTGATTACGTTTATTAACGACGTCGCCGTTGAGTTGTTTTGTCCACAGGCATCCTCAATTGTTGGACAACCGTACACGGTGTTGAAGGAGCACAGCTTGCTGCAGCCCTTTTTTGAGCAGGAAGATCTGGAGGACGCTCTCGTAACCATTGATCACAAGCAATTTATCGTCAGCAGTCAAAGTATACGCCGCAGGCATGAGCATTTAGGCTTCGTTTGTACACTAAAAGACGTGACCGAAATCCAACGGTTGCGAACCACGCTCACCTTGCGCGGCCATACAGCCACCTATTCCTTTTCCGATATCAAAGGACAAAGCCAACCACTGCTCCAAGCCATCGAGCTCGGCAAAAAAATGGCAAAAAACAATCAAACGATCCTGCTGACAGGTGAAAACGGAACGGGAAAAGAGCTGTTCGCCCATGCCATTCATCAGCACTCGCTACGCAAAAACGGCCCCTTTGTCGCAATCAACTGTGCCTCCTTGCCGGAAAACCTGCTGGAGAGCGAGCTGTTCGGCTACGAAGACGGTGCCTTTACAGGAGCACGAAAAGGCGGAAAGCCCGGCCTGTTTGAACAAGCAGACGGCGGGACGATTTTTCTCGATGAGGTCGGGGACATCTCTGGAGCCATTCAGGTCAAGCTACTTCGCGTGCTGCAAGAAAAGCAGGTCATCCGCGTGGGCGGTACAGGCATTCTCTCTGTGGATTGCCGCATCATCGCAGCTACCAATCGCAATTTGGAAGACGCTGTTTCCCAAGGAAGCTTTCGTGAGGACCTGTTCTATCGTCTAGCTGTCCTGCCGATCCAAATTCCCGCTTTGCGTGAGCGAATCAGCGATATTCCCCTTCTCATCGATGAGCATCTGGAGCAGCAAGGCATTCGCAAAACATGGTCGCCAGAAGTGATGGAGCTATTCAATCGCCATGATTGGCGGGGGAACATTCGCGAACTGAAAAATGTCGTCGACTATGCCATTACAGTCAGCGAGCATCCTGTCATCGGCATTCAGGACCTCCCCAAACGATTGACGGATAGCCTGTTTCAAAAGCAGCAAACAGCTTCTATCCCTAAATTGGACGACAACCGCGACCTGGATATTTTGTATTGCTTGCATCATTATTACGTATCCAACAAACCAGTCGGTCGTTATCAATTGGCGCACTCCCCTGAGCTACAATCCGTAGGCTGGACGGAGAGCGCACTACGACACAAGCTAAAACTGCTAGAGCAGCAAGGTTTGGTGCGTTCAGGCACAACCCGACAAGGAACCTCCATCACCCCCGCGGGTATTGAATTGTTGCGAAAACACGGGCGGATTTAACTTCCGCCCAATGAATAATAGGATGTATTAGGCTGCATAAAACCTAATAAACATTCCTAAAGCTCGTTTTCTGCCCTTACCTTGCCTATGAAAATCCACTAAAAACGCTTATATTCGGGAAATTTCGACACTTGGCACGACCCTTGCTTGTCATAAGCAAAAAAAAGCGAGGTGACCTCATGTCTACACATCCATTGAAACCTGCAAAGAAACGTTTTTCTGTGCCGCATACCTATGCCATCCTCTTTATCATCATCATTTTGGCAGCCCTGGCTTCCTACGTGCTCCCGGCTGGTGAGTTCGATCGCGTCAAGGACGCTGCCTCAGGCAAAACCATCGTCGTCAACGGCAGCTACCATCCTGTAGAAAGTGATCCGGTCTCGTTCTTTGACATGTTCAAAGCGATTCCAGAAGGGATGCAAAAAGGAGCGCAAATCATTTTCTACATCTTTATTGTAAGCGGTGTATTCGGAATCATCCGCCAGACCGGAGCGATTGAGGCCGGGATCAATAAAGGTGTCCGACACTTGGAGGGTCGGGAAAAGCTGCTCATTCCTGCTTCCATGTTCCTCTTCTCCATCGGTGGCTTCACGATGGGAATGGCAGAAGAAAGCATCATCTTCGTTCCAATCGGTATCGCGCTGGCTCGTGCGATGGGCTTTGATGCCGTAACAGGGACAGCCATGATCACCATGGGAGCTGCAGCCGGCTTCATGGGCGGGATGATCAATCCATTTACGGTTGGGGTGGCGCAGTCGCTCGCGCAATTGCCGCTCTTCTCTGGTCTTACCTTCCGCGCTGTTGTGTATGTCTTCGTGCTCGCTTTTGCCATCTGGTACGTCATGCGTTATGCGTATCGTGTCAAAGCTGACCCGACCAAGAGCGTGCTATATGGCGTAGAGAATCACGCTAGTCAAGAACAGGCAGCAGTAGACATCCCCGATTTGAATGCGCGTCACAAGCTCGTGTTCCTGGTAATGGTCTGTGGCCTCGCCTTCAACGTATACGGTGTATTCAAGTACGAATGGTTCCTGACAGAGCTTACCGCTTCCTTCCTGATCATGGGCCTGGTTGCTGGTCTCGTCGGAGGTTTGTCGGTCAATACGCTGTTTGATTCCTTCGTTGCTGGTGCGAGAGCCGTTACGTTTGGCGCGCTGATCGTAGGTTTTGCCCGCGCGATCACGGTCGTCCTGGAAGACGGAAAAATTATCGATACGATGATTAACAGTCTGACTTCAGCGATTGGTCATTTGCCAGATGCCGTTAACGTCCTGGCCATGTTTGTGATTCAAGCCTTTCTCAATCTCTTTATCTCTTCCGGTAGTGGACAGGCAGCGACAACCATGCCGATCATGGTGCCGATTGCGGATCTGCTCGGCATCCAACGTCAGATAGCGGTTCTTGCCTTCCAATACGGCGATGCGGTAACCAACTCCATTATCCCGACTTCTTCTGCGTTGATGGGTTATCTGGCTGTTGCAGGCATTCCGTATGAGAAATGGGTCAAATTCATTTGGAAGCTGCTAGCTGGTTGGGCCATTATCGCTTCGATCGCGCTCATTGTAGCAGTGACAATCGGCGTTTCGTAACAAATAAGCTTTTCACAAAAATGGCTGCGTCAATTGGATTGGCGTAGCCTTCGCTTCACTTACCGACTACTCACGAACAAACCGATGGAGGAACCATGCGCACAACGATCAAACAATTGCAGCCCGCCATTTTTTCTCTATACGAGCATTTACACCAGCATCCAGAGATCAGCTGGGAGGAAATCCAAACCACCTCGTTTATCGCTGACTTCTTGAAAAAACACAATTGCCGCGTCACTACCTTTGACGACGTGACGGGTGTTGTTGGCGAATGGGGCGATCTGACGCCAGGAAAATTCACTGTAGGCGTACGGGCAGACATGGACGCACTCTGGCAAGAAGTAAACGGCGTCTTTACTGCGAACCATTCCTGCGGACACGATGCGCATATGACCATGGCATTAGGCGTCCTGATGGTGCTGCAAGCAATGGACGTCCAGCTCCCTGGGCGCCTGAAGCTCATTTTCCAACCAGCAGAAGAAAGCGGAAATGGCGCACTCGCGATGGTGAACAAGAAAGTAGTGGACGATATTGATTTTCTGTACGGCGTCCACCTTCGTCCCATCCAGGAAATCCCGTGCGGCACAGCTGCTTCTGCTATCCTGCACGGGGCGGCGGGTACAGTATTCGGGCAAATCAAGGGTGCCGATGCTCATGGTGCACGACCTCACCTCGGAGTCAACGCTATCGAGGTAGCCGCTGCGATTGTCGAGCAGTTAAAAGGCATTCATCTCGACCCGCTCGTCCCTTATTCTGTCAAAATGACGCAGCTTTCTGCCGGTAGCAAAAGCAGCAATATCATTCCGGGCTCGGCACAGTTCCACTTGGACCTGCGTGCACAGACGAATGAAGTCATTCACGCCCTCTTTGCCCGTGTCGAGCACATTTTGCAGCACGTTTCCCGTCTCTATGAAGTTGAGCTGTCTTACGAGATCACCGAACGCGTCTATGCGGCGGAAGTGAACGAAGAAGCGAGACTGATCATGGCCGATGCCATTACCCAAACCTTGGGGACAGAGAAGCTCGAACCGCCGATCCAGACACCAGGCGCGGAAGACTTCCACTATTACACAAAAGAACGTCCACAGCTTCGCGCGACCATGCTTGGTTTAGGCTGTGGCCTGACACCAGGACTTCATCATCCGCAGATGACTTTTGAAAAAGAAGCACTGCTAGACGGCATCGAGATTTTGGCAAGAACGGTACTGAAAACGTTTGAGCGACAATCCATATGAACGGTTGAGGAGAGATGAACATGAAAATCGAACGCGTGGACCTGCAACGAATCAAAATTCCGTTGAATTCCCCTTTTGAAACGAGCATGGGAGTTGAAACCCACAAGGAATGCATTCTCGTGCGTGCATACAGCGGTGCTCATGTCGGCTTCGGCGAAAGCGTCGCGATGGACGTCCCCGTCTATAACGAGGAAGATGTCGATACGGTCTGGTACATGCTCGAAAAGTATTTGATCCCGCAGCTGTTTTCACGGGAGATCGAGCATCCTGATGACGTATCCCGCCTCTTCTCCTGGATGCGCCGCAACCACATGGCCAAATCCGCTTTGGAAGGTGCCGTCTGGGACTTGTACGCCAAAATGAACGGCCTCTCCCTCTCCCAAGCATTGGGCGGAACTCGCACGACGATTGACGTCGGTGTGAGTATCGGAATTGAACCGACCATCGAAAAACTGCTGCAACGGGTAGAGGGCTTCATCCGTGACGGTTACAAAAAGATCAAAGTGAAAATCAAGCCGGGCTTTGATGTCGAGCCAATGCGTGCGATCCGCAACACATTTGGACCAGACGTTCCACTGATGGCGGACGCAAACTCTGCGTATACGCTGGCAGACATGGAGATGCTGAAGGCTTTAGATGGCTTTGGTTTGATCATGATTGAACAGCCGTTGGCTCATGATGACATCATCGACCATGCCACCTTGCAAAGAGAGCTGAAAACACCGATCTGCCTCGACGAAAGTATCCATACGGTGGAAGATGCCCGCAAAGCACTCGAGCTCGGCAGTTGCCGGATTATCAACATCAAGATCGGTCGCGTAGGTGGTCTGACCGACGCCAAGAAGATTCATGACCTGTGTGCGACACGCGGCGTACCTGTATGGTGCGGAGGAATGCTGGAGGCAGGAATTGGACGCGCGCACAACATCGCGATGGCCTCGCTTAGCAACTTCACGATTGCCGGCGATACATCCCCTTCCCATCGCTACTTTGCGGAAGATATCGTGACACCTGTCATCGATTTTGCAGCACCTGGTATGCTGGCTGTACCGACAACCCCAGGGATCGGTTTTGACATCAATGAGTCTGCCATTCGCAATGCCCTGATCGAGCATAAGAGCTACTATGCAAATCGAGAATCTACTACGACTGTCATTCCTACCTGGTAGACGACACTCATTCGAAGTGAAAAAGAACAGAGAGTGCCCATTGGCCTCCCTGTTCTTTTTATTTGTGCGATTTTATTAATCCGTAATCGTCAAAAGCTTGCACAAATTTCGCTCTGCATGAGCTCTCTTCTCTGGTGGAAACCGCTTTAGCAGATCCAGTGCAGCATATGGAAGCTTCAATGCATGCGGATCGCTGTATGTTCTTTCCCAGTACAACGGTGAGAAAATTTCCTCGAACGCTGGCTCCTTCACCTCATCTTCCAAAGTAAACTCAGGAACATGGCGATTCAAATAGATTTGAAGACGGTGGTTTACGATACCAGGCTTCACTATATCCTCATAACCGAATCGCTCCAGATCTGTTAACGCATGAGCCTGTGTGATGTTATGGACGACCTCGCTCGCCAAATGATAGCGTACTCCGTTAATATCACGCGGCGGTATAACCAAACGTAGCTCGTCAAACGCCCGCTCTGCCATCTCTGCCGTTGTATGGTAAGGCGCAACTTCGTCGTCTTTGACATCATCAATCGTCATGCCATGGTAATTCTCGATGCCCCAATAACGGTCTTTCCTGTCTTCTGTCGTCGCTTGGAGAATTCTGACCAGGCCATCCACCACAGTCGGAGTGATCATATCAGGGCGTTCGCGCAGTGCTTTTAATGCCAACACACCTAGTGCTAGTCCATGGCCTGAGGTCCGAAGCTGCTTCACATTTTGCTGGAGGCCATTGATAACATGCTGTAACAAGGAGGGGTCAGCTTGCTCGTCTTGATCTAGTGGAACAAACCATTCAGGCTTTTGCTTGCGGAAGGATTGACATGTCCGCTCAATGCCCTCTTTTACATGTTCAGGGAGATCGTGCTCACGATCCATGAAGTACCCTGCCAATAAAGCTGCCCCATAATGACCGTCGAACCATCCTGCTACAGCTGCACGTGTCATTCCTGTAATGCCAAGCTCCAAGTAAGAATCAAGTAAACGCATGTAACTTCCTCCTTTTTCGATTTGGTATGTATTCATAATATAACAAACATTTTTGTTTGTTAAGTATAAATTGAAAAATATCCCAGAACTTCTTTTTATCGAATGCGGCCGATCCAAATTGCTGTTCCAGATGAGAGAAATGCAAAAGGGGCGTCTCTAAGCCGAAAAATCGACTTATGAGACAGCCCCTCTTCGTAATCGAATGGTTTGTGCCTTAAACGGCTGGATCCCGTTTCAAGGCATGGTTGGCTGTAATCATTTGTTTAGAATCCCCACCAGTAACGGTGCATCCCGGTAGCGTATTGGGTGGCAAGCGTTTGACGGAAGGAACTTTGCGCAAGTTGGGATGCGTCACTCGCATTCGTAATAAATCCGGTCTCTCCTAAAGATGCCGGCATGTTTGTGTATTTTAATACGTAAAACTCTGCTGCTTTGACTCCCCTGTCATTTGCAAACGAATTTCTTAATTGGTTGTACGTTTCCGTTGCCAATCGCAAGCTGGTTGTTGATCCGGGGTAATTGTAAGTTTCTACTCCATTGGCCGAGGAAAGGGATGCGGCATTGATATGCATGGAGACAAAAAAATTGGCATTTTTGGAATTGGCATAAGAGGCTCGGGTAGACAGAGCTACCGTTGTATCAGAGCTTCGCGTCATGTAAACCGTAGCCGGATAGTTGGCAACGATGTAATTTTTGGATCGAAGGCCTATGTCCAAAGTCAGGTCTTTTTCTTTCAAACCGTTGCCCAATGCTCCTGGATCATCTCCACCGTGTCCAGGGTCGATCACGATGATTGGATTCGCTGCAAGAGTGAACGATTTTTGATTAATAACCATCTCTTCGGCTGCTTTCTTCTTTTCCGGGCTGTAATTTTTGGGTGCGGGTGCGCTATCCCACATAGGCTCGTCGGCAATTTCATTCTCCGCAAATGCGGGAGCGGCCATCCCCGTCAAGCTACAGCAAATGAGTGCAGTCAACAACATTTTTCCTACTTTCATGGTGATTTCTCCTTTATCATTTTTATTTATTCGAAACGACTTACGAATTGAAAAGAAGGCGTAAGTCACTCCAAAACGCCAAAAATTTATTCCTTTGCAAATTCTCAGGCAAAAACAGGTAATTGTTAGATTTCTTCTGTGACTCGAGCCACTTGCGGTATACCACGGATTCTTTCTCTTGATAAATGATTTGCTGTATCTTTTGGCTTACTTCCGGGAGGGTTTGTGTTCTTGGTGGCATGACTTCAGCAGGGAAAAACCAATAGGTCCACTGCTGGCTCTCAAAAGGGCCAACAATCCGCATTACGGGAGAGTGAAACACGGCCTTCGCAATCATCTCGTTATAATTCTCGGACATTTGGGACTGAGCGACCAGTTCATGCAATCCGGCACGCCCCTCGGGATCTTCGCCATATTGCTTCAGCAGGGACTGAAAACGTTCCGTTGATGCGGCTTTCAGCTTGTCCAACAAGAGCTTGTCGCCATTTTTAGCCCGTACATAATAAATGGTGCGCAGTTCGGGAATGCGAAAAGACTCGATTTGTTCCCGGTAAAATCTCTCTACTTCTTCTTGTGTCACCACAACATCCCGAGTCACGATCTTTTTCACTTCAAAACCAATCATCGCCCGTCTTATGTTTTGAATGCTGTCCTCTTCCGTCATGTTCATCTGGCGCAACGTTTCTTCACGCTCCGCTTTCGTGCTGCCCAATTGTTTTAAATGTTCTTCAATCAGACGCTCATCCGTCTTCACCCCCATCTGTTTTCCAATATCAAGGATCAATTCTTCCAAGCTCAGTTGTTCCAGCAGCCTTACCTCCTCGTCCGCTGAGTACGCTACCCCTTGGAAATACTTGGGCTTTATTCTTTCCCAATCGTCTCTGCGGAAAAATTGATCGCCGAAAACAAAAAGAAGGGGCTGGTACATCAAAGCCGCATACAGAAAAATGACTCCCAGGAAACCAATCGGTACAAATAAATAAAGCCATGTTCTTCGTTTTTTCATGTGATCAAGCCATCCTCTCATAAACCAGATGAGGCAAAGTAGATATCCAGCCAGAATTCACTAGATACTTTGGAAGATAATATTACTATATTGAATATATTTCCAAAATATAAATATATCTACATGTTTTAGTGCTATTTTCCCTGATTTTTCCTTAGGTCTTAGGAAGTGATTTTCGTCGATTGTTGTCAACAACGATGGTCCTTTCACACCACAAGCCGCAGTCATCCAAGAGGACAACGATACCTTTGGCGGAGTGAACAATGGTTGGCCAGCCAAATAAGAGGGGGCTGTCCCAAAAGGGCAAATCCGCTGAAATTTAAACATCAGGAACATGGATATATCAACGTTTGTGAAATGCAAAAGGGGCGTCTCTAAGCCGAAAAATCGACTTATGAGACAGCCCCTTTTTGTGAGCCATTCTAAATTCTCGAAGCAGCACCCTTATTATGGCCCCATCTGGCCTACGGGATATGTTCTACCATTTTCTTTGCTCAATCCAGCTTAAAATCTACTTCGTCAGTCTCCGGCCGATAATCAACAATCAATCCTCTTCCATTCATATACCACAGCTCATCTTTTTCCATATAAAAAGTGATGCCATCCTCTACTGTCGAAATGCCGATTTCATTCGGCAACTCTTTGGCAATCCCCATCGAGAATGAATCCTGAACCGTACTAACGCCTCCGTATCGGACAAAAAAACGAATGCTGTCTCCTTCTTTGCATCCCCATTCTTCGCGAAACCATGCTACCGCTGCTTTAGTGATCGTCATGTTCATTCGTACAACCACTCCTCTCTGCTTATAGTTTACCTTAATTTAGAGATATTTGAAACATAAAAGTATGTTAAATGGAATTGCTCCACTATTTGAAAAAAGAACCGATTCCCTACGCTTAGGAAAACGGTCCTTTCCATCTTGTTACGGCTTTATTGGAAGTGTAACCAAAAAACTCGTTCCGATACCTACCTCACTGCTGACCTGAATTTTTCCGTGGTGCGCATCCACGATCCATTTGGCAATGGAAAGTCCCAAGCCGGTTCCTTCTGTCGCTCGAGAGCGCATTTTATCCACTCGAAAGAAGCGATCGAACAAATACGGAATATCCTCTTTGGAAATCCCGACCCCACTGTCTTTTACGAGAATCGAAACGCGGCCGCCTTCCTTTTTGCAAGAAACATAAATCTGGCCATCTTCGTTGGTGTACTTCAAGGCATTATCCAGCAAGATGACCATGAGCTGATGCAGACGTTCTTGGTCCCCCACCATCTCAATGGGTTGCTGGATGTCTGTTTCGAGACGAATTTCCCGTGCGATGGCAAGTTGCGCAAAAACCTGGGTGCATTTGATCGCTACTTCGTCTAAGCGCAACGTCTGATTCATGATCTGCAACTCGTTCGAATCACTGCGAGCCAGTGTGAGCAAATCCGACACGAGCCTGCTCAAGCGCTTGGCCTCCTGCATCCCAATCATGATTTTTTCGCTTTCCTGCTCAATTGTATGATCCGGGTGTCTGAAAAGCCTCTCCAGATTGACCATGATGGCCGTGAGCGGCGTCCTCAGCTCATGGGAAGCATCAGCAATAAACTGCTGCTGTTTTTCCCACGAGACTTGGATCGGGATTAGTGCCCTTCTCGCCAAAAACCACCCA